>CAZXBD010000200.1:0-9531 GCA_964638305.1 uncultured Geobacteraceae bacterium | reverse complement strand
CTGATGGTGAACCCTGGCCGTGATTGTTAATGAGAACGGCACCCATGCTGGTTTGTAGCCTCAGCTCCAGTTTGGTTTGCAGCGATGAAATGGGAAGCGTATGTACGAGCTCAATGGCACGTTGAAAATGATGTTCCGCTTCAATGTTTGCTGATGCTTCTACTGCTTTACGGGCGGCAGTCTCCCAATAAACAATTGCTTTGTCAGTCTCATTTGCCTCGGTCAGGTGGTGAGCGAGAATCTCTGGATTGGAATGCCAGTAACTTTTGAAATCTTGCTCTAGCACCGCGGCAATGCGCTCGTGAATTTCCCGTCGTTTGCTCCGCAGCAACGACTGGTACGCCGCGTCTCGAATTAAGCTGTGCCGAAACACATATAGAGAATCGGGTGGCAGGCCCTGCCGGCTAACCACCGCCTCGCTATGCAATAAGTCAAGTGCAGCATCCAGATTCTCGGAGTCGAGTGAAACCACGGCCTCTAGCAATTTGTAGTGAAACTGGCGGCCAATAGCAGCGCCGGTCTGGGCAACGCTTTTAGCTGATTTAAGGTGGTCAAGACGTGACATTAGAGAGCCTTGAAGGGTGTCGGGAATTGCCAATTTTCGGGAGATGACCGAGTCCGTGACGGCATCTTCGATATTCGCCGACAATGCCCGAATGACTTCTTCCACGAACAAAGGTATACCATCGGTCTTCTCCAAAACCTCTCGCATGAGTCGGGCCGGCAGCTTGGCTTCTTCAAGCAATCGTTTGATAAGTTCTTCGCAGTTTCTGGTGTCGAGCGGTTTTAGTTCAATCGACGTGATATAGTCGAGATTATCCCATCGCTCTATATGGCCGGACCGTTGCGAACAAACGAGCATCGATGGGGTATCTTTCAACCGAATAACGATGCTGTCCAAAAGTTCGAGTGAGGATGGATCAGCCCAGTGCATATCCTCGAACAGAACCAGCATTGGTCTGACGTTGGTCAATGCAAGCAACTGTTCCGATAAAACGGAAATGGTACGCTCCTTCAATTGCAATGACCCGAGGTTCAACTCATCATAGCGACCTTCGGGTTCGATTGACAACAACCTCGCCAACAATGCACGGTACTCGGGCGTGTCCTGAGCAAATTGCTGCAGGAAACTCCGAATCTTTTTAAACTTGAAATCGGGATGCTCCGACTGATCGATATCGGCTGTGCGCTCGATCTGTTCGATGAAAGGATGAAAGGCCGAGTTAGTATAAAGTGGAGAGCACTGATACCGAACGCGAAGTGTTTCAGCGCCCACGATGTTAGAGTATGCTGCTTGAATAAGACGTGTCTTGCCGATACCCGCATCGCCCAACAGGATCACCACCTGGCCCTGTCCTCGACCTGCAAGCTTCCACTTTTTGTTCAGTTGATTCAATTCGTCGGTTCGACCGACAAGCGGACCTTGCTGAGCTTTTAAAGCAGTATCGAAAATACTTTGGGTGTCGTGGGGCGCGAGAACCTGCCACACCTGTATGGGGTCGGGACTTCCTTTGACCTCTTTCAGTCCCAAATCCCGCATTTCGAAAGCGTCACCAGCAAGACGACGGGCGGCCGGATCGATAACAACGGCGTTAGAATCCGCAAGGCCTTGCATCCGGGCTGCAATATTCGGCGTTTCGCCTACCACCGCACGCTCTTCCGATGTCCCTTCACCGATTAAGTCGCCTACCACCACCAGACCAGCAGCAATACCTACCCTGACTTCTAATTGCGTTCCTTTCTCTTTACCAATTTTTGCATCCAGCTCTCGGACAGCTTCCACTACCTCAAGTCCGGTGCGGATCGCCCGATCGGTATCGTTCTCGTGGGCCAAGGGATAGCCAAAGTACGACATAATGCCGTCGCCCATATAACGGGCGATAAACCCACCGTAGCGCTCGATTACTCGTGCAGCGCTGATTTGATAGCTCGTGATAATGTCGCGGAGATCTTCCGCATCAATTTTAAGCGACATTTCCGTAGACCCGACCAAATCAGTGAACATGATGGTCAGTGGACGCCGCTCTGCCTCATCTTCGAAATTGCCTGAGCCGCGATGCTCGTTTGCCTGGCTGATATGAGCCGTCTGTCCGGTATTATGATTCCCGGCAGCGGTTTTAGAGCTGTCACGCGCTAACTCGCTACCACACCCTCCGCAGAATCTATCCCCGGGTTGATTAACGAATCGACAGATCTTGCAGATGACTGGTAAGGCGGCACCGCACTGGGTGCAGAATGATAGCCCGTCACGGTTTATGTGCTCACGGCCAAGACATTTCATAACTTATCGCCTGGGTGTAGCTCTACATGTTCAGCCACATCATAAAAAAGAGCGGCTGGTATACTCGGCAGGCGATCGTTCATCTTGAAGATGTACTCTTAGAGCTGGCAGCTCCCCCAGATACTATCGCGAAACATGGTAAGAAACCAATGAACGGCTACGATTTGAAGGTCCGTTGTTGACCGAAATACGAAGCTCGGCAAACGCGATTGAGCGTCTCCTTTGGAGAAAACAGACGCTCAAACTCGGTGAAGCAGCGGCAATAAAAGACCCTCAACAGTCACTCAAGAAGAAGAATTATTAGTTTCAGAACCTGTCATCACGCGGCTTGACCGCGGGATCCAGAAATATTGACCTGGATTCCGGCTTTCGCCGGAATGACAGGATCTGGCCGAAGATTGCCTACGGACACAGCCACCCGGGGGGTCCGCTTAGCAGAAAGCTGCCACTCAAACTGGTTAAGTCAGCGACGAAAAACGACCCAAAGTCATCTTTCAGGGAATTGACTAGAGGGGTAGCCTGGTGTCCAAAGTAGCCATTGCTGCACTTCAACCCTGGCCCTTAGAGCGTCTTTGATGCTTTTTCCTCAGCTCATTGATGCCGGTAAAAAGTAAATACAATATTGGCATTGAAGCAAAAATTGTAATACCGCCGGTTAACGGAAAAAATACCTTACCCCAAACGCAAGCTTCAGATGATGGAGAGGAGGCGCATTCTGAAGGCCAGGTAATTACCAGAGTAAAAACCATGGATAGACTTATAGCGAGTGCCAATACCCGGTAGTTCTTTTTCGACAAAATGGTTTTCACCGCGTAGTAGTAAAGAACGATTAAGATGATCACTAAAGCAGCTAAAAAATACACAACTAAACCTGGCTGAAAACGGCGATCATTATACCTGCCTATACGGTACGATCCGGTCGCGTGCGTTTCAAATAATTACGCAGAAATGATACTGGACAGGTATGCATTAGTCTGGATATGTTGTTTCAAGGGCGGAGTCATTTTTCTTCCCGCATTTCGGGCATTCATAAACAACTCTATAGTCAACGCTAGTAGAAGAGTTTTCAGTACCGTAAACCATGAGCTGGTTGCAGGTACGACACCATCGAGCTTTATTTTTCTTTGAATAAAGATATGCCGCTAACCCTAGAAAAACGATGACAGGTAAAAGTAACCTCGGATCTCTGTTCTCCCAGGAGATATAGGCTGAAAACAGGCTGGCGGCGATAGCCCCTGTTTCAAAAATGTCCTCTTTAAAGACAAAGGTCCACTTCATGCTGGAATTACCTAAGGCTCAGGTCTTATCTTTTTTAGGGCAGCTCATTACTTCTTTATTCTAGCCTGTTTAAAAATGATATTTGAATAAGGCCTGTAAGCCACACAAACAAGATTATAGGAACGACTGCTACACCAGGCGAATGCCCTCCGGCAATTACAGCATAAGTTTCGTTAGAGCGCAGGGAATGGTCCACGCAATAAAAGATGTTTTTAGCGATGTGCGCAAAAACGACAGCAATACTTATGTCCAGTATTGCGACCAAAAAAAGTTTTTCCACCGTTCTTGTTGACTAGCAGTAAACGACCTAACGCCTCGCATCAGCGGCGTGGCCGCAGGCCACGTCCGATGGCATGCGCTTGTTAACTTTCTAATACGCACCCTGAGAATAGGTCAATTCATAACTGTGTGAATAAACCTCAAAGATGAGGCCGAATGGATCTTCGACGTAGCACATCCTGCAGGGCTTTTCTCCAGGGTAGTATTCCCGGATAGGACTCTAAATATCCGGGAGTGGCGATGAACTTGCAAACCAGTTCACCTAACGCCTAGCGAATTGGAATATGTCCTCCATCTAGCCCCCGCTTACTGTAAACAATCTGCCATACCTGGTTGCGGCGCGCCCGATGAGAGCCTGCGGAACCCAGTAAAAAGTAGCGCCACATCCGATAAAAACGTTCGTTAAAACCCAGCGCACTAATTTCATTCCGGTTCTTATCCACATTGGCCATCCAGGCCATCAGCGTCGGATCATAGTGCGTACCTATACTGTGTAAATCTTCCATGATAAAAATACCTTCGGCGGCCGCATCGATCTGATGCAGTACCGGCAATACGCCTCCGGGGAAGATATACTTGTTGGTCCAGGGATCAACTGCGAGTTTGCGGGTATTGGTACCGATCGTATGTAACAAAAACAGACCATCGTCATTAAGGCATTGATTAACCACTTTCATAAACGTGCGGTAGTTTTTCGGGCCAACGTGTTCAAACATGCCGACAGATACAATTCGATCAAATGTTTCTTTCAGATCGCGATAGTCCTGAAAGCGCAGATCAACATTCAGATCCCGGTAAAGTTCCTGTCCCAGCGCAATCTGCTCCTTTGAAATGGTAACGCCGACCACTTCAACGCCGTAGCGCTCTGCAGCAAAGCCGGCGAAGCTACCCCAACCACAACCAACATCCAGCACCTTCATGCCGGGTTGTAATCCCATTTTCCGGCAGATCAGATCGAGCTTGGCTTCCTGAGCATCCTTCAGGTTATCGGCATCCTTCCAGTAGCCGCAAGTATAGGTCATTCGCGGATCGAGCATTAACTGGTACAACTCGTTACTGATATCATAATGGTGTTCGCCGATGCGAAATGCCCTGCGAGAGCTCTGCAGGTTAACAATCTTCGCCTGCAGTACCGGTATGAGCAGTTTTAATGGCGATATACTGTGTTCAAGATCGGCCCGTAACAACCGGTAGATAAAATCGTCCAGCGCTTCACAATCCCACAATCCTTCCATATAGGATTCGCCGAGTCCAACCGCGCCACCAGCCAGTACCTGCTGATAAAATATCGGGTCATGCACCTGAAGATCGTAGACATTCCCGCCATTGACCTCAACCTCTGCCAGTGACAACAAATTACGTATGGTGGTTTCAGCCTTGCTCACGTTATCTCCTCTCTGGTGGGACTTCGGAGTCAGGTCTTGCGATCACATATTCGGCTAGACGTGACTTATCTGCTTCCCGGTTATAATCACCTAAACTCGATAGAAATCATAGTCTGATAATTTTAATAGGGGGACAGACCACGTTTTTCAGGAGGATTGGAAGTAGTCTGGCAGGCGGGATGATGCCTATCATCCCGCTTGCTATTCTCTTGAAGAAAACTTCCGTTGCTGGCCGTTTTCCGAAGCTCAGTGAGCGCAACTGAGCGTCTCCTTCGGAGAAATCGCCTGGTTATTCAAGAAAAATTTCTCTAACTTTAGAATTTGCCGTAGTCACTCGCAATAAATTCTCCAGAGCAGACCCTCAGATATCATTAGCCAGCAACAAAAACCGACCCTATTCAGGCATTCATAATCGGTGTCGTATTAGTTTAATTTCTTTGCACCCTGACCTCTGTAACGGCCTCGGCGAGACATGCGCTTTTCGAACGAAGTTCATCGTCGGAGATTAAAAGTTTCTTGGAAGCACCTGCCGGACGAGCAAAGGAAACTCGGCGCAGTACCATACCAACCGCCCTATCGCTGGTCACGTACCGGGATTGTTCGATCAGTGTTTGCATGGGGCTATCAAATCTAATGGCTTTGTAGTAACCACCAACCAGGCCAAATGCGGTAATGGCGCATTGTTGAGTATTATCACGGCAATACCGTCGACACAGAGTCGCAATAGGAGTAGTCACCGGCGAGGTTTCAATCCAACTTGCCAGGCCACCGTAATAGTGGTTGGATTGATCGAAATCAGAATTCTGAACACCGGTTTGATAGCCATACTCTACAAAGTATGCGGCAGCGCGTGTGTCTGATTTCGAACCTTGTAGCTCACTGCTACCGATGCCCTGTTGCAGCGCGGCATATCCTGGAGTGAAACCAGCTACCGGATTTTGCAACGCTCGAAGATAAGGCATCAACTCAGACTTATCCGGGAGAAAATGGGTTAGCTCCTCCTTTTCTTCCTGAGAACCATTGCCTGCGGCCTCCCTGATCAGGTCGTATGCCGCTTCAGGCTCACCAATTTCATATAACACCCGAATTGCATCGAGGTTCACGACGGTATTGGTGCTATCCAGAAGTGTGGCGGCAATTTGATTGCCCGTCTTTTTTTCCGATTTCAGCCATGTAGGCCGGAACAATCCTTTGCCGGTATTGGAACGAAATAGCTCAACCCTTTCCTTACGAGACAAACCGTTTAAAAAATTACTGGGACCCTGATCGGTAACTTCGATGCGAGCCAATAATAATCTGGCTGCAATGTTTCCCTCAGCTGCGAGGGCTGCGAGAACAGGAAGGCTGTCTTCGTCATTGTCATCAAGCCATTTTTTTATCGCAGTCTGGAGTGCCGGTTCTTCTAACCCTTTTAGATCGTCGGCCCGCGCACTAGGCACCACGAGAATTTCAACCCAGAATAAAATACCAATGGTTATCAGCAGATGTATACCGTTCTTCACAATTGACTTTTTCATTGTCCCCGTCCTCACTGAAAAAAATTCTGCCTGTAATTATCACTTCAAGTAGCGAGTTTTTTGTGGAGAAACAGTGGATTTTTCGTTGAATTTGAGTCAAAACTGTTACTTGAAAACATGCTGGAACATTGTTACCAACGTATAAAATGGAATATACCGTGGCTGTTGATCAGAAATTCGAGTACAGGATAGATCTCGCTGATGAACGTTTGTGGTCAGGCAATCAATCTATTGCTATCGGCAACAAAGCGTTTCAGATTCTGCGGTTGTTTGTCAAAAATCCCAACCACCTACTGACCAAGAATGACATTCTTGACGCTGTCTGGGGTGATCTTTACGTCTCTGAAGGACTGGTAAAAGAGTATGTTCACGATCTGCGCGCAGCCCTGGGTGATGACCCCAAATGCCCAGTGTTTATTGAGACCATTCGGGGTCGTGGTTATCGATTCCTGGGCGGAATACAGGTAGTCGAACAAACTGCGAACGCTGACCCGAAATTCTCGTCATCGACCGATGTGCCCTCGCTGGCGGTTCTACCCTTTGCCAATTTGTCTGATGAGCCGGGTCAGGAATACCTCTCTGACGGCATTACCGACGACATTATTACTGAGCTATCCAGATTTCCTGAACTGAGCGTCGTTGCTCGTAACTCAGTGTTTAATTTCAAAAATCAGTCTGCCGATATCAGTCAAATCGCAAGCGAGCTTGGTGTCAATTACGTGATGGAGGGCAGCATTCAACGAGACAGAAGTCGACTTAGGGTCACAGCCAGACTGGTCGAGACGGAAAGCGGCAGACATATCTGGGGTGAGAAATACGATCGCGAATTAGTAGACATTTTTGAGCTGCAGGATGATCTTGCAATGCACGTGGTCGGTAGTATTGCGCCACAGGTCGAACTTGCGGAACTGCAACGTAGTCGGAAGTTAAGTAACACCAATCTGTCTGCATACGAACTGGCGTTAAAGGCACAGGCTCTTTCCTATGATGCCGTGCGTGTCGCCGATCGGGATATGCTGGACCAGGCAATGTCGATCGCCGATGAAGCGCTCAAGCTGGACGCAATGTGCACTCATGCCCTGTGGACCAGGGGCATGGGTTGTGTATTCCAATATCTTTACGGTTGGAATAGCGATCCTGGCGGTTCACTCAACTTTGCAATTGAAATTGCAGACCAGCTAATCGGTATAGACCCTTCTAACGCCAGGTCCTATATCGTCCGGGCCTGGGCCTATCAGTATCGCCGGGAATACGATCTGGCAATCGCTGACTATCGACGTGCGTTAGAGCTTAATCCCAACCTGGCCTTGAATCTTTTCACCATGGCGTGGAGTGAAGCGGTGGCCGGTCTTCCAATTGAAGCGAGAGAGCATGCCAAAAGAGCGCTAATGCTGAGCCCGCGAGACACAGACATCTGGTTGGCCTGGGCATATGCGACGCTGGAATTGGCAAGCTTTATCGAGGGTGATTTTTCCGATGCTGTGAAATGGGGACGACTGGCAATCCAGCTGCATGCCAGAATGCCGGCTCGCCAATTGGTTATGATAGCCGCATACGGTTATCTAAGTGACCCGGAAGCGGCGAACTCCCACATCGCTGCTATTAGAAACTTCGCACCGGAAACGCTCTCAGCAGTGCTTACGGGGAATTACGAAATTTTCAAATTGAGCGAACACAACGCACTCTTACTGGAAGGGCTTCACCAGGCAGGACTATGAGTATTGAAGTATCCTTGATCAAGACCCCGGGGATGTCTTACACGAAATTCTCCTGGACTCTATCATTGTTAGCTGAAGGTCCGTTACTGCCCGAAAATTGCCTCCTGGCCGAGCAAATTGAGAGTTTCCTTTGGAGAAAATGCCAGCACAGAGAGTGCTTTGGCCTACTGCATGCGCTTGTTTTTAATCACAGTCGCTTGTATTTTGAGTGTCTGCCATTTGATTTTAGTTTTCTTTACCATACAGCTTTTGAATCCTTTCATGAGTCTCCTCGCGATGCACTTTGGATTCGTCAGGCGCGTCAATCTCTAGCCTGGCCATGTTGTCTCCAACAGAGACGATCTTGATATTAATATTGTCACCGACTTGAAATGATTCCCGGTATTTGGGGGTGACATTTATAGACCTCCACGTGCGAGACGACTTGGACTCGTCAATCGTTCCTATACCAAGCTCGACCTTGTTGCCCTTAACAGAGACGACCGTGACTTTAATATTGTTACCGATGTGAAATGATTCCCCACCTCTGCGGGTGATTAATCGCATAGTGCTGCTCTTTTTCCGTTGATTGGAGTCAATATACTGCGCCTGATAGATCGCGACTGCAAACCGACAATGCCGTATGTGGCTTTTCGCCTGTAAGAAAGATCAAACATCGCCGTGAAGCTCAAAAAAAACTCTAGCCAAAGCACGTTTAATGAACCCATCTTGTTAACCCTATAGGAAGGTGCAGGGTAAGCGGTTAATCTGAAGAAACCCCGTTTTTCCGATCTTCGCTGTAAAAAATTCAATTTGAGGGTGTGGTTTCTCCAAAGGAGACGCTGAAACGCGTTGACTATGCTTTCGAAAACTGAGGAAAAAGGTGTCAGATTTATTTAAAGGATTGATTGATGTTGGATAGGATTCTGTTCAACCTATAATAGCCAAAGCGGACTAGCCATGGGAAGATTATCCAGACCATTATAAAAATAAATCTGACACCTTTTTTATACTATTCAGCCTGGTCATTGTAGTACCCGTTCCCAATAACGGTTCCTGGCCGTAGGTCATCTCTGAACTCTTAGTTTTGAGTG
>CAZXBD010000199.1:0-14433 GCA_964638305.1 uncultured Geobacteraceae bacterium | reverse complement strand
TGGACAAAAAGGATGGCGTCTGGCGGGACGCGACCCGCCGGTCCTGGTTTGTCTTTTTAGCTGGTCTTTTTCTACAATCATAGGTGACGGGGGTTCGGCCCCGTGCCGCCTAAACTTATACGTGCCTAAAAGTTTGGATCAAAAAGGTGCCCCTGCTCCTTGGCCTTCGGCTTTCCTCCACGACAACCACCCAAGTCGCCCGAGCAAAACTCGCCTGTGGCTAAAACAGTTGCTCGCTTGTATCGCCTTGAACGATTCTCGTTCCGGCTGCGTTACAAGGGGAGGCGAGGTCAAAAGTAAGGCGTCAGGCGGGATGCGACCCGCCAATCATGGCTTATCCCGAAGGCCTAATAAACCTTACAACACATATCGTCTGGCATCTCATCAACTCTCTGCTAAGATAAACGTATACGCGAGACATGAACCGAGATATACAATTCTCACCTCAAGCTTCTCGCCTCTTTCCCCCTCAAACAATGGAGGCTCTCAATGTCATACGGTGACTCACGTGTCTATAAAAAGGTCGAGGTGATTGGTACCTCGACTCAGAGTGTCGAAGATGCTATTCAGGAAGCGGTCAATCGGGCCAAGCAATCATTGGAAAGCCTCTCCTGGTTTGAAGTTCAGGAAGTTCGGGGTCATATCAATGATGATGGTAAGGTTTCGGAATACCAGGTGGTACTTAAAATCGCTTTCGAACTTACCTGAGCTAGACTTTATTCTTAACAAACAATAACTTGCAAGAATGCTTGGCTTTGTGCTATGACACTGCCGGGTGACACTTCTGTGTCAACCGGCAGTGTCTTTTGACGTATTGGGGCTATGGTGTTGTTCTTCCATCGATGTTTCCATTCGCTTGATTGTGATCTGTAAGAACACGATATCACTACGTTAGTTGATGTTTTCTGACTCGCTTTGTGCGGCTGTGTCGTACGTGAGGTTTCTCTTCCCGGATTTGGAACGACCCTTGCTACGTATAGGTTCCGAAAGCCTGCCGATATATCAATCTGTTTTGTACCATAAGGTCCAAGTATTATGTCGCAAGTGAAAAACAACAATATAATCCCTGAAATGAACCGGCGCCAGTTGCTTAAGGCCGGTCTGTTTGCTTCTCTTGTCTGTCTCAATCCTGTGCCTGCCTGGGCACGCTTTGATCTGAACGGAACGGAAGTACGCACTCTGAGTCTTTACAATACACATACTGGCGAGACCTTGAGAAAGGTTCCCTATTGGGAGCAGGGTGCGTATCTCAAGGATGCCCTGAGCGAGATCAACGTTCTGCTGCGTGATCATCGCGTAGATGATGTCAAGGCGATTGATCCCAATGCAATCGATCTGCTCTTTACCTTGCAGCACAAATTCGATTGCGACTGTCCAATCGAGATTATCTCAGGTTATCGTTCTCCGGCGACGAACGCAAAATTGAGCAATAAGAGCAATGGGGTTGCCAAGCGCAGCTATCACATGCAAGGTAAGGCGATTGACTTGCGGATACCGGATGTACCACTAAAGATGCTTTACAAGGCTTCTCTGGAGCTAAAACGCGGCGGTGTCGGCTACTACCCCAAATCTAATTTCGTACACGTGGACACCGGCCCGGTGAGAACCTGGTAGTTGAAAGCCACCGGTTGACCATCCACTTTAAAAACTGTACTCTTTGAACCGTCCCCGGTCTTTTCTGTTGGACGGTTTTTTATTGTCTGAGATACGACTTATCCCACAATTGTTTTTTAGGAATATCAATGAGTAAAAAGCAAAACAGCAAGAAGTCGTCTCCAAAGAAAAAGCAGCAAGACAGTGTTTTCACAGAAGCCTGGGAGAACATGAGCGAGGATATGTCCAAGGTCATGCCTGCCTTTCTGCAAAAGGGACTGAAGGGCGGGAAAAGGAAGGTGTGGGTTATGGTCGCTATCACCTTTGTCGAACTGGTGGTGCTCGGCGTGGTCGGCAAGTTTCTTTATGACTGGTTTGTGAAATAAAGATTCGCGTGGCGAGTGGTGCGAAAAGTTATGACAATTAGATATTTACCCTCTTGCTTTGATGTAATTTATGAATAAAAATTGATCCAGGGTTTTAAATCCCGCCACCCGCTATCTGCCACGGAGGTTACTATATGAAAAACGATGACGTCGGCTTGCCGATTGGCATTACCCTGGAGCCAGGCACCTACTATCGCTGCACCTGCGGCAAGTCTCAGAACCTTCCGTTCTGTGACGAATCACATAGCGGTTCAGAAAGCTCACCGGTTGAATTCAAGGTCAAGCGGAGACAGAAAGTGTTTATCTGTGGATGCGGACTCACCGGGGACCAACCCTATTGTGATGGTAGTTGTGGGGTTTCGTTGCCTGATCGGGAGTAGTTGTCGCCTTTGATTGAACTTGTAGATAATTACGGTGACACAATAGTATTGTGTCACCGTAATTGTCACCGTAATTATTAGTGCTTGGCCAAGAAACGATCCAGCTGATTTGCGAAAGCTTGCCGGTCACATTGACTAAAGGCCGGCGGCCCGCCAGTATCCACTCCGCAACCTCGTAGTTCATCAAGCATATTGCGAACCGCGAGCCGCTCCTGAATATTATCCTCAGTGTAAAATTCTCCGCGTGGGTTTAGCGCGTGCCCAGCTTTATTGATAGCCGCCGCAGCCAGTGGAATATCAGCAGTGATGACCAGGTCTCCAGGCTGTAAAAGCTCCACGATCTTGTCATCTGCCACATCAAAACCAGAGCCAACAACCAGTGACTTGATGAAAGGGGAGGCGGGTGTTTGCAGCGGTTGGTTGGCCACCAGGGTGAGCTGCACATTTTTCCTGTCTGCGGCTCGATATAGAATCTCTTTGATCACTCTCGGGCAGGCATCAGCATCGACCCATATCTGCATCTGTGGTTCCCCTGTGATGGTTGTCATTACCGTTACACTGATTCAGGGGCCTTCCCCTGATTCCATCTGTTCTTTAGTCAGGAACGTCTTACCATAATCGGTATTATCCCGCAAAGCTTGCTCTTCTTGTCGAATTCGCTGACGCAGGACAATCAGGTTCAACAGGGAAAATATGACCAGCGTAACGGGCGCCCGCATCACGAGTGGAATAGCTATAAATTCCAGGACTACAACGAGGTAGTTGGGGTGACGCATATACCGGTAAGGACCGTAGCGGATAACCTTCGCCCCCGGTTGTACGATAATTCGTGTATTCCAATATATGCCGAGACTCACAATGCACCAGTAGCGGCATGCCTGTAGCAAGGTGATGGCGAAGAGGCCAACAAAGGTCAGATTGTTGAGGGGGACATGCCAGGGAAAGGATTCAAGGACAAGGCTGAGCAGAAAGAGCAGGTGTAGGGCGATCATGCTCCTGTAGGTTCCTGCAAAAAATTCACAGCCGCCCCGGGCCAGTAGCGCCTGTTTGTTGCGTTCGGCAATCCAAAGTTCAGAGAGCCTCTCTGTGATGAGCAAGCCGAAGACCCACCAGAGGGACATGCTAAACCTCCAAAAGCATCAGTTCGGCAGAGAACCCCGGACCAAAAGCTGAAAGCAGACCGTATCCAGGCTGTTGAACGGGGGATGATGCCAACCATTCTTCCAGAACCATCAGGACCGACACTGAAGAGATGTTGCCGTTTTCGCGTAAGATTTTTTCGGTTAGCCTGAGATCCTTTTGCTGCAGCCCGAGTGACTCACGATAAGCATCAATAACCCGTGCACCACCTGGGTGAGTCACATAGTGGACAATATCTTGTGGCTTAAGACCTTGATTGTTGAGAAAATCTTCAACCAACTTGGGCAGCTCCTGGCGAACCAGCAGGGGTAACTCGGGAGAAAGTACCAGCTGCATCCCGCCGTCGTCGAAATCCCACCCCATAATATGTGCCGTGTCCGAAAATAAATGTGACCTGGTCGCCAGAATGTGTGGCCCGTCGGCACCTGTTTTGTCCCCGGCGACAATGGCAGCTGCTGCACCGTCACTGAAAAGGGCAGTTCCCACCAGATTTTTTTGTGACAAATCATCTTTCCTGAAAGTCAGACTGCAACATTCCATGGCTATGAGCAAGGCCTTGGCTTCAGGGTACGCCCGGCAGTAATCATAAGCACGGGAAAGAGCTGCCGCTCCCGCTGCACATCCGAGGCCCCAAATTGGCAGTCGTGTTGTCGATGGAGAGAAACCGAGTGAATCGATTAATCTGGCATCAAGAGTCGGGGTTGCATGGCCGGTTGAAGAAACAAAAATCACGAGATCGATGTCTGCGCAAGACAAGTTTGCTTGATGCAGACATCTCTCGGCTGCTTCTCTTGTCAACTGCATGCCTTCGTCAAGGTAGACCTGGTTCTGCTCAACAGGACTATGTTCCAACATGTACCATTCCGGTGGCATGACAAGCTGTCGTGTTTCGATCCGGGCATTATCAAAAACCCGTAAATGTTGCTCTAAATTCTCTACCTGATCTTTGAATACCTCTGCTATCAGTTCTTTGACCTCTTGTTGCGGTATCTCGTGGCGTGGCAGGGCGTGGGCTGCGGCGACAATCTGAGGCATAAAGTTTCCTTTGATACTTTATCTGGAAGAAAAATCCGTACATAGTCTATCAGAGAATAACTTCTCTGTACGCTCGATCTTACCAAAAAAACCTATTACGCCAGATTGCTTTGCAGTGTCCCTTTTTTATGCTTATCCAGATATATTCACCTTGACCGGATCAAGCGAACTTCGTATTTTCAAGCGTTTGCTATGACCGTGTTGAGCCTTTTACTCTGGATGCCCCGTGGAAAAAAGATTCTATAAAAACCTAGGGTTGATGCTTGTTCTGCTTGTCAGCCTTTTGTCCCCTCAAAGACTTCTTGCTGCACAAGAGCAAAATAACCCCTGGACCCACTCGATCTTTTTTGAAAATGACCTGTTCAACGGCACCGACAGTAACTATACCAACGGCGTCAAATACTCATTGATTTCTCCTGACCTGTCACCACATGCCAAACAGGGTCGTTTCCCACGCAAAGTTTTGGAATTAATACATAAAATACCATTTATCCGTGATTCGGGACCCGATTACAGCCATAAAGCCGAGTTCTCCCTTGGTCAGAATATGTACACCCCGGCAGATATCAGTCGCTCGGACCTGATTGTTGATGACAGGCCATATGCCGGGTGGAGCTACCTTGGTTTCGCCTACCATCGCAAAACGAAACTTGTCGAGCACCTCGATTTTCTCGACAGCGTGGAAATTCAGATAGGCATAGTCGGGCCTCAGTCATATGCGGATGAAACCCAGACTCTGGTCCATGAGCTGCGTGGAATCGATACAGCGAAGGGATGGGACCACCAGCTTAAAAACGAGCCTGGAGTTGTTGTGGCTTTTGAACGCAAGTGGCTATTGTCTCCTTACTCAAACCGCACACTATCGGCAGACGCGATCATGCACGTTGGGGGAGCTATAGGCAATGTGTCCACTTATTTCAATACCGGAATGGAGCTCAGATTCGGCCTGAATTTGTCGCGTAACTTCGGCGTTTCCTTGATACGACCTGCCGGTAGTACGCGTTTTACAGCTGGCCACAAACCGAGCCTTTATCTGTTCGGTGCGGTTAATGGTAAATATGTGCTGCGCGATATTTTTCTTGATGGCAATACTTTTACGGACAGCCACAGTATCGACAAAAAGGACCTGGTTGCTGATTTTGCAGCAGGCGTCACCTTCAGCTACCGTAACCTGATGCTGACTTTAACCCATGTGACAAGGACAAAGGAATTTGTCGGGCAGGATGATGACCACAATTTTGGGTCGCTGACCTTGAACTTCTTTTATCCTCTCTGGTAGTGATGGTCGGGTCTCTCAATTGAATGTGCATTTTTTGTGAAATGTGTAGACCTGACCCCTAACCACGGTAGATTATGAGGATATCGTGGGCCGTCGCCACATCCAATCGATTCCGGTGGACTTCTATCGATCAATACCAGTATCCTGATTGCTCATCGTTAGAGGAATTTTTTATTCATCCCTTTTAAAAGGCCTGTTTCATGACTGAACTCGATCAAGCCCTCGAAGCACTGCGCGCCAATCCCGATGATCACAAAGCACAGTCGGGGTTTTACGACCTTTTCCTCAACTCCAGTTTCATCGTTCCTACTACTGAAGAGACTGTCGATACTGAAAGTAAAAATGGCGAAGAAAATGTTGAAGTGCCGTTGATTCTTGTCGCTGATGAGATTGATTACCTGATCTTTTTTGATCAACAGCAAAGGTTGTACGACTGGGCCGAAAAAGAAGTACCCTTTTTGCAATTGCCGGGGCATGTACTGGCAGAAATGACCACTGCGGAACTTCACTGGGCGATGAATATCGGTACGGATTATAACAAGCAGTTTGCACCGGATGAGATCGCCTGGCTCAAGAGCGTGGTTGAACGCTGCAAGGCGGAGGAAAACGGAAGTGCGTGAAGATTTACGCACGTTTCAGACACTATGATTTCACCTATCAATAAAAGAGGCGACCATTCGGTCGCCTCTTTCAAGTTTTAATCTCCTAAATACAACAGTGACGAAATTGCCGATGAGCGACCCTGAACCGTCTGCCTTGTTCGACAGTCACCACATACGCTACCTTTTAAAGCAGTTTTGCGGTTCGTTTCAGGTCCCGTCCGGGCTATTTGGCGTAACCATTAAGCTTTGCCATGGGTCGCCCGCAGGTTTTTTACGTGCTCGATTCTGCTTATTTCGCCACTGTTTGACTTAATTCTATACCTTCTTCGTTCGCTGTCAATACAACTAAAAAATTAAAATATTGGTTAATTTGTTCATGAAAAAAACAATAACTGTTTGCTGCTTCAGAACCGTTAACATTCAAGATTAAACTGCCCCTACGAGTATGTAAATATAAGGTATACTGATTGGGGTTACTTAAACTGGTGATGTTTATGACAAAGAAATCATTCTCGGTCCGAATCTACCTACAGGACGGCCATGCCTCTGGGGTCAAAATGATTTCCAAGTCGAAATGGTCAGGACGCGGCCTGGTGATCCCCAGAACTTCTTTACAAGCAGAAATAGGTCGTGATGAACTCAATGCACCCGGAGTCTTTGTTCTTATTGACCCCGGCAAAAAAGGTGTTCAACCGTCCGTCTGCATCGGATCTGCCGACCCTGTCTGTGACCCCCTTGGAGAATGCGACCTCAACACAGAATCCTGGACAGAGGTAATTGTTTTTGCCTCCAAGGACAATACCCTGACCCGGAAGCATGTCCAATACCTTGAAGCCCGTTTAATAGAATGTGCACAGCAGGCCAAACAAGCGATTCTCCAAAATAAGAATAGTCCCCATTTGCCCTCGCTCTCCGCAGTTGAATTAGTCTGCGCAGAAGCATTCCTGAATCACATGTTGAGCCTTTATCCCTTGCTGGGAGTGTCGGCTTTTGAAGCCATTTAACATGCTTCCAGTTAGGTATTGAAAATTTTGGTTTTGTTATGTCCAAAGACAGGATGGCTATGTCTCAAGAAAATTCAACAGGTCATCTCCGGGGCGATCAGCAAGAAAAGGGGGTAGAGGTTCCTTACGAGCAGATCAACCCCGATACTTTGCGCAAAATGATCCAGGAGTTTGTCACCAGAGACGGCGCGGACTGGGGTGATGCAGGCTGTTCGCTGGAGGAGAAGATCAAACAGGTGCTGAAACAACTGCAAACCCGTAAAGTCAAAGTTGTTTTTGACCTGGCCTCACAAACAGCTAATATTGTAGCCAATCCTTAACGTTTCCGGTCTTCTGTAATGAAATTGTCATCACATATTGAAAATGTTCAGTTCCCACCGATCACCGAGGTTAAGTCATGGCTGGTCGGCTTGGAAATGTCCAAGGAACAGCCGCTTGTGGATCTCTGCCAGGCGGTCCCTGACTATGCACCCGCTCCGGACCTGGTCTGTCATTTGAGCCGTATGCTTGAGAATCCGGAGACCTCACGTTACAGCCCTGATGAAGGCCTTCCGGAAGTGCGTGCAGCCGTCAGTGAATGGTACGCCCGACGCTACGGCGCTGCACCAACAGCAGACGAAATCTGCCTGACTATTGGCGCCAGCCAGGCCTTCTGGCTGGCGATCATGACACTCTGCCAGGCTGGTGATGAAGTCATAGTGCAACTGCCTGCCTATTTTGATCATCCGATGGCATTACAAGCGCTTGGTGTTCGCTGTGTCTGGGCGCCCTTTATTGATACTACTGCCGGGCAACCCGATGTCGATGCAATAGAAGCGCGAATTACGTCTCGGACCCGTGCCATTCTGTTGGTTTCACCGAGCAATCCAACCGGTGCCGTCACGCCGCCGTCTGTCCTACAGAAGCTCTACGCTCTGGCCCGGCATCATGATATCGCACTGGTGCTCGATGAAACCTATAATGCCTTTCTGCCGGCTGGTGTCAGTCCCCATGGTTTGTTCTCTGAACCCGAATGGCAGAAACATTTTGTCCAGGTTGCTTCTTTCGGAAAAACCTTCGCCTTGACCGGCTACCGCGCCGGTGCTCTGGTTGCCGGCGCGGAGTTTATTCATCAGGCTTTAAAGGTCCAGGACACCATGGCGGTTTGTCAGCCACGCATCACCCAGCATGCGATCCGCTTCGGCTGTGAATCTCTTGACGAGTGGGTGGCTGCTAACGCTGTCATGATGCAGAGGCGTCACGACAGATTCCGGGAGCTTTTTCTCCAGTCCCAGAACCCTTTCAAGTTGATCGCCAGTGGTGGTTTTTTTGCCTGGATCAGACATCCCTGGTCAGATGTTACCGGACGGGTTGTTGTACGTCGTCTCGTCGAGAAGGCTCGCGTGTTATGTCTACCCGGTGAAGCCTTCGGCCCCGGTCTTGAGGGTTACCTGCGCCTGGCTTTTGGAAATATCCGCGAGGATGAAATTCCAGCGGCCGTACGGCGTTTTGTTGAATTCTCTCTTTGATGACAGCTCAGCAATAATGACGAACAAAGAGCAATGTCAGGAGCCCCACTATTGATGAAGAAGCCTTCTTCAGCGCTTGTATATTCAAGTTCTTCCGGACGGATGTGCCCGAAATGCGGTAAAACGGTTGCCGGTTGTGTCTGTATGCAGCAGACTTCAAGTGCCTCCACGAGCGATGGTATTGTCCGCGTCGGCCGCGAAACCAAAGGCCGCAAAGGGAAGGGCATGACCCTGGTCACCGGCGTTCCACTGCAGGCGGATGAATTGAAAAAGCTGGCTAAAGAACTCAAACAGAAGTGTGGCACCGGCGGAACAGTGAAGGATGGAGTGATTGAAATACAGGGTGATCACCGCGATGTTTTGATCGAACTGCTCAAGGCGAAGGGATGGTCGGTGAAAAAGAGTGGTGGATAGGTGCTTACTTCAATCTTCAATCTCTCCTGTTTTACGGGTATTAGGGGTCATATTAGGGGTCAGGTCTACACATTTCACAAAAAATGCACAAACTGAGGGAGTCGGTATGAAAATATTTTTGCTGTTGGGAAGCCTGAGTGCTTTTTCCGGCGTAGCCCTGGGAGCCTTTGGTGCTCACGCTCTGAAGAGCAAGGTTGCACCAGAGATGCTGAATATCTGGGAAACAAGCGTTCTCTACCATTTGATCCACGCTCTCGGTTTGATTCTGATCGGTGTCCTTTGCTCTCTGATGCCAGATGTGCCCTTGGTTAGGAATGCCGGATGGTCGATTCTGGCGGGTACGGTCCTTTTCTCCGGATCGCTTTATGCCCTGGTCCTCACCGGTGCAAAACCCCTCGGAATGATTACCCCATTGGGTGGTGTCGCTTTTCTGATCGGCTGGTTGTTGCTTGCGATTGCGGCCTGGCAGTATCAATCCTGATAAATGGACGACAGATGAAAATCGGTTTGATCAGTGATGTCCACGCAACACCAGGCCCTTTACAGGAAGCTTTGGTGATTTTTCAAGACGCAGAAGTCGATATGATTCTTTGTGCCGGGGATATTGTCGGTTATGGACATAAGCCTGGTCCGACTGTCGCCTTGCTTCAAGAATATGATTGCCAGGTCATCATGGGAAATCATGACCTCTGGTGGCTTGAGGGTGGCGACAGGCCGGAAGCGGGTCTTACCGAAGACTTTTTGCGCGGCCTGCCTGCAACGGTTGAACTCACTGTTTCGGGCAAGAGGATTCACATGGTTCATGCCAGTCCTCCAGAGTCATCGCTGGAGGGCATTAAACTTTTAGACGAGAAGGCTGTTCTGCAGTCGGACCAAATGTCCTTCTGGGGCAACTATTTAAAGGGTTTTCCCTTTGACGTTCTGGTGGTTGGCCACACTCACCAGGTTTTCAGTGTAACCTTAGGCAGTGTCCTGGTCGTAAACCCGGGAAGTACACTGTTTAACCATACCTGTGCGATTTTAAGCTTACCAGAAATGGAGGTTGAGATATTTTCACTGTCTGGCAAAGAACCGGTTTTGAGTTGGAATTGGGGGCAATTTTATGCTGATGTTCAAGGGTGATTTGATGATTTAACGGACAGTGTATAATCGCGAGAGCACAATACAGATATCAATATGTGCTTGTGATAAAAAAAGAGCCCCGCGGAAAACCGGGGGCTCTTTTCTTAACCTAAAGTAAACGTCTACTTAGATTTTGCAAACGTTAGACGACTGGGGACCTTTTTGGCCCTCAGTGACATCAAAACTTACCCGGTCTCCCTCAGCGAGAGATTTGAAACCGTCGCCCTGGATCTCGGAAAAGTGAACGAATACGTCCGGACCATTGTCCTGCTCGATAAAACCAAAACCCTTTGCATCATTGAACCACTTCACTGTACCTTCTGCCATTTTTTCCTCCATGCCCCTTCTTGTGGGAACTTTCTTGTTGTGTACGTCCCGTTTGCCCAAAAAGGAAAAACACACAATCCCTGTTGGCCTGTGTGTTCTGATCAATACTGACAACATGTCAAACTGACGAGCGACGGAAATACACAGCCTTCTTAAGTTTGACAACACTAACAAAGTTTTTTCGAAATGCAAAGAATAAAATTAAGGTCTTGAAAAAAAATAAAACAGCGGTTTGAATTTAACCTGTTCCAGAATAGGTCAATATCCTCTGCGATTAGAAACGGAAGAGACGTTTACAAAAACAGGCTTCTTTCCGTTCTTCGAAGACCGAAAGAAGTGCAAGGCTTATCTCCGGCGACCGGGTGTGCGGCGTGTTCGCGGCTTTTTCTCGACCTCTGCCTTCACAGCAGGTACGGCAGTTTTCCTGGGCAGGGCCTCGGTAACACTGATGCAACGATTGTGCAGATAGGTTCCATCGAGCGTGGTGATAGCATCCTTCGCCTCGGCAGCGGTCGTCATGTGAACGAAGGCACAACCTTTGGGCAGTCCCGTCTTCTGGTCCGTGACCATGTGGACAGAGCGCACCGTGCCGCAGAGAGAGAACAGCTTTTGCAGCTCTTCTTCTTCGACCTCGAAGGACATATTGGCGACGTAGAGGTCTTTGCTTTTTGATTTTTCTTTCATTTTCTGGTTACTCCAGACGTCTTCTTGATGTGACCGGGATTTTCAAAGCTTCAACGCTGAATCTCCCGAGCACAATTTTTCACGCAGTGTGATGATATCGGCATTTTCAAGATACTCGTCAAAGCCTATCACCCTGTCGATTGTTCCGCCCGGAGTCAACTCGACGATGCGGTTGGCCAGGGTGGAGACAAATTTATGATCGTGTGAAGTGAAAAGAATCACTTCGGAAAAATTGATCAGACTGTTATTAAGCGCAGTGATCGATTCCAAGTCAAGATGATTGGTTGGCTCGTCGAACAACAATGCGTTGGCGTTTGTCAGCATCATCCGCGCCAGCATGCAGCGTACCTTCTCTCCACCGCTGAGCACACCAGTCATTTTGGTGGCTTCGTCCCCGGAAAAGAGCATCCGGCCAAGGAAACCCCGCGCAAAGCTTTCTCCTTCGTGGGGTGGGTACTGACACAGCCATTCAATGAGATTCAGGTTGTTGGCGAAATAAGAGCTGTTTTCCTTTGGGAAATAGGAACTGGTCATGGTGAGACCCCAACGAAAACTACCGCTGTCAGGTTCAAGCTCACCGGCGAGAATCTGCAGGAGTGTTGTCTTTGCGATGCTGTTGCCGCCGATAAAGGCGATCTTGTCGCCTTTATTTACAACCATGTCGAAGTTGTCCAGCACCTTGACGCCGTTAATCGATTTACTCAAACCCTTCACTTCAAGGATAATGTCGCCGCAGGCACGTTCCGGCTTGAAGACCACGAATGGATATTTGCGTGACGACACCGGCAATTCTTCAATGTCCAGTTTATCAAGTAGTTTTTTACGTGAAGTAGCCTGCTTGGCTTTCGAGGCGTTGGAGCTGAAGCGAGCGATAAAGTCTTTGAGCTCGCTGGCTTTGTCACTGGCTTTCTTGTTCGCCTCCTGCTTTTGTTTTAAAACCAGTTGACTGGCCTCATACCAGAAATCGTAATTGCCAACATAAGTGCGAATGGTGCCAAAATCGATGTCGGCGATATGGGTACACGCCTGGTTGAGAAAGTGCCGGTCATGAGAGACCACGATGACCGTGTTTTGAAACCTGCCGAGGAAATCCTCCAGCCACTGAATCGATTTGAGATCAAGATGGTTGGTCGGTTCGTCTAACAACAGAACGTCGGGATTACCAAACAATGCCTGGGCCAGCAGGACCCGAACCTTTTCGCCACCATCCAGCTCTTTCATTTTTTTATTACGGAGCTCCTCCTGGATGCCAAGGCCGTTGAGTAGTACGGCAGCCTCCGATTCAGCTTCGTAACCATTCATCTCGGCAAATTCAGCTTCAAGCTCACCTGAACGTACGCCGTCTTCCTCGGTAAACTCGCCTTTGGAGTAAATCGCGTCACGTTCATTCATTACACTATAAAGGCGCTCATGTCCCATAATGACAGTGTTGAAGGCCGTTTCCCCATCAAACGCGAACTGATCCTGGCGCAGAACGGCTAGACGCAGCCCTTTGCCGATTGAGACTTCGCCTTTATCCGGCTCGCTGTCACCGGCAAGAATCTTGAGGAATGTCGACTTGCCGGCACCATTGGCACCGATCAGGCCGTAGCAGTTGCCGGGAGTAAACTTGATATTGACGTTTTTGAAAATAGTCCGTTTGCCATAGGCCAGACAGATGTTTGATGCACTGATCATGGGTGAGATATTCCTTCGTAAGAAAATAAAAGACCACAGGGCCAAACCCCGTGGTCTTCGCGCCGCGAATGTATAGCACCGTTCTTGTGAGGAGGCAATGCTTTTCGGTAGTTTTCTTTGTGAAATAATGACTTGCGCTGATTGTGTCTGGATTATTTATGTTTTCATTCGTGACCGGATCTTCAGCCCCCAGCTCCCAGCTCCCAGTTCCCAGCTCCCAGTTCCCAGCTACTAGCTACTAGCTACTAGCTACTGATTCAACCGATTTGTCAGTTAGCTTTTGCTTTAATCATCCAGTTGAAAGTATAGTGAGCGCTCTTTGCACTAAACCCTTTAAGGTACCCATGAACCAACCATTCAATTGCTCTTGCTGCGGTCATTGCTGTCTCAACCTGATTGATGCTTACAATGGCTGTGTCAGCGATGCAGATCTGGCCCGCTGGCGGAAATTAAACCGTAACGATCTCCTGGCCTGGGTCAAGACCCTCGATTTGGGTCCGGACAACAAGCTGCATACTGCATGGGTTGATCCCGTGACAGGAGAGGATGTCGAACGTTGCCCCTGGCTGCTTGACAGGTTGGGCCAAAAAGGGCATCTGTGCGGAATCAATGATATCAAGCCTGACCACTGCCAGTCCTATCCTGAACATAAGGGCCATGCTGAATCGACGGGATGCCAGGGTTATGCAAAGCAAAAGGGCTGATGCTTAAGACGGCAACCTTTGTCCTCATTTAATCTTCCTGTTTACCTGCCGGCCGCGGCAAGAGATAATGGCGTCATGTCAATTCGTTCCTTCACCACCTTCAGCAAGCTCAATCTCCGCATGATCTTTCTGCTGATTGCCTGCCATCTACTTTGGAGTTGTGCGGTTTTCGGCCTATGGGCCTTTGGTTCCTTGTTCGAGGGTGCAGGGCCATGGCTGGCCGTCGGATTCATTGCGTTCCAGCTCTACGCCGCTGCCCAACTGCTTCTTCCTGCGCTGTTGCTGCATCCCGAGGAAAGGAGTCGTGGTTTTTATCTTTTCTGGGGTGTTGTTCTGGTGCTGTGTGTCTGGGGGATCAACCAGCTGCCGCCGGCAGGTAGCTGGCAGCTGTTATTAGCGACGGTCAAGTCGGGATTGCTGTTGTTGGTCGCGACTGTTGTCGGGGCGGCAATGGGCAGGTATGTGAATCGTCTCTGGGAGCTCATACCGGTCTGCATTGTTATGACGCTAGCCGACTTCGCCAGCTGGTTTCACGGCCCAACCGAGGGTTTTGTCAGGGAGCTTAAGGCATACTCCCT
>CAZXBD010000198.1:0-4603 GCA_964638305.1 uncultured Geobacteraceae bacterium | reverse complement strand
CCCTTCATCCCTGTGAATAAGTGTTCTTGATTGTACAGATTTTCATAGATTCTGATCGCGGCTAAAAATAGATTCCGATTGTGTTGACAACAAAAGTTACAGGCTGTTGATACCTCGTAGCTTGCTGCGAGGTAGTTCATTAAAGAGAAGATTACAAAAGAAAAGAGCCGGCTCTCGCCGGCTCTTTTCTTTTTTTCTTTAGCAGGGATGTACGTTGCTGCTCCCCACAACTCTTGGCTTCATATACTTCTTCATAACATCCTCCTCTGTGAGGGGTTGATCCCTTAAGGACCGCCCCCGGCTCTATGGTTATTGGTTTCTTATTTTATACCCGAAACCTGCTCTCTAAAGGGCAGCGTTCCAGCCTTGCTTTCTGACTATTTGACGCTGACGAATTGACCAGCCTTGACCGTCATGCTAACCGCATCTTGACCCGGTGCGGAGATCTTGGCGGTATAGGCCTTGCCTGCCTCAGCTCCGAAATGCGCCACAGCAGGATCCTGGGCACAGAAGCCGGTGGCCGACTTGATCTCACGGGTGGCGACCAGCTGATCACCATCATAGAGAGCAACTTTGGTACCATAACCGAGACCGGCGATCTTCAGCCAATTGCCGTCATTCTGGGTATTCTTGTACAACTTGTTCTCGGCACCCCAGTTGATCACGTAGAGATCGAGGTCACCATCGTTATCGATATCAGCAAAGGCAGTTCCCTTGGTCCGAACAGTGGCACATTGCAGCTGGGGCTGATCGTCAGCAACATTGACAAAGTTACCTTTGCCGTCATTCAGATAAAGCTGATTGGCCAGCTTGCAGTCACCTTCGTAGAGGTCCAGGTCGCCGTCGTTATCGACATCACCAAAGGTCGGGCCCTTGCCCCAGCCTTCTTCACCGGACGCGATCTTGTGGCTGGCCTTGGCGAAAGAACCCGCGCCGTCGTTGATGAACAGGTTGTTGCCACCGATATAGTTGGAGACGAAAAGATCCTGGTCGCCGTCGTTGTCGATGTCAGCAAAGCTGGCACCGAGGCCCCAATTGGCATCGTTGACGCCAGCTGCAGCTGAACCTTCGGTAAAGGTCCCGTTGCCATTATTAACAAAGAGCTTGTTCGGCTCCCCTGCGGGGTAACGGCCATTGACAACGTAGAGGTCAACATCGCCGTCATTATCGATATCGGACCACACGCCCATCCAGCTCCAGGACTTGTCACCAACACCGGCAGCGTCTGTCACGTCAGTGAAAGTACCATCGCCATTATTGGCAAAGAGTACGTTCTTGGCTCCGACGCCGTAGTTCGCGCAGTAGAGGTCGAGGTCACCGTCATTATCGTAATCGGCAAAGCTTGCGGAGTAGGTGAATTCCTTGAGGCCGACACCGGCGGCGGCGGTCACATCGGAGAAGGTGCCATCGCCATTGTTGGCGAAAAGCCGGTTGGCTTCGATTTCATACTGGCCACCCGTAGCGAGGTAGAGATCCACATCGCCATCATTGTCGTAATCACCGAAGACGCTGCCCATGGTAAAACCGGGAGAGTCGATGCCGGCTCCGGCTGTCGCGGTCACATCCTTGAAGCTGCCATCACCGTTGTTGAAGAAAAGCTTGTTGCTGCCTCCCTTGTTCGACACATACAGGTCAACGAAACCGTCGTTGTTAACATCGGCAAAAGCAACACCTTTGCCAAGACCGTCATCAGCGACACCCGCCTGATTGGAAACGTCAACAAATTCCTGCCCGATGGCCGGACCAGCAGCCAGGGCAAACAATGCGACGCTTGTCAGCCAAATACCTGCCTTTTTACTCATGGCTTTCTCCTTTTCACCGACATTACGAATGTGAATCATAGATCAGAAACGATTTCCCTTGTGTTTCACGCAAGACAAGAAACTGAAAATCCCTTCTAATATAGCGAAATATCAAAATAAATCAACCCGACAGTCAACACTCAATCAGGTTTTAGTCTATTTAAATAGAACAAACGAAAAACGTGACAGTTCCTACACATGCAAAACGTGAGCCTAAACTAACCACCCGGTCTCCATCTCAGCGCCTCACTGTATATTCTGGTCTACCCAAAAGGTGTTTAAGGTTAGCAGATAAAGAGTAGTAAAAGGCCGAAATCTTTCCATTGCAGCGAAATTTCTTTTTTGCATCCAACCCGCAAAACAATTAGAATACGCTAAAAAACAGAGGGTCAGAGTCCTCCTGTTGCTCTTCATCAACCCATCTTCTTTAAGGGAAAATTCGTGTCAATTCCTGAAGTTGAGATCATTCACCACGGCGCCCGCCACAGCGTAACCGGCTCATGCCATGAACTACGATTGCCGGGAGGCAGCGGCCTGCTGGTCGACTGCGGGCTCTTTCAGGGACAGGAGGCGGCGAAACCGCTGGACATCGACTTTGCCGTTGACCACCTCTGCGGACTGGTGCTTACCCATGTTCACATCGACCATGTCGGTCGCCTGCCCTACCTGCTGGCGGCAGGGTTCAAAGGACCGATCTACTGCAGCAAAGCCTCGGCCCTGCTCTTGCCCACCGTCATGGAAGATGCCCTCAAGGTTAGCTTCACTCGTGATCGGCGAAAGATTGATCGGTTCATGAAAATCATCGCCAAGCAGCTGCACCCACTTGAATACGGAGTGTGGCACTGCGCCTCGGTAGAAAACCTGGAGCACCTGGACATTCGCCTGCAGCCGGCCGGGCACATCCTCGGCTCCGCTTATCTTGAATGCCGCAGGCGAGACAGCTCCGGCAGCTTACAACGGATCCTCTTCTCAGGCGACCTCGGCGCGCCCTACGCCCCGCTACTGCCGGCACCCAGGCCGCCCTACGGAGCCGACCTGGTGGTTCTGGAAAGCACCTACGGGGACCGCCTCCACGAAGGGCGCAGAGAACGCAAAGAAAAACTGCAGAAAGTGATTGAGCTGGCGTTGCAGGATCGTGGCGTCATCCTGATACCGGCCTTCAGCATCGGCCGCACCCAGGAGCTCCTCTACGAAATCGAAGAACTGATACACCGCAACCGGCAACGCTTCGCCGCCCTCGACCTGCCCTGGGAAGAGCTGGAAATCATCCTCGACTCGCCGCTCGCCAGCCGCTTCACGGCTCTTTACCGGGAACTGCGCCCCTACTGGGACGCCGAAGCCCGCGGCAAGCTCAAGCGCGGACGTAAACCATTGACTTTCGAGCAGCTCACCACCATAGACAGTCACCGCGACCATCTCCACACAGTCGATTACCTGCGCCGCAAGGCCCGCCCCTGCATCGTCATCGCCGCCTCGGGCATGTGCAGCGGCGGCCGCATCGTCAATTACCTGAAAGCGATGATCACAGATCCGCGTACCGACATCCTCTTCAGCGGCTACCAGGCCGTCGGCACACCGGGTCGCTCCATCCAGAGATACGGCCCACAAGGCGGCTACGTCATTCTCGACGGCAAACGCTACGACATCCGCGCCCGCATCCACACCATCTCCGGCTACTCGGCCCACGCCGACCAGAAAAACCTGGTCAACTTCATCAAGCGCATGCGCAAGCGACCACAACACGTCCGCCTGGTCCACGGCGAACCGGACGCACAGCAAGCACTACGTCATCAACTGGAGAAACTCGGAGTAACAGTAGATTAATCAAACAGCATAATTCCGGTGACACATTACTATTGTGTCACCGGAATTATTTGACCTTAGGGCCAGGCTTTTGTGGGCGGAGATTTCTTCCGAGTTGGGTTTCCAGGGCGCTCACAAACGCGTTGGAGCCTAAGGGGCGGCCCATTCTGCTGGCGTGTTTGATCTTTTTTTGCACTCTTTCATCACTTGACGTCATTAAAAAGGAACGCCAATCGCCAACCATTTCTTGCAAAAGCGTGCCACTAACAACAGAATCGCCCGACAAATTCATGTGAAATCGCGCGCTGCTCCAGGGGTAATCTTCCGGTCGCTGAACCAACTGCGCCTTTACGGGATTCAATTCCACATAACGGGCGGCAGCAAGGAGGTAACTCTCATCCATTGGGAAGGACGCGAACCGTCCCTGCCAGAGGAATCCACGCCACTCCATTCTGTTATTAATCGCCCGTGTATATTGTCGGTGGGTTTCACCAATCCCCTTACGCAAACCATCTTCCGTTTCGGGGACAACAATCAGGTGGACATGGTTCGGCATCAGGCAATAAGCCCAGATATCCACATCTGCTTTCCTGCACTGCTCTGACAGCAGCCGCAGATAAAGTCTGTAATCGTTATCTTCAAAAAAGGTCGGTTGGCGGCGATTGCCGCGTTGGGTGATATGGTGTGGGTAGCCGGGAGCCACCACACGGGCAAGACGTGTCATAAACCCCTCCATCATTTAATTTCAATAACAATGCAAAATAGATGGAAGACATTATACGGACAAAGATGTGTCAGCTCAACAGGCTAAATTCAAATAATTCTGGTGACACAATGGTATTGTGTCACCGGAATTGTCACCGGAATTAAGACTGGGGCGCAAGCCTTCTGTTGTTTCAGGGAAAACAATCAGACGAACATGGTTGGGCATCAGACAATAGACCCAAACTTCAACGTGGGCTTTGCGACAAGATACTTCAAGAAGATCCAGGTAAAGG
>CAZXBD010000197.1:0-5758 GCA_964638305.1 uncultured Geobacteraceae bacterium | reverse complement strand
GAGATGGTCATGCCTGGTGATAACATTGCTATCACTGTAGACCTGATCACCCCGATCGCCATGGATAAAGAGCTGCGCTTCGCAATCCGCGAAGGTGGTCGTACTGTTGGCGCCGGTGTCGTCAGCGATATTGTCGAATAATATTGCTGTTACCTGAATCTTTATCAAGAACAGGCGATCTTCTCGCACGGGGAGATCACCGAGGATTAAACAATGCGTGATATCGTGACTCTTGGCTGTACTGAATGTAAACAGCGCAACTACACGACGACCAAGAACAAAAGAAATACTCCTGACAAGTTGGAGTTCAAGAAGTATTGTCGTTTTTGCCGGAAACATACGGTCCATCGCGAGACCAAGTAGACGGCAGTCAACGGCACAGATTGCTTAAGGTTGCAGGCCAGTAGCTCTAACGGCTAGAGCACCGGTCTCCAAAACCGGGTGTTGTAGGTTCGAATCCTACCTGGCCTGCCAATTAACTTTAACGATAATCCTAAATTATAGGTTGCTATAGTGAATACCAAGGTTGGCGAATTTCTCCAGCAGGTCAAAGCCGAGTTACAAAAGGTCACATGGCCAACCCGTAAAGAAACTTACGGGTCGACGATGGTTGTCATCGTGCTTGTCCTGATGGTGGCGGTTTTCTTATGGATCGTTGACTCTGCATTGTCAACAATGATCCAGACCTTGCTCAACTGAGAGACCTGGTGAATCCATGAGCGAGAAGAAGTGGTACGGAGTGCACACCTATTCGGGTTACGAGAACAAGGTCAAGTTGAGCCTTGAGGAGCGTATCCGTTCGTTAGGCGCTGAGGAGTTCTTTGGTGAGGTTCTTATCCCCTCGGAAACCGTGGTGGAACTCAAAGATGGTGAACGAAAAACGTCGACCCGCAAGTTCTTTCCCGGCTATATCCTTGTTCATGTTGAGTTGAACGACGAAGCCTGGCATATCGTCAAAGATACGCCCAAGGTGACCGGGTTTGTCGGGGGTGGCACGACGCCTCCGCCGATCCCCGATGAGGAAGTGGCCAAGATCACTACACGCATGGAAGAAGGCGTTGAGAGGCCTAAGCCAAAAGTTGAATTTGAAGTCGGTGAGACAGTGCGGGTTATCGATGGTCCGTTCCTGAACTTCACCGGTATTGTTGAAGATGTAAAACCTGACAAGGCGAAACTCAAGGTTATGGTCAGTATCTTTGGCCGGGTCACCCCGGTAGAACTTGAGTTTATCCAGGTTGAGAAAACCAGCTGAGTTTCTAGCAGAATATAGTTTTTAAGGAGTCATTTCATGGCCAAAAAGGTTGTTGGACAGATAAAATTGCAGATCCCTGCCGGCAAGGCAAATCCTTCACCCCCGGTCGGCCCGGCATTGGGTCAGCACGGCGTGAACATCATGGAATTCTGCAAGGCGTACAATGCCAGAACGCAGGATCAGGAAGGTCTGATTATCCCGGTTATCATTACCGTCTATGCAGATCGTTCCTTTACTTTCATTACCAAGACCCCTCCAGCGTCTGTACTCTTGCTGAAAGCTGCCAAGGTTCCCAAGGGATCCGGCGTACCGAACAAGGAAAAGGTCGGTAAAGTCACCAAGGCGCAGGTTGAAGAAATCGCCAAGCTCAAGATGCCCGACCTGAATGCATACAACATCGAAGGGGCTATGCTGATTATTGAGGGCACAGCCCGCAGCATGGGCCTAGAGGTCGTAGCTTAATTACTGCACGCTGAATGCGGAGAATATAGACAATGGCAACAGGAAAACATATTAAAGCGTCCAAGGGAAAAGTCGACCGTAACAAGACATACGAGGTTGACGAGGCGTTATCTCTGGTTAAGGAAACGTCATTTGCCAAGTTTGATGAGTCGGTCGACATAGCTGTAAAGCTCGGCGTTGACCCTCGTAAGGCAGATCAGATGGTGCGTGGCGCCGTTGTGTTGCCGAATGGTCTGGGCAAGACGATCCGGGTTCTGGTTTTTGCTAAAGGTGAAAAGGCGCTGGAAGCTCAGAATGCCGGTGCTGATCATGTTGGCGGCGACGATCTTGTAGATAAGATCAAGGGCGGCTGGTTTGATTTTGATACGGCGATTGCTACTCCCGACATGATGGGAACTGTCGGTAAAATTGGTAAGCTTCTGGGTCCACGTGGCTTGATGCCTAACCCGAAAGTTGGAACTGTGACTTTTGAGCTCGCCCGCGCCGTTGAGGAAGCCAAGTCCGGCAAGGTAGAGTATCGTGTTGAAAAGGCCGGTATCGTCCATGCTCCTGTTGGCAAGGCTTCTTTTGATGTTGAAAAACTCAAAGGCAACCTGATGACTATTATGGACGCCCTGTTTAAAGCCAAGCCGTCGACGGCCAAGGGAACCTATGTTAAGAAAGTGACTATTTCTTCAACGATGGGACCTGGCATTAATATCGATGTCTCGGCCTTGCAGGCACTGGTTAAATAAATTTGGAATCACCCCGCTGTTGCTTGCGATAGCGGACGTTTCAGGATAAAGCAGATCCTGGCCACAGACAGCAGGCACCTTTTGGTTTAATGGGTCCAGCCACCTGCCGAGGCGCGATGGATGGTGTACGAGACGTTAAGTCTTTTCTTCACCTTCTTGAAGGCTAGGATGAAGAGCTTGAAAAAGCTCGGAAATCTACGAGGAAAGGAGGAGAGACATTGAATAAGCAAAGTAAAGAAGCTCTTGTCGCGGAATTTGCAGAGAAACTCAAGGAAGCCAAAGCAGCTTTCCTGGCAGATTATCGGGGACTGGATGTTGCTCAGGCCAACGATTTGCGGAATAAACTCCGTGAAACTGGTGTCGAGTACCGGGTGGTAAAGAACACCCTGCTGCGTCTCGCTGCCAAGGATACGGACGCCGCTTGTTTCGACGAGTACCTGTCTGGTCCGACGGCTATTGCTGTGGCGAATGAAGATCCGGTTGCGCCTGCCAAGGCGCTGGTCGAATTTGCCAAGAAGAACGAGGCTTTCGAGCTGAAAGTTGGTATGCTCGATGGCAAACTGTTGGCTGTTGCTGACATCAAAGCTCTGGCTGAACTGCCGAGCCGCGATGAGCTGTTGACCAAGATGCTGGGCTCCATGAGCGCGCCGGCAACCAATTTCGTTGGTGTTCTGGCCGCGGTGCCACGTTCGTTCGTGCAGGTACTGGCCGCTATCAAGGACCAAAAAGACGCAGCCTGAGTTGTCCTCTAGGCTGAATTAAACACAAACTTAATCACTTAATAGATACAGAATTTACGGAGGATTTAGAACAATGGCTGCTATCACCAAAGAACAAGTTATTGAATTTATCGAGAAGATGAGCGTCCTTGAACTGGCTGAAATGGTCAAGGAGCTGGAAGACAAGTTCGGCGTTTCCGCTGCTGCTCCTGTAGCTGTTGCTGCTGCTGGTCCTGCAGCCGGTGGCGAAGCTTCTGCTGAAGAGCAGACTGAGTTTGATGTCGTACTCACCGCCATTGGCGAGAAGAAGATCGGTGTCATCAAGGTTGTACGTGCGATCACTGGTCTGGGCCTGAAAGAAGCCAAGGATCTGGTTGACGGTACTCCTAACACCGTTAAAGAGGGTGCATCCAAAGAAGAAGCCGAGGGCATTAAGACCCAGCTGGAAGAAGCCGGCGCCACCGCGGAGCTCAAATAATAGCCCGTCTCGGATAATCACGTCCTAGCCAAGGTCGCCTTGTGCGGCCTTGGCTATTATACATTCAGTTAGCTAGAAGGAGACACCATGGCTTATTCGATTGCGAATAACCAGCTACTTAGGAAACACTTTCAGGAAATCAAACGGATTATCGATATCCCCAACCTGATTGATATCCAGAAGAATTCCTATCAGCGTTTCCTGCAGGCGGATCTGCCTGCTACCGCGCGTCAAAATATTGGTGTAGAAGCGGTATTCCGCTCTGTCTTCCCGATTCGGGATTTCAGTGAAACCTGTTCGCTTGAGTACGTTGAGTACTCACTGGGAACCCCGAAATATGATGTTGAGGAATGCCATCAACGGGGGATGACTTTTGCTGCGCCGATGAAGGTTAAGGTGCGGCTGGTCTCGTGGGATGTTGATAAGGAGTCGGGCGTACAGTCGATTCGCGACATCAAGGAGCAGGAAGTTTATTTCGGTGAAATTCCGTTGATGACCGAGAATGGTACATTCATCATCAATGGTACTGAACGTGTCATCGTTAGTCAGTTGCATCGTTCGCCCGGGGTCTTTTTTGACCACGACAAGGGCAAGACGCATTCGAGCGGCAAGGTACTCTTTAGCGCCCGGGTTATCCCTTATCGGGGTTCCTGGCTCGATTTTGACTTTGATCATAAAGATATTCTCTTTGTTCGCATAGACCGGCGGCGTAAATTGCCCGCCACTGTGCTACTCAAGGCTCTTGGCTTCTCTGCGGAAGAACTCTTGAACCGCTACTACGACACTGAAGAAATCTTTGTCGAAGACGGCAAATACCGCAAAAAAGTCAACACCAAGTTGTTGCTTGGTCAACGCGCCACGATTGAGGTGATTGATGCTGATGGCGAGGTGCTGGTCAAGGCCAACCGCAAATTCACCAAGGCGGCGATACGCAAAATCGAAGAGAAAAAGCTTGAATTCATCGAGATCCCAGTAGAAGAGGTCGTCGGTAAAATTGCTTCAGTTGATATTGTTGATGAGTCGACCGGCGAAGTTGTTCTTGAGTGCAATGAGGAACTTACTGCTGCCAAGCTTGAAGATCTGGTTGGGCGCGGCATTACCCGTTACGAAGTGCTCTTTATCGACAACATGTTTGTCGGCCCGTATCTGCGCGATACCCTGCTGCAGGATAAAGTAAATTCTCCGGAAGAGGCAAAAGTCGAGATTTACCGTCGCTTGCGCCCTGGTGATCCACCGACACTCAAGAGTTCGGACGCCCTGTTCTCTAGTCTTTTCTTCAACGAAGAGCGTTACGATCTCTCGACGGTTGGTCGTCTCAAGCTGAATCACAAACTCGGCTTGAAGCTGCCCCTCGAAGTAACTACCCTGACCAAGGAAGACATCCTTGAGGTGGTGCGCTACCTGATTGACTTGCGTAATGGCAATCATGAGTGGGAAGTTGAAGACGACAAGGGCAATGTTCGTAAGTTGCCGGTCAAGATAGATGACATTGACCATCTCGGTAATCGCCGTGTACGTGCGGTCGGCGAGTTGCTCGAAAATCAATACCGGGTCGGTCTGGTGCGCATGGAGCGTGCTATCAAGGAGCGCATGAGTCTGCAGGAAGTGGACAGCCTGATGCCTCACGACCTGATCAACTCCAAGCCGGTTTCTGCTGTTGTTAAGGAATTCTTCGGTTCGAGTCAGCTGTCCCAGTTTATGGACCAGACCAACCCGCTCTCGGAAATTACCCATAAGCGTCGTCTCTCGGCTCTTGGACCTGGTGGTTTGACCCGTGAGCGTGCCGGTTTCGAGGTGCGTGACGTCCATGCAACACACTATGGCCGTGTCTGCCCGATCGAGACTCCTGAAGGTCCGAACATTGGACTGATCGCATCGTTGTCAACTTATGCCCGGATTAACATCCATGGCTTTGTTGAAACGCCATACCGAATCGTCAAGGACGGTAAGGTCTCGAATGAGATTCAGTATTTTTCGGCGCTTGAAGAAGAAGGTCATGCGATCGCTCAGGCGAATGCGCCTTTGGATAAAAAGAACTGCTTCGTCAATGACCTGGTCAACGCTCGTAAAAATGGCGAGTTCATGCTGATTAACCGAGAGGAAATCGGCTTGA
>CAZXBD010000196.1:0-5306 GCA_964638305.1 uncultured Geobacteraceae bacterium | reverse complement strand
GGCCTTTGGACGGTGGCCAGCAATACTCCTGCGAGAGGACCTGTTTTCTGGCGGCGACAGATTGCCGACCATTGGAGAGCCCCCCTTCCCCTCCCGTAGCTGCACCTTGCCGTAGGCCCCAAAGGTTTTGCCATTTTTTATCAGTGGCCAACGACTGGCAACAATTTCCCGACCGTTCAACTGGTGCGGCTCACCAATTTCTGCCTTTCCCGAATCCATAACCTTGGGCAGACGAGACAAGGTAGTGTCCGGGTACGACTCGTTGACATGGCGGCCAACCATTTCGACAACTTGCAACCCGAGGATATCGGCAAACTCACGGTTGACCATCAGGATAAATCCGGCACGATCAACCAACAGAATGCCGCCACCGGCCTCCAGAGAGAACGGATCGATTGACTGGACAAAATCATGAAGAATCATGGCTGCCTCATTGCCACGATCAAGAGCAGTCAAAACCAATTCTCCCCCGGCCAAGGCACCATTTACACCGCCGGGCCGGTATTCTGCTGTATACCAGCGATCATCAACCGGCACCGGCAAGGATTTGAAGCAGAAGCCCCTGGCCAACAAAGCATAGAAATGCCGAAGGGCAGCTACCTGTTCAAGGCTTTTACCAACCAGGACATCCTGTTCCTGGAGGTCGAAAGGATTTTTGTCACTAATCGAGACAATCTTCTGGTTCCGGTCAAGGCCAAAAACCAACCGCAAGGTCTTCTCTTCAGATGACCGCTTTGCATCCAGGCTTCGCAACGAAGTTGACGATCTCATATAAGATTATGCTCCCGAATCAATCAGAGATTTACAGAGACAGTGGGCAACGACAAATTCACAATGTCATCACATTTTATACAGCTGAATTATAACACCGTTTTACCGAATAAGTAAATAAAGTTTCCTTGTTATAAACATTGCTCAGGCGTATTTAAAGGCCAGTATACACAACCTTATTTTGGCGTTAATTGTGTTTGTAATACTTAACGAATATCGTTCATATGTGATATTTTAAGATATCAAATAAGAAAACTAAAGTGTCTCAAGAGAGACAAAATTTCACGAGCAGCAAAAACGTAGCTACAGCAGGGGTCATAAAGGCAAAACAATAGATAGCGCAGAACTTTCTAAACAGTCTGCCAGGAACTGCATTCGTGCAGACTTGCGATTTTCAATCTTGCAGGACAAACCCCCAACGTTATGCTCGCTTTGGGGCTCGCCTATGGCATCGGCAAGCCGATGATCATTCTCCAGCAACAACACGACACACCGCTTGGTGAGATGAATAACAGCGGCTACGTACAGTACGCTTGCGCGATTGAGCTCAAGACATCCCTCGAAAGCCTGTTGACACATCTGCTTTCGTTAACCTCAACCCAAAGCTGACCACTTGTCGAGACGATTAATCAGAGGCTCGGCCAGAGGATAGAGAAAATGACAGATAAACCAACCAAGCTTTGCAAACAATCACGTGCCATCAAGACGTTGATGGTTCTCCCCCCGGACACCAACCATTACGGCACCATGTTCGGCGGTAAAGTCATGGCGAATATCGACGACGTTGCCGCAATAGCGGCAACCCGTCATGCCCGTACATCAGTCGTCACAGCATCGATCGACTCGGTCGACTTTCTGCATCCTATCAGAGAAGGGCAATCGGTTTGCCTGGAGGCCTTCGTTGTATGGACACAGGGGACCGCGGTGGAAGTTTTTGTCAAGGTTGTTGCAGAGGAAATGCTAACCGGTGAACGTACGGTTTGTGCTACCTCGTTCGTCACGTTTGTCACCCTTGACGTCAATGGCGAAAAGAAGATAGTTCCTGGAGTTATTCCTGAAACCGAGCTAGAGAAACTATTGTACGACGAGGCGCCGGAGCGGGCAAAAAAACGCATGGCAAAACGAGCAGCCTCGAAATCGCTGGCGAAAAAATTCGGTACAGGCACCCCATAGCCCCCCCCCTCTACGGCCTTTCAGTCAGCTTCGCCAAGAGGCCAAAGACCCTGGTCCTTAAGAACTTTACGCAAGACGTGCAGCCCCTGGTTCATGGCCGGGACTCCTCCGTAGACTGCCGTCTGGAAAATCGCTTCTGCGAGTTCACGAGGCTGGCATCCAACATTCAGAGCGGCACGAAGGTGGAGTTCGAGTTCCTCTTTCTTTTCCAACACAGTCAAGGTTGCAACTGCAACCAGTTGACGCACCGGATGAGGCAACACTTCCCGTGCATACATCTGACCGGTAATGAACATCGAGAGGTCACGTGCCAGACCGCTATCGAAAGATTTCCAGAGCTCGTACGGTTTTTCCGTCTCAACCCCGCGAAAATAAAGCTTGGCTGTTTCGGCAGTTTTCCTGGCAATATCGTCCGACATATCAAATCCTTTTCTTGTGCCTGCCTGTTTTTATAATGGAATTTTTCTCAGATAGACTTGTTACATTATGATCCGGCAGGTCGCCGGACAACAGCTTCAATCAGAGAGATACAGTCTTCTTCGAGGTTACGCACCTGGTTTTGCGCCATGACTTGAAAATCATCACCCAGAAGGATGTGGATTCCTAGAGGGGGCACCCCTTGGTTACGAAGCTTATCACCCATGCGTTTAAACCAGCACCGCCCGATTTCCGTAGTGTCTTGCCAATACTCGATTTCAAAACCGACATCCTCGAGGACCTTGCGCATCTGCTTCGGGCTTACTAAAAAGCTGGTCGCAGTATCGCGTGCCCAGGGCACTGGATAATAAACATCGCCCCCTGTCCCGGATAATATATCGTAGCTGGCCAGCACTCCTCCCGGTTTAAGAACCCTCAGAATTTCGTGATAGAAGCTGAACTTGTCAGAAATATTCATTGTTGCATGCTGGGTCCAGACGACGTCGAAACTGGCGTCTGCGAAAGGCATGGCGAGCGCATCACAATGACGGTAGCTGACCCGGTCCGCCAGGCCGAGCCTCATAGCCAACATGGTGGCAACACGGCAATAGGGCTCGGTTATATCCACTCCGGTGACCTTGCAGCCGTACTCTGTAGCCAGATAACGAGAGGCACCCCCCAGACCACAACCCGCGTCCAGAACCTGTGTGGAGGTATTGAGTTGCAGCCTACTGGCCAGATCGGATGTCGCCTTGCGGCCACGGATATGAAATTCATCGATGGCAGAAAGGTCTTCAAGCACTAACCGGTCTGGATCCTTGCCGGCCGCGACCAACGCGTTCAGCACCGCGACTTCCAGGTCATGGGGTGCATAGTGATTTTCCAGGCTATCCGCGAGAGAATTCATACCCTCTGTTCTTCCATACTGGAGGTGATTCGCCCCGTTCTTCTTAACGGGGCGAATTTAACCGTAACTAACCCTTGATGATACGAGGCAGCAGCATCTGGTGAACAGGGGTAATTGACTTTGGATTCTGGTAATTGGCACCGGCGAAGGCCTGTATGTATTTTCGCAAGTCGGTCAGCGACACAATTTCGTCGACGAAACCCTTCTCAGCGCTATAAACCGGGCGCGACTTCTCCTGGTAATCCTGAATCATCTGGTTCATCTTATCCAATACCGGAGCGAGGTCATTGCCGACATCGTCTTCCTTGACCAGACGGCGCGCATAAGAGGCCGCAGCTGCGGTTTCACCATGCATGACATAAATTTCGGTGAGCGGGGTGCCAAGGGTAAATGCGTTGTTATTGTTGGCCTGAGGACCACACATGATGTAATGAGCAGCCGCAGTTCCTTTGCGCAGGACAACGCACATCATGGAGAGCTCGGTCTGTTCTATAGAGTAGACCAGCGACTGTCCAAGGGCGAGTAGTTCCGCTTCCTCAGCGAGATCACCAACATCGATGCCGGTGGTATCCTGAAGCCAGACGATCGGCAGGTTATCACGACCACAAAGAGTGACAAACTCGCCCTGCTTGATGAGACCCTCACGGTAATGTTTACCGCCGACACCGGGATACGCTCCCTCGGCATACTCCGGGTAACCGGGAAAAACACCTTGCTGGTTGCCGATAAAAGCGACAGGGAATCCGTCGATTTTGGCGATACCGGCGAAAACCTCTCGACCGTAGTCGGGACGGTATTCCATAAACTCGCTGTTATCAGTGAGACGCGCCAGTATCTGGATGGCATCGTAGGGACGTTTCTGGTTGGCGGGGAGAATCAGGTTGAGGTCCTCAACTGCCAGCTTCGGCTCAGCAGGTTCTGCCACACGAAACATGGTTGGATCGTAAGCGGGCATCATGCGCATGTAATCTTTGATGCCGTCAAGGACTCCCTCCTCCGTATCGTGGGCTTCACGAAAATAGGCCGTCTGGTCGAAGTGAGTCTCCACCCGGCCCGGAGCCTTGCCTTTGAAGTTCTTGGTGCCTTCGATGAGTGCCTGAGCGGCTTCTTCATCAATGTAGCCCTTGGGATTCATACCGCCAACGATGCCGGCGCCACCGACGGCGATGTTCGCGCCGTCGTGAGCCAGCAGAATGGTCGGGCTGATACCCTGGTAACCACCGCCGGCAGGGTTGGTACCGTAGATTCCGTTAAGAATCGGTATACCCAGATGGTTGAGATCGGCGTGACGGTAGAATGGAGCGCCGCTGGATCGGCGACCGGCGTAAACAGTCTCCTGCTCCATGAGTTTGACGCCACTGCAATTGGTCAACCAGACCAGAGGAACATTGAGACGTTTGGCCAGGTCGGTAACCATGAGGATGTTTTCAGACTGCCCGGCGATCCAGGCACCAGCCATGACTTTATTATCAAAGCCGATAATGACTGCCCACTTGCCCTCGATCTTGCCGAGGCCATTAACAACCCCGGTGCAACCCTCTTCGTTGTCAGCCGGGTTATAGAGAGTGTGCAGTGGATTCCAGGTTCCGTCGTCGACAAGGTATTCGAGGCGGTCGTAGATGGTCATCCCGCCGCGCTGATGAATCTTCTCGGCAGGTATACCAGCTTTTTTTACCCGCTCGACCTCCTGGGTAATGATCTCTTCCTGCTCTCGAACAAGCTCGAGGTTGGCTTGGGAGCGACGCACCTCACCTTCCCTGAGTTCCTTGCCAATTTCAGGCATTTTCTCGAAATACGGGCGTAGCGGAGTTTGTTTGCGTGACATGGAGAAGTCCTTTCACATCAATAACGGGGCTGGCTTCAACAAAAACAGAGTCCCTGGAATTATGGGCAAAGTGAATAGGAATCAGCCGAAGACAACCAGCACATCCCCTTCATTGACCGCGTCACCTTCTTTAACTTTGATCTCGGTGATAGTGCCACTCTCTTCACAGTAAATAGGAGTTTCCATCTTCAGCGCCTCAAGAATGACGACCTC
>CAZXBD010000195.1:0-3301 GCA_964638305.1 uncultured Geobacteraceae bacterium | reverse complement strand
ATAATTTGTGGGAAGATTGTAGCAAACTTTTTTTGATTAATCCAGTGGCAAGTTAACAGGTAGGATTTTACTAAGGAGTATAGATTCTTCCTGACTCCACGTAACAAAATGACGACCGTATAAATGCTATACTAAGGTCATTAACGTTCTGTTTTTTCTACAAAAGAAAAAGGAGACGCAAATGACCGAAGAATTCGCTGTAGCCAAAACACCCGTTTTTGACCCCCCTTTTGCCCCTGAACGTCATTTCAAGGCTAAAAACGCACCTCCAGACCATTATTTTGCCAGTTATAAGCGCCATATTACCCATCGCTGGTGCTCACGGCTGTCCGCACGCGGACTTCCCGGTTCAGAGCTGGCGGTAGAATACCTCTACGGCAAATACATCAAGAACCTGTCGGTAAACTCCATTAAAGAATCAGGTCGTATCATCCTACACTTTCTTGGCTTTCTTGAACGACAGGGAACAACAGTTTACTGCCTTACTCGCCAAGACATCAGCGCTTATGTACAATATGAACAGGACCGTGGCCTCATGACCACGTCAGTCGCCAATCACTTGCGGGTAGTGTATGCCTTCATCGTCTTTCTGGTCGACCAAGGTGTACTGCCCAACACGATTATGCAGCCAAAGATTAAGGTAAAACTGCCAAAACCACTGCCTCGGGCGATCCCTGCTGAGGATGTACAACGGCTTCTTTCAGGGATTACCGCCGTTCGGGACAGAGCGTTGCTCCTGCTCCTGTTGCGCACGGGAATGCGTATCGGCGAGTTGCTGGAGGTAAAAGTATCCGACCTCAATCTCGCTGAGCGAAAGATCTTGATCTATGTGGGAGAGAAGAACTACCAGGGCCGAGCTGTGTATTACAACGAAGATGCCGAACAAGCCCTGCGAGACTGGCTCACAGAAAGAGATACACAATCTGATTATCTCTTCCCCGGCAGATCGGGACCAGGCACTCTCAACTATGTCACGGCCTGGAGTGCAATGAGAAGGGCTTTGGAGCGTGCCGGCCTGTCCCATAAAGGCTACAGCCTGCACCACCTTCGTCATACCTTTGCCACCGATATGCTCAATGCCGGCATGCGCTTGGAAGTACTGCAGCAGATCCTGGGGCACCAGGAGATCGAGATGACCCTGCGCTATGCCAAAATGACCGATCTGACCCGAGAGCATGAATACTTCAAAGCAATGGAGCGTATCGAACAGGGAGAGCGCCATGAACCTCGCCGAGTCCATACTGAACTACAGAAGGTATTTGAAGAGAAAAAACTACACCGCTCAAAGCGTAAGTAGCTACCTGTATCGGTTGAAATACTTTCTTCTCTGGCTTCCTGTACCCGTTGAAAAGGCAACGCCTGCCTACGTCAAACGGTATCTTGATCTGCTTCTTGAGAAGAAGCTGGCTGCCAAGACCATTAATGAACGTCTGGTTGCCATACGCAGTTTCTATCGGTATCTGCGTGAAGAAGAGAACCTTGATATCGACAATCCTGCGCGAAGCGGTATGGCTTTGCGGATGGCCAAGCCGCTTCCAAGAAACATCAGGCAGAGCGATCTTGAAATGTTCTTCGCCGTCATCACCAAAAAACGTGATCGGGCCATGTTTATGCTGATGCTTCGCTGCGGACTCAGAGTTGAAGAGGTGTCCAATCTGCGCCTTGATGACATCGATTACCAGTATAGCCAGATCGTGGTGCGGTGCGGTAAAGGCGGCAAGGACCGTACCACCTACTTCAACACCGATGCGGGATCTGCGTTAGCTGGTTATCTGCGTATACGACCACCGACACGGGAGCAGAAAATCTTTCTGGTCGAGAAAGGCACCTACAAGGGTAAGCCGCTTTCGGTACGGGGCATTCAGAAGCGTATGGAGTATTACTCGAAGAAGAGCGGTGTTCCGATCACCTGTCATCAGCTTCGTCATACGATGGCTACCCAACTGCTCAATAATGGCGCCGATATCGTTGCCATCCAGGAATTGCTTGGCCATGCAAAGATCGAGCTCACCTTGCGCTACAGCAAGCTGTCGGGCGTGAAGGCCCAGAAAGATTATTACCAGGCGATGGAGAAGATCACCGGAATCGGGGAGCGGGATCCGACCGCAGAGGTGCCGCCCATCAGGAACTAGTTCCTGATGGGCGCAGAAAAACCTTGACTCCAGGGAAAACAAAGACCAAAATAACACTAATTAACATATTAATATAAAAAGAAAAAACAGAATATGTTACGCGGAGTTCCTGATAGGTTACGGAATCGCCCACTACTGCAATTGAAGAGACTTGTATCGGCAATATCAAGTTCAGTGCTCAGTCGCAGAAAATAACCTATCAGGAAACACCTTAGGCGGAGGGGAAAGTCAGAAATACTTACCTTTGATTTGGCAAAGTTTAATTCACTGATGAGTTGCAGATATTAACTGAACAGGAAGACTCTTAACCTGCTGGATGTGACACCTGAACAAGTCTAGGGTAAGAAGCGTTGACAGAGAGATGCCTGCCCTTGATTTTGTCCCGTATCGATCAGATATTTTATTCACTCAGTGGAATACCATCCATCGAGCCTACTCATTCCCATTGAACTGGAGGAATATATGAAAAAGCCATTGGTAAATGCGATTTTGCTGTGTGCGGTTTTGACCATAGGGGTTAGTGCATCAGCATTTGCTGCCGACAAACCTAACATCTTGGTGATCTGGGGCGATGATATAGGTTGGTATAACATCAGCGCCTACAACCTTGGGGTAATGCAGTATAAAACGCCAAACATTGATCGAATCGCAAAAGAAGGAGCAATGTTTACAGACTGGTATGGCCAGCAGAGCTGTACGGCTGGACGGGCAGCTTTTATTACCGGGCAAGCACCTATACGGACAGGGTTGACCAAAGTTGGTCTTCCCGGAGCAAAAGAAGGAATGCCAATAGAAGATCCCACGTTAGCTGGGTTGCTCAAAAACCATGGCTATATGACAGGTCAGTTTGGAAAAAATCATCTGGGTGATCTTGATGAACATCTGCCAACCAATCATGGATTTGATGAGTTTTTCGGCAATCTCTATCATCTAAATGCAGAGGATGAACCTGAGAATGTTGACTATCCCAAAGATCCTGAGTTTAAGAAACGGTTTGGTCCCCGTGGCGTCATTCACTCTTTTGCCGACGGCAAGGTAGAAGATACCGGCCCCTTGAATATGAAGCGCATGGAGACAGTGGATGAGGAAGCCACGGCAGTTGCTCTTGACTTTATTGATCGGGCCCATGCTGCAGACAAACCGTTTTTTGTCTGGTGGAACTCGACCCG
>CAZXBD010000194.1:0-10529 GCA_964638305.1 uncultured Geobacteraceae bacterium | reverse complement strand
CAACAGATTAACAATCTGTTGCACCCAGGAGGTTGACCCCGTTCCAATCTCAATAATTAATCCAATACTGACCTTTGTGGACAGCACAAAGGGCCGGCTGTTTTGCCGACCCTTTTATATTCTTTAGATCTTGATGCTTTTGGCCTGTACTGGAAGCTCAACGAGGCTTGCCGTCCCGGCACAGCCCTTGATTTCCGTCAGCGAGAAATGGAGTTGAGTTGATAATGTTCACGGATGATTCGCAGGAGTTGATTGACACCTCGCAAGGCTTCACGCAGACGGCTGCGAGATTTATCGGTCAGGATTAGCGGGTCAATGGCGTTACTGGGTTTGTTCCCGGCGGCCAGGTCAGTCAGCTGACGTTGCAGACGCAGGTTGACCAGTTGCGTGAAGGATTCACTGAGTTCTTCGCTGACCTTGGCTGAAAAAACCCCGAGTTGTTCAAGTTTCTCGAGCTTGTCCCAGGTGGTTCCATCATCGATATTGTGTTCGAGTGCGAGTAGGCTGATGCCCCCCGTGAGGGCAAATATGCCCGCTTTCTTGAGGTCGACCTTGCCTCTGTTGACACCCACCCGATCAACCTTGATGCGGCCGAACATCCCGATTGGTGCCTGGAAACGGACGATGTTTTTGGCGACGTAAGGGAAGAAGAGCATGTTTGCCTGGGTTGTTGTGTGAATAAACTCGTGCAGGGACTTTTCCAGAGACCGGTCGCCATGAATAGTGCGGAAGTCCTGAAACATGCCGAAGTTGACCATGTTCTCGCCGGTGGGAACGGAGATCCATTGTTCAAGGGTCTGCTGCCATTCGGTGAGGCTGTGTTGCCATTGGGGGTTGCTTGCCATGGTGTTGCCGGGGCAGCGTGGAATACCGACAAAATCAAGAGCATCAACCAGCCGGCTGGCAAAGCGGTTGCAGGCATCGAACTCTGCATTGGATATGTCGTCAGCGTAAACCAGTGCGCTGTCCTGATCGGTGCGCAACGTCTGCTCGCCACGGCCTTCGCTGCCAAGAGCAAGGTAGGCCGCCTTGCTTGGAAGTGAAATCCCCTCTTGTTTTTCCATGAGAGCGATTATGCGTTGGGTAAAGCCATCGTTGAAGTGAGTGATCAGATGCACGAGGCTTCTGGTGTCTGCGCCAGCACTCATTGCTCTCCGCACCATTTCCAGGATGCGACTGTTGATCTCTTTGAGCTCCTCAATCGATTCCGCCGCCTCCAACTCCTGGGTCAGGTAAAGCGGACTGCGGGTCTGTTGGCTGAGCAGGTCGGTCGCGTTGACGACGCCGACCAGCTTTTGTTCGTCGTCGACAACGGCCAGGCGGTGAGTATTGTTCTTGGCCATTTTAAAGATGGCTTCGAAAACGTACGCCTGTTGACGAACCGATATTGTACCCACCTGCATGATGTCATCCGCTTTATATCCGGCCAGGTTGCCGTCTGAGGTGGCGATAAGGTCTCTCAGATCGTGTACGGAGAGGATGCCGATCGGTACGTCTTCTTCAACCACCACGAGTCCGGCAATGTTATGTTCGTGCATCAGGCGAGCGGCATCGATCACGCTGAGGTCAGGGGGACAGGTGATTGCAGGACTTCGACAAACGTTCCTGATGTGCAGGAAGAAAAAGCTCTCCTCAGAAAAGTTGCTGTCGGGCATGTGTTCTCCGGAAATAAAACAGTAGTAATTGCGGTCATTGTCTCTGTTTTCTGCGCTGGATGCAACTGTTCGTTATCGGGTGTAACGCTACAAATAAAGACAATGTACTAAACAAAACAGTGCGTTCACTACCAAACTTGTGTTTTGCTGCTATACTTGTGACGTTTCGTTTCCAGGGTCACGGAAGGTGTGGATTTTACGTCTGTTTAGGCGGGTGTTAAGCGAAAACGAAACAACGTTATATTTTTTTGTTGACTAAACATTGGGACTCAAGCTATCTTCTCCTTCAACCTCTTTATCTTTGGGGTTTTTATAGATTGCGGTAAGAGAACAATGGTTAAATTCGGATTATATTAACTGTTATAAAAGTTCATATTTGCTGGTTTATAGGGTTGAATATAGACCCTGATATCAAACATCGTAACTGGAAATTGAAACTTTGTCTCCTTGTGTTGCCATGTGGCGATCCCAGGGGGCCCTAACAGCACCGGATGCAAGTTCGGGCAAGGCTAAGGAGGTGGTTAGGGAGCTCAAGTTTGGAAGTATCTTAAGTGTTTTTTTTAACTAACCTGAAGGAGGTTATTATGGACAAATCTGGTGAAGCATATTGGAAAGCAGTATTGACGTTAATCGCCCAAGTTCTTGCGGTCTGGTTTTTCGTCTCGTTCGGTTGTGGCATCCTGTTTGCGGATGCGCTTAACAGCATGAGTCTCGGTGGTTATCCACTGGGCTTCTGGTTCGCGCAGCAGGGTTCTATGTACATTTTTGTCATACTCATCTTCGTTTACGCGAAGCTCATGGGTAATCTCGACGAAAAATTTGACGTTCACGAAGAATAAAGGAGCTATTCGATGTCACTACAAGCAATGACTTATATGGTTGTCGGCGCTACCTTTGCACTTTATATCGGTATCGCTATTTGGGCCCGCGCGGGCAGTACAAGTGAATTCTATGTTGCCGGTGGCGGTGTTCATCCCGTCCTGAACGGTATGGCAACTGGCGCTGACTGGATGTCAGCAGCATCCTTTATCTCAATGGCCGGCCTGATTGCCAACATGGGCTACGGTGGCGGTCTCTTCCTCATGGGTTGGACCGGTGGTTACGTTCTCCTGGCGATGCTGTTGGCACCTTACCTGCGTAAGTTCGGTAAGTTTACCGTGCCCCAGTTCATCGGTGACCGTTTCTACTCCAAGGCTGCAAGCTGCGTAGCAGTCCTCTGTCTGCTGGCTGCTTCCCTGACTTACATCATTGGTCAGATGACCGGTGTTGGTGTTGCATTCTCCCGTTTCCTGGGCGTTTCCAACGCGACTGGTGTTTTCATCGGTATGGGTATCGTATTCATGTACGCGGTTTTCGGCGGCATGAAAGGCATCACCTACACTCAGGTCGCTCAGTACTGCGTTCTGATCCTTGCTTACACGATCCCGGCAATCTTTATCTCCATGACTCTGACCGGCAATCCTCTGCCGCAACTCGGCCTTGGTGGCGATTTCGTCGGTACCGATATGTCCCTGCTGGGCAAGCTCGACCAGGTCGTTATGGACCTCGGTTTCCCTCAGTACACCACGATGACACGTATCAGCACGCTGAACATGTTCGTCTACACCATGTCGCTGATGATCGGTACTGCCGGTCTGCCTCACGTTATCATGCGTTTCTTCACGGTTCCCAAGGTTAAAGATGCACGTGCCTCCGCTGGTTGGGCGTTGGTTTTTATCGCAATTCTTTACACCACGGCTCCTGGCGTTGCTGCTATGGCTCGCCTGAACCTGCATGCTTCTGTTAACACGGCCGTCAAACAGGACTATGCTACTGACGAGCTCCGTAACGCGGCGATGTTCGCAACAGAAAGCAGCATCAAGTACGACGAGCGTCCTGACTGGATGAAGCGTTGGGAAATTACCGGCCTGCTCAAGTTTCAAGACAAGAATGGCGACGGCCGCATTCAGTACTACAATGACAAAGCTGCTCCCGCTGGTGCAGTCGCTGCTGGTTGGAAAGGTAGTGAGCTGAGTGTTAACCGTGACATCATGGTTCTCGCGAATCCTGAGATTGCACAGCTGCCGAACTGGGTTATTGCCCTGGTTGCTGCCGGTGGTCTGGCTGCTGCGCTTTCGACTGCTGCCGGTCTGTTGCTGGCGATCTCTTCGGCGATCTCGCATGACCTTTTCAAAAACATCTTCATGCCTGACCTCTCTGAGAAGGGCGAGCTGATGACTGGTAAAATCGCCATGGCATGCTCCATCGTGGTTGCCGGTTACCTCGGTCTCAATCCTCCTGACTTCGCAGCTGGTACCGTTGCTATTGCTTTCGGTCTCGCCGCTAGCTCGATCTTCCCTGCCCTGATGATGGGTATCTTCAACAAGAAGATGAACAAGGAAGGCGCAATGGCAGGTATGCTCTGTGGTCTCGGTATTACCATGCTCTACGTTTTCGCCCACAAAGGTCTCTTCTTCATCAAGGGTACCTCGTTCCTCGGCGTCTTCGGTGGCAAGGCCAACTTCTTCATGGGCATTGAGCCTAATGCCTTCGGTGCTATCGGTGCTCTGGTTAACTTCGCTGTCGCTTATGTCGTCAGCAAGATTACCCCGGAATGCCCCGAGAACATCCAGCACATGGTTGAGAACGTGCGTACCCCTCGCGGCGCCAAAGCTGTGGACGGTTCCCACGCTCACTAATCTTCAGTGTAAATGTTGATCTGGCGTTTGCCTGATCACTTGACCCCGCCAGCCAGTCTGGCGGGGTTTTTTTACAAAAGATGATATGATTTTGTATCGACCAGATTTTGATTGCTTGAACGCACATCATCAGGTAAAGGTGTTGCGTCTTTATCTGTCCCTCTTAACGTCTGGATCTTTTGGAGTATTGAATGTCTATAAGTGAAGCCATAAAATGGCTCTTGTTCCTCGCACTTTTCCCCATGTCCTTCATCTGGTTACGTCGGGCATGGCGTATATTCATTAAACATGATTATTCTGAAGTTGCTTTGAAACGTGGCGAAGGTCCACTTAATCCGAAAAAGTGGGCTCCAGCAACTGGATCGATCAACCTGGTTGCTGGCACTATTGCCGCTCTGATTATTTTGAGCGTTCCAGTCTATGTCGCTACAGGCTTTAGCGTCTTTTCACTCTACAAATATGACTCATGGAGCGCCGCAATCGGCGTGACCCTCTGGATGAAAATCTTTGCTGATTTTATCATCAGTAGCCAGGCCCACCCATTCGAATTCGGTAGAAAGAACGAGAAAACTAAGGAGAAACAGCAAACGAAAGGCAAGGAGTGAGTATGTCTTACCAGATGATCCATTCCTGTCTCAGGGTCATGAACCTTGAGAAATCAGAAAAATTTTATCAGGAGGCCCTCGGTTTTGAGGTTGTTCGTCGTAAGGATTATTCTGAACACAACTTCACTCTGAGCTACTTGCGCTCCCACGGGAGCGATTTCGAACTTGAATTGACATGGAATCACGATCAGTCCGAGCCCTATATACTAGGCAACGGTTATTCTCATCTGGCCGTTCGTGTTACCGACCTTGAGGGCTCACATAAAAGGCATGAGGAGATGGGCTTTGCTCCCAGGCCTTTGAAGGGCTTGCCCGGGCAGGGTGCGAGGTTCTATTTCCTCGCTGATCCGGATGGTTACCTGGTTGAGGTGGTCAGAGGCTGATTGGTTGGAACGGTCAACGTTATAAAAAAGCAGGCCTTGTCAATTATGACAAGGCCTGCTTTTTTTGTGGAGCCGTTGATCCGAATCGAACGGACGACCTGCTCATTACGAGTGAGCTGCTCTACCGACTGAGCTACAACGGCAAACTTTGATCAGGCTCAGATTTTTAGCACAAACGGCCTTGTCTTTCAATTAAATTGCACGCCGCATTTACTCCTTGTCCCGACCGCTTTCTCAATGAAAACAAAAGGCTGTCGAAGCGTGTCGGAAATAATCAGACGAGCCCTGTCTCCAGATCCTCCCAGAGGTCCTCTATGTCTTCAAGACCAACGGAAACACGCAACAGGTTTTTTGTTATTCCCTGTTGAAGTTTGTCTTGCGCCGGAATTGCGGCGTGAGACATCGACCAGCAGTGAGTAAGGATGGTTTCCACACCACCGAGGCTGGGAGCTATAATCGGCAGCTTGACGGCTTCCAGAAGGGGTTTGACCTGCGATTCCTGTTTAAGTTCAAAGGAGAGTACTGCCCCCGCGCCGGTCGCCTGTGAATAATGTAACTCACGCCCTGTAAAGTCGGCTTGTCCGGGGTACCAGACTCGTGCAACGGCAGGATGACATGTAAGTCGATCTGCGAGTGTTTGCGCGGTAGCTTGCGATGCTTCCATGCGCACCTTGAGAGTTTTTATGCCTCGTGAAAGCAGAAAGGAATCAAAGGGTGAGAGAACGGCTCCAAAAGCATTTTGAAAATATTTGAGACGTTTCCCAAGGGCTGCATCTGAAGTGGCAACCAGACCGGCGAGAATATCGCTGTGCCCACCGAGGAACTTGGTAGCGCTGTGAACGGTAACATCGATGCCAAGATCGAGGGGCCGTTGCATCAAGGGTGTCATAAAGGTGTTGTCAAGTATGGTGATCAGTCCGTTCTCTTTGGCGATCTCAACCATGGCTCGCAGGTCCGTAATCCGGAAAAGCGGATTGGATGGTGTCTCAAGGAAGAGTGCCCGCGTTTGTGGAGTTATGGCTGCTTCGACAGCATGCTTGTCTGTGGTATCGACCAGGCTGACAGTCACTCCCTGCTCCGGCAAGACGCTGGTGATGAAACGCCAGGAGCCTCCATAGAGATCAGCAGATGCGATCAGGTGGTCACCACTCTTGAGAAGCGCCAGCGAACTGCCGATGGCGGTCATACCCGACGCGTAAGCAAACCCTCTGACTCCGCCCTCAAGTAGTGCAATTGCTTCCTCGACCTGTTCGCGGCTAGGATTGCCGCTGCGGGCGTAATCGTATTCTCCTGAAGTGCCACATTCGTGGTGATAAGTTGATGCCTGGTAGATCGGCACGGTCGCAGCTCCGGTCGCCGGATCACGATCTTTACCCTGGTGGACGAGAAGCGTTGCCGGCCGATATCTCTTGTGTGACATATTTATTGCTCCTAAATAGGTTCACGGATTTTGTTTAAAATCGAACCCTAATTCAACGCGGAGCCACAGAGGCGCTGAAAAGATGGCTGTATCACCTGTTGTTCTAAAAACCTGAGCCCTGTTTTTCTAAAGTCTCAGTGACTGCGCGTTAAGCTTTCTTGCAGGTTGAAGAATCGAATCATGGTGACTTACTTTGCGGTTTTCTTTCCCTTGCCGCCTTTGCGTTACGTTTAGACTTTAATTCATAAAAAGCATAATCTCAGGCGAAAGCCTGCTCAAGGTCAGCAATGATATCTTCAACTGACTCGGTGCCGACCGATAGCCGCAGCAAGCTCTCGCAAATACCGAGGCGTTTTCTCTCTGCCTCAGGAATGTCGCCATGCGTCTGAACCGCTGGTAGCGTCATGAGAGATTCCACGCCGCCCAGGCTTTCGGCAAAGGAAATTAGACGCAGCCGTTCCAATACATCTCTAGCCAATTCATCACTTTCGACTCTGAACGAAAGCATACCGCCGAAACCGCTTGCTTGTCTGCACGAGAGTTCATGCCCAAGGTGTTTTTCGAGGCCGGGATAATAGATGTCCGTTACCTTTGGGTGCTTTTCCAACCAGCGCGCAACGACCAGGGCGCTCTTGCAGTGACGCTCGATGCGCAGAGACAAAGTTTTGAGGCTGCGCAACAGCAACCAACAATCAAATGGCGGCAGGACGGCACCGGTTGAATTCTGCAGGAAATACAGACGTTCACCGAAGGTTTCTTCGCGGGCGACCAGAACTCCTGCGCATAGATCATTGTGTCCGCCGAGATACTTGGTTGCACTGTAGATGACGACGTCGGCGCCGAATTCGAAAGGGCGTTGCAATATCGGGCTCAAAAAAGTGTTGTCGACGGCAAAAAGCACCTTCTGTTCTCGGCAGAGTTGCCCAAGGGCAGCAAGGTCGGCAATACCGAGCAGCGGATTGCCAGGAGTCTCGACCAGAAGTGCTTTGGTTTTTTTTGTAATCGCTTGGGCCACAGCGGTTGTGTCCGTGGTGTCGACATAGGTGACGGTGAGACCGAAGTTGGCAAAGATCTGATCGAGTACACGATAAGTGCCACCGTAGAGATCTTCACTGACAACCAGGTGATCGCCCTGGCTGAAGTGCAGGAAGAAGGTTGTTAACGCGGCCATTCCTGAAGAAAAAGCCAGACCTCGAGCTCCCCCCTCCAACTCTGCCAATCCTTTTTCCAGTATCTCTCTGGTTGGATTTATTGAACGGGTGTAGTCGTAACCGGTTGACTCGCCAACGGCAGGGTGCCGGTAGGTGGCGCTCGGGTGGATCGGTGGACTGATTGCCCCGGTCCGCTCGTCGCTGCCGACGCCCAGTTGAACCAGGCGGGTCTCATGGGAATATTTTTCTGCTGCTTTCATCTGTCCTCCTCGATTAGGGAGAAGAGTACGAAAAAACCCCTTCTCGGATTTTTGAGAAGGGGTCTGAAAAGACAAGTAACATGTCCTCTGAACTCCATCCTCATCTTTCCCCTGAAAACGGGGCAGGATTTAGCACCTGTCGTTCGCCGTCGACGAATCGGTTGCTGTGGTTTCATAGGGCCTGTCCCTCCACCACTCTTGATAAAGACGCTGCCGTTAAGCAACTATTTAACAACAGAGATAAAAAATTGCGTCATAAATGTCAATCATAAAAGTAATTACTTGTGACGCTCATCCTTTGCTCTGCTCAGGAAAATCTTAAACAATCCCCTCATAAAGAACGCTGGTAAGGTAGCGTTCGCCGGAATCAGGCAGGATGACGACAATAGTTTTACCCGCGAATTCGGGCTGTGCGGCAAGCCTTGCCGCAACGGCCGCCGCCGCACCGCATGAGATACCGGCGAGGATGCCTTCTTCTTTGGCAAGACGACGGGCGTAGTCAATGGCCTCGTCGTTGCTGACCTGTTCGACGCGGTCAACCAGCTTCAGGTCAAGATTGTCAGGTATAAAGCCGGCACCGATGCCCTGAATCTTGTGTGGCCCTGGCTGCAGGGTCTCTCCTGCAAGCTGTTGGGTGATAACAGGGCTATCGTCTGGCTCTACAGCCACAGAAATGATCTGCTTGCCGCGCACTTCCTTGAAGTAGCGAGAGACTCCGGTAATTGTGCCACCAGTACCGACCCCGGAGATGAACACATCGACATTGCCATCTGTGTCATCCCAAATCTCAGGCCCGGTAGTTTTCAGGTGAATAGCTGGATTTGCCGGGTTTTTGAACTGGTGCGGCAGGAAGTAACGGTCCGGGTCGCTTGCAGCAATGGATTCTGCTTCAGCGATTGCCCCGCCCATCCCTTTTGGCCCTGGTGTCAAGATCAGGTTGGCGCCTAAAGCCTTGAGGACTTTGCGACGCTCCAGGCTCATTGTCTCCGGCATGGTCAAGGTAATTGGTATACCGCGAGCGGCAGCGACAAAGGCGAGGGCAATGCCGGTATTACCGCTGGTCGGTTCTATCAGCTCCTTACCGGGGCCGAGCAGTCCTTTTTCCTCTGCATCCCAGATCATCGAGGCGCCGATCCGGCACTTCACGGAATAGGCCGGGTTGCGCCCTTCAATCTTTGCGAGGATCGTGGCGCCGCCGTCTGCGCCGACACGATTCAGGCGAACCAGAGGGGTGCGTCCGATCGAAAGCGAGTTGTCTGTATATACCCGACTCATGGCAAGCTCCTTTTTATTTTGTAAGTACTGGTTTCATCCATTACATGGATCGTTGAGTTTCGCTATTTCGACACGGTGCGCCCCTGAAGAAGGTTTACCGCAAAACAACCGTATATAATATTTATGAAAAACGATATCAATACATACCGTAGTAGTCAAGAATATATTTGCGTTCTGATTAATAAACCACGGTAATATAGTGTGCATTGTGTCAAATGACTAATATATACAGGCATGCAAACATTGAAATTTTTTCCTCACACATAAAAGGTTTAGCCCAAAGGCGCTGGGGACGCAGGAAAAAGATTTTTGGTAGCTGGATAAATATCTGATTGATGAAGGTAGTTATCGGGCTCCTTAACTCCACGTTAATAACTTCCTTGAGACGCCTGTTCCCCTGTTGGTTGAAGTGCCATATAAAAAAGGCCCTTGCCCGAAGTCGGGGGCAAAGACCTTTATGCACCGTCATGTAACTGGAGTAATCCTAGTGACGTGTGTGGCATTTGGCGCACGGGAAGGTGTCAATATCCTGGTCATTGAAATTACATTCCTCGCACGACATTTTAAGATCTCCCCATACCGGTTTGGTGAAGTTGGGGCTTGTTTTAGAGGCTTGTTCTTTGCTTGATTTTTTGTTCGAGTCTTTATCCATAGCATTCTCCTTTCCGCGAAAATCGCATCACATATAATGTCATAATAGCGGAAGTTGCTAAATTATCAAGCTTTTTTATTTTGATTAAGGCTTGCTAAAAAACGGTTCTACTTAGACGGGGAAACTATAGTTGTACTAAAAAATGCGTGCAATACAGAAAGATTAAGTCCGTAGAGAGAAAGTGCTTGAAGTTGGGGCAGGGTGTTGTTATCAGCCGCCGAGATAGGCTTTTTTTACCTCAGGGTTTCCCAGCAGTTCTTCGCTGGTCCCCTCGGCAACAATATTGCCAGTATCAAGAACATAACCTCGGTGGGCTAAGTGGAGGGCCAGGTTTGCATTTTGCTCAACTAGAAGAATGGTCATCCCTTCTTCATTCAACTGCTTGAGCTTACGGAACAACTCGTACTTTAGCACTGGCGCCAGGCCCATCGAGGGTTCATCGAGGAGCAG
>CAZXBD010000193.1:0-8994 GCA_964638305.1 uncultured Geobacteraceae bacterium | reverse complement strand
CTCCTTTGGCTTGACTCGAGGTGGGAACCTCTTCCAAGTCTACCGTAGAGACCTACATGGTATTTCTTATGTGATGTTTCCCTGTGCGCTGACTGACCAAGTCACCAGCCCCCAGTGCCCATAGCCCAGGAATGTAAAGCTGTAAGGATTGAAGACGGAAAGACTGTCGGTTTAAGGACGTTAATCCCTACAGCTTCAAAGTCGTGTGATACTATAGCCAGATTCACATTTTGCTTGCATTGGGGAAGGAACTTTGATACTTAACACTCAACTAACTTTTCATATGAAAAGTGAGCCTTTCGGCTCGCTTTTTTTTGTTTTGGAAAACTGATGCAAGAAGAAACTCTGACACAAATTGAGCCACTTGTGGTGCCGATTCTCGAAGACCTTGGATTTGAGCTGGTTGACATTCAAATCGCTCAGGAGGGTCATCTGAGTGCCTTGCGCATCTTTATCGATAAGGTGGGTGGCATCACTCTTGATGATTGCGTTGCTGTGAGTCGCGAGGTCAGTGCGATTCTTGAAATAGAGGATCCTATAAAATCCGCCTATCGTCTCGAAGTTTCATCACCCGGGTTGGACCGTTCGTTGAAGAAGCCGGCTGATTTCGAACGGTTTGCCGGGCAGAAAATAAAATTAAAAACGCTTGGCCTGGTCGATCCTGACCAACGTGGCCATACGCGCAAAACTTTTGTCGGTACTTTGCTGGGTCTCGAAGAAGATCGGGTTCGTCTTGAGCTGAGCGATAAACGCGGTGGGATAGCTTCTATTCAACTGTCTGAGATTGACAAAGCAAACTTGGAAGAAGATTTTAGCTGAACTTTTCACTAAACACAGGCTTCAACAGCAGCTACATCAAGGAGAAGGACGCATGCAGGGGGAAGGGATGAATATCAACCTGAATCACATTATCGACCAGGTGGTCAAAGACAAAGGAATTGATCGCGCGGTGTTGGTCGAAGCTTTGGAAGCTGCGGTTCTTTCCGCTGCGAACAAAAAGTACCGGAATACCCGTGACCTTGAAGCCCACTTCAACGATGAAATCGGCGAAGTCGAGGTTTTTGAGTTTGTGACCGTTGTTGATGAGGTGGAGAACTCCTATCAGGAGATCGACGTTTCTGAAGCGCGTGAAATTGACCCCGATGTTGAAATCGGTGACTCGCTTGGTATGAAGATGGATGCCAGCAGTTTCAGCCGTATCGCTGCTCAGACTGCCAAGCAGGTTATCATTCAGAAGGTTCGCGAAGCAGAGCGTGAGGGTGTATTTAACGAATTCAAGGATCGTCTCGGTGAGTTGGTCAATGGTATCGTCCGTCGCTACGAGCGCGGTGATTTGATTGTTGACCTGGGCCGTACAGAAGCGTTACTGCCACATCGTGAACAGGTCCCTCGTGAAAATTATCGTCAGGGTGACCGGGTCCGTGCTTATATCTCTGATGTGAGAATGGCCACCAAAGGCCCGCAGATTATTCTCTCGCGGACGCATCCCGGTCTTCTGGCCGAACTGTTCCGCCTTGAAGTGCCGGAAGTCGCAGAAGCGATTGTCGAAATTAAGGCGGTCTCCCGTGAGCCGGGAAGTCGCGCCAAGATTGCTGTGGTTTCCAACGATCCCGATGTCGATCCGATCGGTGCTTGTGTTGGTATGCGTGGCGCGCGTGTTCAGAATGTTGTTTCCGAGTTGCGTGGTGAGAAAATTGATATCATCAACTGGACACCTGACATTGCCCGCTTTGCTTGCTCTGCTCTTTCTCCTGCCGACGTCACCAGAGTCTATGTTGATAACGAAGAGGAATCCCTGGAAATCATTGTTCCTGATGACCAGCTTTCCCTGGCCATTGGCAAAAAAGGACAGAATGTCCGACTGGCTGCCAAACTGACCGGTTGGAAGATCGATATCATGAGCGAAACTCGTGCCGCGGAAGCCGAGCTCGAAGAGTTGACCGGCGGCGGCAGCAGCGATGAAGAATCTTCTGAATCGGCAGAGAACCTTTTCAGTGACATGTCCGCAAAAGATGCCGTGGCCGCGATTAAGGCGGCTGAGTCCGTAGATGAAATCGCCGGCAAGGAGGCAGGAGAAAAACGCGTGACGGTTCTGCGTGCTTTCGAAGCCAAAATGGCTGAGTTAGCCAACACGGAGGACGCGGAGTAGAGGTGACACGGGTGAGCAGGCAACCTCAACGAACCTGCCTGGGATGTCGGCAGGCTAGTGATCAGTCACAGCTGGTCCGGTTTGTCTGCGCTCCGGATGGTGAAGTGCTTGCCGACATGAAAGGCCGTTTGCCTGGGCGCGGAGCATATCTCTGCAACAGTCGTGCTTGTATTGCCGCAGCTGTAAGCAGGAAACAGTTTGACAGGGCTTTCCGGCAGGTGTGTAAGCCGATTTCTGAGCCCCTGTTGGTCGAGGGAATAACCCGGCAGCTTTTGGCGCATCTGGCCAGTCTGCTCGGTATGGCACGTAAGTCGGCCAAGTTTGTTGCCGGCAGTAATGCGGTGCTTGAGGCCTTGAAACGAAAAAAGCAATTGGCAGTTGTTGTTCTGGCTGAAGACATATCACAGCAAATCGGTGAGAAGGTCAGATTCAAGGCAGAGCAGCAAGGAATTGTGACGATTAAGTTATTCGACAAAATAGAGCTTGGCCGCATTCTCGGGCGTGCGGAAAGAAGTGTTGTGGGTTTGCCCGATGGAAAGCTGGCGGATGCGTTTCTTGTTGATCTGCTACGGTATCAGGATATCTCAGGGGAAAATTGATGGCTAAAATTCGTGTTTATGAGCTGGCGACCAAATTAGGTCTGGACAACAAGGTCCTTGTTGACAAGTTGAACCAGGCCGGTATTGAGGTCAAGAACCATATGAGTGCACTGGAAGAAGAGGTTGCCTCTAAGTTCGAGGCGGGTCAATCCAGCAAGGCAGACGATACTCAGGTTGACGAGACGGTTGAAGTCAAGGTTAACGAGGAGCGTCTCGGCTCCGGCCTGATTCGCCGTCGTCGCAAGACTGTCGTCAAGGAAGAGCCGGCGCCTGAAGAAGCTGTTACTACCGAGGAAGCGATTCCGGCCGCCGAAGAAGCCATTGAACCGAAAGCAACGACTCCTGTCGCAGTGTCTGCAGATGAGAACTCTGCAGCCGTAACAGAAGAGGACTCTGCAGCAGAAGCAGTCGCAGAAGTCGAACCCCCTGTTGAAGCAGATGGTCAGGCTGAAGTTGTTGAAGAGACGGTGAAGCCTGTGAAGGCCGCTCCTGCGAAGAAGAAGGAAAAGAAAGAAGATACCAGCCGGGCCAAGATCCTTGGGCGTGTTGAATTACCGAAGCCCGCCGAGCGACCGCGCCGTAAGCCTGCTGCTGATAAAGCCAAGCCAGCCGCACCCGGCGATCGCAAGCGTCCGGACCGTCCGTCTCGTCCGTCTCGTCCGACGGTACCCGCTAAACCCGGAACACCCATGATGCAGCCGGAGGTTCCTTCGGAAAAAGAGGGCCGTTCAAAGAAGAAGAAAAAAGGCGGCCGCGAGACTACCGGTCGGCCGGAAGCCGATGGTCAGAGGCGCAAGAGTCGCAGAGAGGTTTACGAGCCTGACCGCAATGAGCGTTTCCGTAAGGGCAGAAAAGCCAATCGCCCTGCTAAAAAGACTGAAATTACGCAATCCAAAGCGATTAAACGTAAAATCAAGATTACCGACGTTATTACCATCGGTGAGCTGGCCAAGCGTATGGGTGTAAAAGCCAACGACCTTATCAAAGAGTTGATGCGTCAGGGACAGATGGTGACAATCAACCATCCGCTTGATTTTGAATCAGCAGCAATCCTGGCTTCAGAATTCGGTTACGAGGTTGAAAACGTGGCCTTTGATGAGGATACAATCCTCGAACATTCGAGCCTTGATATTGAAACAGAGGACGACACAAACCAGGTTACACGTCCCCCCGTCATTACCATCATGGGCCATGTTGACCACGGTAAAACCAGCCTCCTGGACGCAATCCGCGAAGCAAACGTAACAGAAGGTGAAGCCGGAGGGATTACCCAGCATATTGGTGCCTACGGTGTCGAGCTTGATGGTCGCAAGATGACTTTTCTTGATACCCCGGGCCATGAAGCTTTTACGGCAATGCGAGCCCGTGGCGCTGAAGTGACTGATATCGTGGTGCTGGTTGTTGCTGCGGATGATGGTGCCATGCCGCAAACCAAAGAAGCGATCAATCACTCCAAGGCTGCTGGCGTGCCGATCATTGTTGCTGTTAATAAAATGGACAAGCCCGGAGCTAACCCGGATAAGGTCATGCAGGAGCTTTCTGAACTTGAGCTGTTGCCAGAGTCGTGGGGTGGCGAGACCATCTTCGTCAATGTTTCTGCCAAGGAAAAGACCAATATCGACAAATTACTGGAAATGATTCTTCTCCAGGCCGAAGTACTTGAGCTTAAAGCTGACCCGACCAAACGGGCACAGGGAACAGTTGTTGAGGCACGCCTCGATAAAGGTCGTGGCCCTGTCACAACAGTTTTGGTCCAGAAGGGTACATTGAAAATAGGCGATCCGATCGTTGCCGGTCTCCATTATGGACGTGTCCGGTCGATGGCTGATGATCGCGGCAGGCCGGTCGCAGAAGCTGGCCCGTCTTTCCCTGTCGAGGTTACCGGTTTGACCGGTGTTCCGGAAGCGGGTGAATCCTTCCATGCCGTAGAAGACGAAAAGGTTGCCAAAGAAGTCGCTCAGCACAGACATCACAAGATTCGAGAAGCAGAACTGGCCAGAAGCAGCAAAGTCTCCCTCGAAGAGCTATACGCTCGGATTCAGGAAGGTGACGTCAAGGAGCTCAAGGTTATTGTAAAGGCTGACGTTCAGGGATCTGCTGAAGCGGTCTCCAGTACTCTGACGAAACTTTCGACCGATGCCTGTCGCCTGATTGTTATTCATTCCGGTGTCGGCGGTATCACTGAGACCGATATCAGCCTGGCTTCCGCTTCAGATGCCATTGTGCTCGGTTTTAATGTTCGTCCGGCTCCCAAGTCTACCAACCTCGCCGAGCTTGAAGGCGTCGATATACGCCTTTACAATGTCATCTATGATGCCGTCAATGACATCAAAGATGCCATGGAGGGCCTACTCGCACCAACACTCAAAGAAGAAGACCTTGGCCGTGCCGAAGTCCGCGAAGTTTTCAATGTCTCGAAGGTCGGAACCATCGCTGGTTGCTATGTCGTGTCAGGTAAGATTCTGCGCAATGCCCACGCCCGTTTGCTGCGCGACGATGTCGTTATCTGGACCGGCAAGCTGAATTCTCTGAAGCGTTTCAAGGATGATGCTAAAGAGGTCAGTAATAACTACGAGTGCGGCATTGGTCTGGAGAACTATAACGATATCAAGCCCGGTGATATTATCGAGGCCTACGAGATCAAGGAGACCAAAACGACCCTTTAAAAAAGGGCGTCCCCGGACCTGGCCGCTTGCTCGGTCAAGTTCAAGTCTCTCCCGGCTCGACCATGTGAGATCATATGGTAATCGGTGTGCTGCAACTGGACCTGCGACTGCATGGGCCACAAAATCTCAAGCAGAAACGTGGGGTTGTACAGAAAATACTGGCACGCTGCCGTAACCGCTTTCCGGCCAGCTGTTCAGAGGTTGGGCACCAGGACCTCTGGCAAAGGACGCTTCTCGGCTTTGCCGTGGTCAGCTCTTCGGAGCAGGTGATCGCTCCGATTCTCGCGCGCATCGAAGAACAAGTGCTGGCCTCCGGTGAGCTCGACCTGATCAACATTGATACTGAATTTATTCACTACTGAAACTGCAGAGATACCTGAAACTTGTCATCACAACGTGCACAAAGGGTGGCAGAGACCATCCACAAAGAAATATCGAGTCTCCTGATCAAGGGACTCAAGGACCCGCGCATTGGTTTCGTTACGATTACGTCTGTTGACGTAACCTCTGATCTTCGTCAGGCCCGTGTCTATTACACCCTCATGGGCAGTCAGGATGATCGCAGCCAGACAAAGTCGGGGCTCGACAGTTGTTCCTCCTATATCCGCCAACAGCTAGGTCGCCAATTGCGGTTGCGCTACGTTCCAGAAATCCACTTCGAGTACGATGCGTCTTTTGATTACGGTCAGAATATCGAGAAGCTCCTGAGCGAAGTCAGAACAGATGCCTCACCAGATGAAGAACCCCAAGATGATTGAGCGTATCCTGCAGCTCGTCGGCAGTAGCCAGAAGATTCTGGTCGCTTCACATGAAGGTCCTGATGGTGATGCGATCGGATCGACCCTGGCCCTGGCAAATGCTTTGCGGGAAATGGGTAAGGACGTGGTCGCGTATAATCGTGATCAAGCTCCTCTGGATTATGCTTTCTTGCCAGGATATGACTCAGTCGTTTCAGAACTGGATGAATCTCAGTCTTTTGACGCTGGTTTTGTCCTTGATGCAGGTGAATTGAGTCGTGCTGGTGGAAGCTGGATTCGCGACCGCTGCGAGAAACTCGTCAACATAGATCATCATCCTTATTCCGAGGACTTCGGCGACATTTATTACGTAGATACTGAGGCCTGTGCAACCGGTGTCTTGATCTATCGTCTGTTGCAGGAGGCCGGGCATAAAGTCTCGAAAGAGGTGGCCACCTGTATTTATACGGCCATTCTGTCCGATACCGGCTCTTTCCGTTATTCCAATGCCAATCGAGAGGCGTTCCAGGCAGCTGGCGAGATGGTTGCCCTCGGTGTCGATCCCTGGTCGATCGCCTCTGGTCTTTACGAAAGTCAGGAAGAATTCCGGCTGCGACTGCTGGCCCTGTCGCTGCCCACATTGCGGGTTTCCAGCTGCGGCCTGTACGCGTCTGTCGCCGTAACCCTCGATATGTATGCAAAGAGCGGCACAACAGAGGTCCATACGGATCGTTTTGTAAACTATCCGCGATCAATCCGTGGCGTTGAAGTCGCTATCTTTTTCCGCCAATTGAACGAGAATACCTTCAAGGTCGGATTCCGTTCCAAGGGCAACGTTGACGTTGGAGCGCTGGCAAGGGCAATGAGTGGCGGAGGCCACCACAATGCGGCCGGTGCGACAGTAGAAGGTTCTCTTGAGAGCGTCCAGGATTGGGTCTATGGCCGTGTTGCTGAGCTGCTTACCGGTTACTCAAAATAATGAACGGCGTCCTGGTCGTTGATAAATCACGGGGGCTTTCCTCTTTTGACGTTGTGCGTCAGGTCCGTCGTTTGTGCAAGACCCGCCGGGTCGGCCATGCCGGTACGCTCGATCCGCTGGCAACCGGAGTCTTGCCTGTTGCAGTCGGCTGGGCAACCCGTCTGGTCGAGTTTATTATGGCCGGTGAAAAGTCTTATCAGGCGACCATGATCCTGGGCGCCTCTACCGACACGCAGGATTCTGAAGGCAGGATCCTGGAAGAAAAGGAATGGCAGCATATAGATCGTGTCGACGTTGATGCTGCAATCTCCTGTTTTACTGGGCAGATTGACCAATTGCCACCAATGTACTCTGCCCTCAAGAGGGACGGCAAGCCCCTCTACAAGTTGGCACGACAGGGCCTTGAGGTTGAGCGTGACACGCGTCAGGTGGTTGTTGAAAGTCTGGTCATCGACGAATTCGAGCTCCCTTACATCACGTTTACAGTTCGATGCAGCAAGGGCACTTACGTACGGACCCTTTGCCACGATATTGGCCAGAAGCTGAATTGCGGCGCGCACATGACGGCTTTGCGGCGATTGTCCTGCGGCCAATTTGATGTGAGCACAAGCCACACTCTCGAAGAGCTCTGGGAGTTGGAAAGTCAGGGTGAATCTTTACCATTACTCTCTCCAGTTGAAGCTCTGGCCGATTGGCCTTCACTGGTGGTTTCAGGCACGTTGCTTGATCGCTTGCAGGATGGTGTGGCACCGGACATGTCAGCCTTTGATGTCTCCGGCCTTGTTGCCGGCAGCCAGGTTCGTTTCATGACTGATGGAAATTTGATTGCGGTTGCCAACTTCGCTCCAGGCGGACATGGTAAAAGGCCTGGAGATTTCGAAATTTTAAAGGTTTTTCCGCAAGATAAAGATGAAGGATAAATGCTTTACTCTACAAGGATTATGTGGTAGATAATGCTTCTTTAAGGTAGCTAACTGCCGAAAATGACAATAACTCATAGACAAAGATCAAGGAGGTGGCGCCTTGCTGGCCACAGAACGCAAACAAGAAATCATTGAAAAATTCAAAACCCATGAGGGAGATACGGGTTCCCCTGAGGTTCAGATCGCACTTCTCTCGGAGCGAATCACTTATTTGACGGATCATTTCCGTACTCACAAGAAGGATCACCATTCCCGTCGTGGTCTTCTCAAGATTGTCGGCCAGCGTCGTCGACTGCTCGATTACCTTAAAGGTAAAGACGTTGAGCGTTACCGCACGGTGATCAAAGAACTGAACATTCGTCGTTAAAATCAGGCAGCACGCTCGCCACTAACAAGAGCCTGCTGCCTTTAGTTTTTAAGTGTCATGGCCGGGAGGTTGTCCGGAGAGAGGTTCTGAGCAGTCTTTCGCATCAGTATCTGTCTCAGGCCATCCTCCTCTGCCATTTTAGGAAGCAGTATTTTACAGGTGACCGGACGGCCGGTCAGAAAGAGGAAAAAAATGGCTTATCAAAAAGTCGAGATTGATTTCAACGGACAACCGTTGACTATGGAAACGGGCAAGATGGCCCGTCAGGCTGACGGCGCTGTCGTCATTACTTATGGCGAGACCAAGGTGCTCTGTACCGTTGTCTCCGCCAGAAAAATGCGTTCAGGGCAGGACTTCTTCCCCATGACCGTTAACTACCAGGAAAAATTCTACGCCGGCGGTAAGATCCCTGGTTCATTCTTCCGTCGTGAGCGTGGCACCACCGAGCGTGAGACGTTGATCTGTCGCTTGATTGACCGCCCGATGCGTCCGCTCTTCCCCAAAGGGTACATGTTCGAAACCCAGATTATGCCGACCGTTATTTCGGCCGACATGGTCAACGATCCGGATACCA
>CAZXBD010000192.1:0-2068 GCA_964638305.1 uncultured Geobacteraceae bacterium | reverse complement strand
TGCAATTTTTTAAGATGACTATAGGTTGCCGCGTAGATGTTCAATCAACTTGTCTTGTTGAGTGTCGCGCGGTAAATTTTTGTCAGCCAAATAATGGTTGATGGCAGATTGGCTAACCGGACCGATGATTCCGTCCTCTGCTCCTGCAAGGTACCCGCTCCGGTTTAGAGCGGTCTGCAGGTAACGCTTCAGCGGTCGAGTGAAAAGCTGCTTAGAGGTCTGCACCTTGCGCTGTTGATAGATCTGTTCCGCACTCTCCATTTCTGTTGCCGATAGCTGTTTCGTTAACTTTACCAGTACCGTTTTTGCCTGCTCGTGTTCATTGTTTGCTGCTGTTTTTAACCACGCCCACGCTTCAGCTCGGTTTGGCTTGCCGCCGATGCCTTTGTTGAACAGAGCTCCGAGTAGAAATTGTGCTTCTTTGTGGCCTTGTTGCCCGGCCCGCTCCAGCCACTGTCGTCCCCAGGCCTGATCTTTGTTGACCCCATCACCGTGCAAATAGGCTTGTCCCAGTTGGTACTGAGCACGAAGTTGTCCCTGTTTGGCAGATTTCTCCAGCCAATAAACGGCACCCTGTTTGTCTTCACTCGTCCCCCTGCCGAGCAACTTCCCCATGCCGACCATGTATTGGGCATCTGGGTGTCCTTGTTCGGCGGCATCGTAGAACCACTGGTAGCCGCGGGAGTTGTCCCAAGCCCATTGTTTGTTGAGGGTGTAGTGTAAACCGAGCTGGTATTGGCTCTCCGGGTTGCCGGAAAAGGCTTGGTCTTTTAGTTTGCGCATCTGGATCAGATCGATATTACTCTCTGTCCCTGCGCAACTGAGGAGTAGCAAGGAGAGCAGTAAGGCTGCTAACCGTCTGACATGATAGGTCACTTGGGGTTCCTTCTTTGAAGTCGTAACGTTGTATAGAATTGAATTATAACAGGCTTCCATGGCCGTTAAAAAGGTTGAAGAACGAAATTTCTACATTAGCATTGAGAGAAAAGTGAGGTTTTGGCCAATACTATTCTTGACTGAAACGATCAGGTAGGCTATCTTTTGTCGTGTGATGTGTTGGTGGAATTTATATTGTTGTTAAATAGAGCTGCCAGCAGTGATAGGCCGTGAGGGGTAAAGGGTGAAGGAGAGCTTAAATGAGCAATGTATATAACGACAATTCACTGTCGATTGGACGAACCCCGCTGGTCCGCTTGAACCGTGTGATTCAGCAATCAGGGGTTAATGTCTTTGGCAAGATTGAAGGACGCAATCCGGCTTATTCAGTCAAGTGCCGAATCGGTGCGGCGATGATCTGGGATGCTCTGGAAAAAGGCACCTTGAAGCCGGGCATGGAAATCGTTGAGCCGACCAGTGGTAATACCGGCATCGCCTTGGCTTTTGTCGCGGCAGCCAAGGGGATTCCGATTACCCTGACCATGCCGGAAACCATGAGTATGGAACGGCGAAAAGTCCTAAAAGCATTCGGTGCTAACCTGGTTTTAACTTCTGGCGCAAAGGGTATGGCCGGCGCGGTCAACGAGGCTGAGCAGATGGCAGAAGCCGATCCAAAGAAATATCTGTTGCTGCATCAGTTTAAGAATCCGGCCAACCCGGCTATCCATGAAACGACCACCGGTCCGGAAATATGGGAGGACACAGACGGACAGATCGATGTGCTGATTTCCGGTGTCGGTACCGGCGGTACCATTACCGGGGTTTCCCGTTACATCAAAAACACCAAGGGTAAGCAGATCTTGTCTGTTGCTGTTGAACCGGCTGACAGTCCGGTACTCAGTCAGCATCTGGCCGGTGAAATGCTGCAGCCGGGGCCGCACAAAATACAGGGGATCGGGGCTGGTTTTATCCCGGATACTCTGGATCTGGAAATGGTTGATCGGGTGGTACAGGTAAGCAATGATGAATCGATCGACTTCGCGCGAAGACTTGCAAAAGAAGAAGGTTTGCTCTCGGGTATCTCTTGCGGTGCGGCGGTTGCTGCGGCGTCAAGACTGGCTGAAGAACCGGAGTTTGCCGGCAAGAATATCGTTGTTGTTTTACCTGATTCCGGGGAACGCTACCTGACCAG
>CAZXBD010000191.1:0-22293 GCA_964638305.1 uncultured Geobacteraceae bacterium | reverse complement strand
TGGACAAAAAGGATGGCGTCTGGCGGGACGCGACCCGCCGGTTCTGCTTTGCTACTAAGTTTGTATCTCTTTGGAAAAAGGGTTGAGGCAACAGTTTGTAAATCTGTTGTCCGTCAATCACCAACCTTTTAACCGAGGCGGATAAGCGCCGCTCCTGCAAGAATCAACAGAGCAGCAGTAAAACGGATCCGCCCGGAGGTTTCACCGAGGAACAGGACGCCGATCAGGACGCCGATCAGCAGGCTGACCTGGCGAACCGGCACGGCATAACTCATCGGCGCTAGTCGCAGGCCGTAACGGAAACTTAAGAAAGAGGCCATGATCACCGGCCCCGCGATAATCACCAGGAAACGATTGTTGCGGTATTCCGCCATGACCCGCCCGCGGTATTTGGGTCGCATGATATTCATGCTCATGAAGAGCAGCATGAAAATAACCAGCATAAAGGTGAAATGGAAAGGTGGATAGAGCATGACCCCGGTCTTGTCGATGACCGCGCCTATCGAATAGATAAATCCCGCGGCCAGGGCGGCCAGCACCGCCGGATCACGCAGGCTGCGAAACGGCCGGATGACCTCGCTCCAGGCCAAGGCCTTCAACTGGATCGAATAGGTGCCGAAAAGAATCAGGAGAATTCCTGCCACGCCGAGACCGGAGACCTTTTCGCCGAGCAGCAGGATACCCCAGATCGGCACCCAGAACATCGCCGTCTGCGCCAGAGGGTAGATGATCGAGAGGTCCCCGCCACGATAGGCGCGCCCGGAGAAAAGATGGTAGAGCATAAAACAGACGGCACCGACCGCCGCCAACCCGACGACCCGCCATGAGGGCACTGGAAAAGGGCCAACAAGAGGCAACGTCAAGGTCATCAGGCTGCCCGAAGTGGCAAACATCCACCAAATGAAAACGGTCTTGTCCCTGCTGCGCTTGACCAGCAGGTTCCAGATCGCGTGCATGAACGCGGAAAAAAGAATTAGGCTAAAAGCGAGAGTTGTCATGAAGCGTCATTTTAACCAAGAGGAAACTTTAGCGGTACTAAAATCTTTTTGAAGAGCCTAAACAACATAATAACGCATTGACAGCGGCGCTCCTGTTGATATGCTGAAAGGGTTGAAACCGTCAATGATTTCAAGGAGATACTTTCCACTCCAGCTGCTGGCAATTTTATTTTTGCGCAATCTTTATAGGAGCTTTCCGATATGTCCGCAACCCGCACTGAACAAGACTCCATGGGCAGCATGAGCGTTCCCACCAACGCCCTATACGGCGCCCAGACTGCACGGGCCCGGGATAATTTCCCGATCTCGGGCATCTGCTTTCCCCGCCCCTTTCTGCGAGCGCTTGGCATGGTCAAGGAACACGCGGCCCAGGTCAACCGCGAGCTTGGTCTGCTCGACGAGCGGGTGGCGCTGGCGATCATGGACGCCGCCGAAGAGGTGATTGTCGGTGACCTGGATGACCACTTTCCGCTTGATGTCTTTCAGACCGGCTCCGGCACCAGCACCAACATGAACGCCAACGAAGTGATCGCCAACCGTGCCTGCCAGCTGCTCGGCGAAACACTCGGCAGCCGCACCGTACACCCCAACGACCATGTCAACTACGGCCAGTCGAGCAACGATGTGATTCCAACCGTAATGCACATGGCCGCCGCCGTCGAAATCAACGAACAGCTGATTCCGGCGCTCGATGATCTCTGCAAAACGCTGGGCAAAAAGGCCGGCGAATTTGACGATATCGTCACGATCGCGCGCACCCACCTGCAGGACGCCACGCCGATCCGCCTCGGCCAGATCTTTGGCGGCTACTTCCGCCAGACCTCCCTGGTCGTCAGCGAGTTGGAACGTGCCCGTGACGGCCTCTGTGAATTACCCCTCGGAGGCACAGCCGTCGGCACCGGCCTCAACACCCACCCGGAGTTCGCCCAGAAAGTAATCGCCGGACTGGCCGAAGTGACCAAGCTGCCGCTGCGTGAAGCAAAAGATCACTTTGCCGCGCAGGCCGGCAAAGAGCAGGTAGTCTCGGCCAGCGGTGCCCTGAAAACCACGGCTGTCGCCCTCTTCAAAATCGCCAACGACATCCGTTTTCTCGCCAGCGGCCCACGCTGCGGACTCGGCGAGCTGCAATTGCCGGCGGTCCAGCCGGGCAGCTCGATCATGCCGGGCAAGGTTAACCCGGTCATGGCAGAGAGCCTGATGCAGGTCTGCGTTCAAGTGGTCGGCAACGATGCCGCAATCACCATCGGCGGACTGTCCGGCAACTTTGAGCTGAACGTCATGATGCCGGTCATGGCCCACAACCTGCTGCAATCGATCGAGCTGCTGACCAATGCCGTCGGACAATTCAACGAGCGCTGCCTGCAGGGACTCGTGGCCGATCGGGAGCGTTGCGAGGGGCTGATCGAGGAGAGTCTGGCCATGTGCACTGCCCTGGCTCCGGTGATCGGCTACGATCGCGCCGCCGCTATCGCCAAACAGGCCCACGAAACGAACAGGACGGTAAGAGAGGTGGCCCTGGCGGAAAAAGTCCTGCCGGAAGAGGAGTTAAACAAGCTGCTTGACCCGCGACCGATGACCGAAGCCGGGATACCGGGCAAGACGCGATAAACATCGGGACGAGGTACGAGGAACGCGAAAACCAGGGACTGTCCCCGCATGGGGACTGTCCCTTTTAACGAAAAGCAGGAGAATAATGACCAGAAAAGACAACCGCCGGCAGATGCTGCTGCGCTACAACAAGGAACGCCAGCGCAATATCCTCGCCAAGCCGGGCGAGCATGAGTTTGTCCTGGTGCTCGATCAACTCAAAGCCGGCTTCAATGTCGGGAAAACCTTCCGCAGCGCCGAGGCCTTTGGTGCTGCGGCGGTACACCTGGTCAATATCGAGCCCTTCGACCCGGCCCCCGCCAAAGGCTCTTTCCGCAAGGTTCCGGCAGTCTTTCATGAGACTTTTGCCGAGTGCCACGCTGATTTAAGCGCGAAAGGGTACAGCTTTTTTCTGCTCGACCCGCAAGGCGCAACATCGCTCTGCGCAGCGGACCTGCCGCAAAAAAGCGCTTTCATCCTGGGGCATGAAGAGTTTGGGTTCAGTTTTGATACAAAGGATTATCCGCAAGTGCAGAAGTTGACCATCCCCCAGTTCGGCAGCGTACAGAGTCTCAATGTCAGCATCGCCGCTTCGGTGGTCATGTACGAATATGTTCGCCAATGGCAATCAACATAAAGGCCAGAATTTTTAGCCACAGATCAAAGCTGAAAAAGCAGATAATTTCAGTGATTAACCTTTGGTAAAAAGCAAAAAACTGAAAGGCGAGATTTGGTCTTTAAGCAAAAGCCCTTGTTCACCAAAGCGCTAAATTAAAAAAAGGAGGGGTTTAATAGCTAAAGGTTAGGGGATTTTTTAAAATCAGATTTTTCAGATCTGATCTGCGGCTGAAGTTTTTCCCGCGTCATTCGTTCCGTTCTTTGCCGCATTTCCAACAAGCCCCGAACTGCCCTTCCAGGATTTCCCCGCAGGAAGAACAGACCCACGAAGCGGTCTCTTCTTCATTATTGAGCCAATTGTCGAGGAGCGACTTGGCGCGTGGCCACACCTCGTCGTCGACCACCCAGAGTTCTGGAAAACATTCGAGGAAAGGAATTTCGCCGAGGGCGGCGAAGAGTTGCTCGTTGCGAATCAGGCAGGCGACACCTTCTTTCTCAAGAAGTTCTTTCAGCAGGCCCGCTTCGGCGCGGTCCGAGAAAGTGAAGGTGTGTAGTCTTTTCATCGATGTGAGTCCGGCGTCATTGCGTTAAGGCCCCCAACAGACCTTTTCCCAGCTCTTTTTTCTGCCAGTTTTTCAAGCCGACAACCTCGTCGAGGACGTCAACCGACCGGGGGTCGACGGAAGCCAACGCTTCGAGGCCAGCATTGTTGATCAGAACACCAGGTTCGAGAGCATATTTGGCCGCCGCTTCCTGGCGCCACACTTTAAGCTTTTTGACCCGCTCTTCAAGACCCGGGTCCTTTGCTCGCCGTGGCTGACGGGGAAACTTCGGCAGCTCCGCCTCCGGAATCTCCATCCCGGCACGGACCGCGGCCAAAAGTACGCGACCATATCTCTCAATCAGCCGCGGAGACAGCCCTTCAATGTCTCGCAGATTCGCCTTGTCCCTCGGCATCCGTTGGGCCATCCCGAGGAGGGATTTGTTGCCAAGGATCTTGTAGACAGGTCGATTGTGCCGGGCACCTTCTTGTTCTCGCCACTGCATCAATTTTTCCAGAATGCCGAGCTCGCGGCGGCTCAAGGTGCCGGCACCTTTGAAACGCAAACAGATGGGCCCTTCGGCCTCGGCAAAACGGACGTCCTCCATCAGGGCAAACTCTTCGGTTGCCCAACTGGTCCGATTCAGGTCCTCGAGGCGTTTTTCAAAAAGATCCACCAGACGATGCAGGTGGCAGGTGTCCTCGGCGGCGTAACGCACCATTTCCGCAGGCAGGGGTCGTTTCGACCAGTCGGCACGCTGAAACTTTTTGTCCAGCTCGACGCCAAAATACTTACGCAGCAGATCGGCCAGACCAACACGCTCCTCGCCAAGGAGCTGGGCGCTGATCATGGTGTCGAACAAGCCGCTTATGCTCAAGTTGAAATCACGCTTCAGGCTACGCAGGTCATAATCGGCGGCATGGAATATTTTACGAATCGCTGGGTCTGAAAAAACCGGCTGCAGCGGGCTGAGGTCGGTCGCGGCCAAGGGGTCAATCAACACGGTTTTCTTAAGCGTTGAGACCTGGATCAGGCAGACTTTTTCCTGGTAGTTATGCATCGAGTCCGCCTCCAGGTCGACGGCAATTACGGTTTCGGCAGCAAGCAGCCCGGCCAATTCGGCGACCTGGGCATTGGTAGTCAATATTTCAATCTCTTCCATCCAGTCCTTCTCTTCCAGTGTTGTTTCAATCACGCATCAGGCGTCGTAAGGGGTTATATCATTTCCTGCAAATAGTTGAAAGGTGATGTACCGGGCAAACTTTCGTCCTGGGCACAGGCAGCCAATACCCGTCGGGCTTCGGCGGAAGCCGCCCCCATATGGGAGAGGTCGATGACAAAACGGCGACAACCCAACTCCTGCAATTCACGCAGATGGCCAACCAGCGAAAAATCCTGCTCCGGGCGAACCACCGTGAGCCCGCTGCGATTGTCAACGCGGTAGGCTTCGTCCCGGTCGGAAACCAGCGGCCGTTCGGCCTTGACACCGGGCAACGGAATGCGCGAGGTCATCATCGGCAGATTGGCATAGGCGGTTACCGCCAGCGGCAGAGCGGTCTCACGGTTGAGCAGTGCTGCCAGGTTGTCGCGATCATCTTCGACATAGAGCGTCGCCGCGGCAAGCCCCAGTTCGCGCCAGGCACAGGCCGCCTGGCTGTTAGTGGTAAACAGGCGGTAACCGCTTTCCAACAACAGCTCTTCCTGTCCCTCAAAGAAGGTCAGCTGGCTGATATTCTGCAAACGGAAACGCCGGAAGCCGGCCGCGACCAACCGGTGAATCTCTTCCTGGAACGCCGGCCAGTCTGCGTCGAAAATCGCCAACGGCAGATCCCAGAGCAGCTTTTCTGCAGAGCCGGACGCCCGGCGACCAGACATTATCTTATCGCAGGCTCCCGGGGCAAGGGGCAGGACCAATTCATCGACGCCATTCTGCTTGAGCAGGGACAGATCGTGCAGGTTGCTGATCGCGACCGCAAAACAAGGAGCAGAGACCGGTGCAGTCCCGGCCGGGGCGAGGTCGGCCATGGCCTGGCGGCGGTGATCGGTGCGGGCTTCATGTCGGCGGGCCTCAAGCAGCTCGGTCAGCTCCTGGTAAAATTCACGACGGATGGCGTTGAGCCTGCTGAGCGGCAAGACCACGGCCGGCAACGGACCACATTCCAGGGGTCCGAGGGAAAGTGGTGACTGGCCGGTCTTGCCGAAGACCTTGGCCAGCACTTCATGGGACAGCGGCCGCTCCCTGGCCGGAAAGGATTCAACCGCAAAGTCCCGGGCGAGGGATAAACCGTGACAAGTGGCAGAGATCTCAATCCTGTCATCAGTCGGCATATTGACGGCGAGCTCGATCACGGCCTTGCCGGGTGTAACACTCTCCAGGCGCTTGCGACAGGCGGACTGGCTCAAATTGAAGGCTTGCCCCGCCGAAACCTTGTAGATGCGATCATCAACCCGGAAGCTCTTGTCAGGAGGGCAGCCAACGGCGACACGTTCACCGGCTTTGGCACGGTTGACCGGTTTTCCGGCCAGCCGCAGGTCACGGATAGTAAAGGCCGTACCCGGTTTGTCGGTCGCCGGTTGAATCCGTACGCGATCACCGAGATGGATCGGGTCGCGGGAAACAAAGGTGAGCAATCCACCCTGGCACTGGGCAACCGAGCCGATCAAGCGACCGGTGGCGCCGTGCACCCCAGGGTTGACCATGTCGGTGGGATGATTGCCCGGCAGGAAACCACGGGTCGGCTGACGGCCAAAGGATTCCTTGAGCAGCTCCTTGGCCGTTACGATAGCCGCGGGACGCTCCCGCTCACCGGCATCCAGAACCGTGCGGTACGCCTGAACGACGTTGGCCACGTATTCGGCGCTCTTCATGCGACCCTCGATCTTGAGGCTCATGACACCCGCTGCGGTCAACTCCGGCAGCAGATCAATGGCCGAAAGATCGTTGGGCGAGAAATAGTAACCATCTTTGCCTTTATGCTGATAACGCCGACGACAGGGCTGGGCACAACGACCACGATTGCCGCTCATACCACCAAGCCAGGAGGAAAAGCTGCACTGGCCGGAAAGGGAAAAACAGTGGGCACCGTGAATGAAATGTTCGAGATCAAGGTTCGTCTCGCCCTTGATCGCAGCAATTTCTTCTAGGCTCAGCTCACGGGCCAGCACGGCGCGGGAGAAGCCGAGGCGCTCCGCCATCTTTACACCGGCGGCGTTATGGATCGTCAGTTGGGTTGAAGCGTGCAGCTCAAGACCGGGAAAATGCCGCCTTGCCAGACGCCAGACGCCCATATCCTGCAGGATCACCGCATCGATACCGATCGCCTCAACGGCAGCCAGAACATCAATCAGGTGCGACAGCTCTTTCTCTTTGACCAGCGTATTGAGGGTGAGAAAGACTTTGCGCTGACGGGCGTGAGCGTAACCGACCATGCGTTCGAGTTCGTCGCGATTGACGTTCTTGGCTTTGGCCCGCGCCGAGAACTCCTTGAGGCCGACGTAAACCGCATCGGCCCCGAACTCCATGGCGGCGAAGAAGGACTCGAGGCTGCCGGCGGGGGCGAGGAGTTCCGGTTTTTGTGGTGTGGTCTTGTGCTTCATAAACGCTTAACTATAGTGAAAAAGAAATGGGACTCTAAAAGTTTAACGCAAAGGCGGTGAGACTGAAAGAAAAAGCCGGGGAAACCCCGGCCGAATCAATACTTAAGCACTTTAGCATGCGATTGTGTGAACTGGCAAGCGGTGCGGGAGTTTACGGTTAAAGACTTAACCTGTTCTTTTCGATGAATTTAACTTGAAAAACAAAACCGTCGGGGTTGCCCGACAGCAACGTCATTTTCTTTGTGGCGACAAAGCCCACTGGTTCAATATTAAGTCGGAAGCAAAAGAAAGCTTGGCGCTGCGCTGGGCATGTCTTGTTCGGGGATTTCTGGTGGCAAGTAGAGTTGTTTGAGTCCTTATAAGGGGCTACGCTTCCCCCGTTAGCCCCGAGGCCCTTGAGGACCTCTATGTCTCTGATTGATGTTGCTTTTTGTCTGTTACGTTTTTCGCTGCAAAACACCACCCTCTGGAAGGCCCGATAACACAGGGCCTGATTCTCTAGCTCTGCCATACCTTAAAGGCTATGAAAGCTGGCAAAGGAGATGCCCTCCGCCTGGAGAAAGGCCTTTTTGCGTTTAAGTAATTATGGGGACACAATGGCACTCATATGGTGTCCCCATAATTGCTTAAGGCGTCTGGCGGGACGCGACCCGCCGATCCTAAGATCTGCCCCTGATTCTGAAGGTTTTTGCAAAGGGTCCGTCACTCTGGGAACAGTCCCCTTATTTCCACCGACCACCATCCCACTCACACATGGTGAAATGTCCCGGCCGGGTTCCGGTAATTGCCAAAGTCTGTCCTCCCTCACTCATATAAATTGCCCCGGAACCCATGACACTAAAACCGTGCTGGTCGAACTTGATACAAGGGAGATCATTGCACGGAGCATAAGTTGGGCTTGCAAAGGAAATGGCATCTCCCGGTGGGCTGTTGACGTTGCTGCAAGCCCGACGATTTATCCCTGGCTCCCAACCAAAGGAAACCCCTGGCGGCAGACTTTTCTTCCATAGCGAATCTGATTCTCCTGCATCAGCAGCACCATTGTTATTGTTGTCTTGCCAAAGAAAAACCGTATAGCTTCGCACACTGGGATTGAACACCAGAAACGTCCGCTGCATAACCAGAGTACCGTTACTCATAACCATACTGCCGGACCTTTCAGCCTTCCCCTGTGCCGCCTTGAGGTCCTCGAGAACCTGATGCCCGGCCCGTTTGAGTTGCCAACCGCGCACCAGCTCCGCTCCACCCAATGTCGCCATGCAAGTCAGAACACCGATCATGGCTATTATCAACAATAGCTCCAGGAGGGTAAAACCGTAAGACCCATGGACCGTCCGAGACAGGAGGATGACATTCTTCCGGTGAGCCATCAACGCTGTCTCCACGACAGGATTTTGACCGAACTCAACCCGCCAGGAGGGCCCGAAAGGCGACTGGCGACACCCATCTGAGTTACCTCGCCGGTCAGAGTCACGGCAACAGCTACTCCCGGCGCAGTCACAACTCGCCCGAGAGCGGCCGCTTCAAGATCGTGACTGATTTCTTCTTCACCGGAGCTGTTAAGCGCGACAACCCTCCCCGAGGTTGGAGTTTCAATCGAGCGAATCAGGGACCGGTAATCAAGCGACGTAGCAAAAAGCAGGTTACCCGAAGCATCAAGGACCGGAGCCTCCCAGACTTTCTCACCGGGAGACAAAGAATAACGCCAACGTAAACGGCTGCCCTCGGGCAACACCTCAACGGCATACAGAGCATACTGGTAGCTGTCATCAGTCCCTTCCACGCCACCGGTACCAAAAAATGCCACTCTCTTATGAACCGCAACCCCGGCACCAATCGGCTCTGCGGTCCCCCCCGGCACCCGGAAAACAGGAGCCCCTCCGTAAACCTGACCATCTGTCAGAGCCAACGCCCAGAGTTGACCGATCAGATCACCAAAGATCAGCGTGTCGCTATAACCGTCACCAGCAAGGTCCATCAAAGCGGGAACCGCAGCTGTTCTCTCCACTATCGGCCCGACTGCCTGGTAAGGGGCAGTAAACTGCCAGAGTAATTCCCCGGTCTCCAGAGTCAAGGCAAGGGCTTGGATCCCTGCCGATTCGTCATTGACGCAAAAATCTGCAGTAAGATATATGCACGTAGCCAGGTTTGAAGCTTCGCCACAATTACCAAGGGTGACGCCGCGAGTGCGGCCTACATTACTGCCCGGCAACAACTTTTCCCAGATGACCAAGGGTTGATAAGGATCAGTGACGTCGAGAACAAAGAGACCACTTCGACGGTTCCTGACAACGGTACCGGTCGCAACCAGCAGGGTAGACCAGCTGCGCCGACCATCACCATCGAGGTCGAGGAAAAGCTCCCGGACCACCGGTGAACCATCGAGGTGCACCGCCGGTGTACCGTCAGGGTCGGCGAAAGGTTGATCTTTGATATATGGGAGAAAACTGCCGGGCAGGTACGCCCAGAGCTCAGCGCCACCATCAGGATCATCAACCAGATAGTTCCCGCTATCAGCGTCCCAGCTGCTGACAAAGAAGGCGTGGAGCATGCCGTCCTCGGCTCCTGCGTAGAGGACCCGGTCGCGCTTGCTGGAAGCATCACGAACAGGACTGCCCCCGACCAGAACCGGTGAAGAACGACTGATACCCCAAAGTCGCTCGGGATCATCGACAGTGCCGACCGGCTGATCCGATGTGCCGTTAAGTCGACCGCGCACAGCGTGCAGCAGGATTTCTGCTTCTGCCAGAGAGTCAACGGCCAACGCAGCCTGTAGCCGGACAGACTCTCCGCTACCAAGGGCTAACTGTTCCCCGGAAACATTGGTAAAAAGACTGCGATATAAATTATCCCGTTGCATGATGCTGGGCGGGTCGCTGCTCGCCAGTATGCCGGGGTCATCACCAAGTCCGGCAAGCGGCACCCGTGCACCAGCGTCCCACAAGGTGACGGGAAAGATATCTAGGATATCGATAGCACGCAGATGGCCGCGATGATCAGGATAGGTCGTGCTGGCGACATAAAGGACACCATCGGCAAGCACCGGACTGGTCGTCACGTATTCCCGTTGCGGGGTCGTTGCCAGAGCCTGATCAGCAACGATCTGCCAAAGAAAAAAACAAGCCAGTAGAAACGCCCGAATCTGAGTCTTCTCCATTCCCCCCTCCATGTAAATATTCGTCAAAACAAAAAGACTTCAGTCCACGATAACGTAGCTACTCACCGGCTGTTCAGACAGACGGGTCGCGGCTGCCGTTACAGCAAGGACCGGTCGTTCCTGACCTCCTTCGGCCGGCCGCTCTAGGCCACAGAGACTTTCAACCATGGTCTCTGTTCCCTGTCGTCCCCTGGCACGTGCCAGCACAAAAACCTTCAGATCGTTATCAACGCCCACATCATCGTCACCGTCCGGATTGTCACGCAAATAAATGGCTACGGACGCGCCGTTGATCTCCGTTACCCATGCAGGTTCCGCCGGGTATGCCAAGGGCGCATCTGCGATCAAAAAAGTGCGCCAGCCTCCAGAATTGGCATAGCTCAAGGACAACCACTGCCGCGCCGACTCAACGCCAGCCTGTGCCGCCCAAAAAACGCGCTCACGGTTCGAAGCCTCCGCAACCTGGCGCGTTGACTGCCAGACCTTTTCGGCAAAAATATGTGCCAGGATCAACAGTACCGTCAACATCAGCATCACGCTGACCAAGGCCATCCCCCGTTCATTACAAACCATGATTTTTCACCTCGACCAGATGAGAGACAATGATACGCCGGTTATGGTCCTGAAAAGGACCATAGGTCCGGTTGCCCAGCATATAAACATTTTCATCGGTATAGCCCCGATCGGCCCTCAGATCGCGAACCAACAGGCTGATACGCACACCGCGTATATCCTGCGGTTGTGATGGTTGACTGACCATTGAACCATCACCCAGCAGGTATTCGAACTGCATCCCATCGACGGCATCATCTAGAATTTCCCGGCTGGTGAAATCATCCCGACGCAGGCGGTTGCTGCCGGCAAAAGAATCTAGTTGATAGGTGTACGCACGCACACCGAGGACTTCGGTGCCAGCGGGAGAGTCTTCAAGCAGGGACTGGTTCAGCTCCAGGGTAAGATCAGCAAGGCGCACAGAATAGCAGGTGCGATGGTTGGCAAGGGCCAGGTGATTAATGGCTTCAGGACCCGGCTTTAGCTCGCGGGTCGAGCCGGGGCTGCGATTTGGGAAACGCGATAGAACAAGTTCATCCTCTCCAACAAACCCTGGCTGCGAAAGGCAAATCGGCGGAGAGAAAGAAACCGCTTTGACAACTGTCAGGAGGTCGTCTCCGGCGGCATTGTCCTCAACAACAATTGAAAAAGGCAAGACTTCCAGCGGATCGCCTGCCAGGCTATCGTGGACCAGTGACAGAGACCCGCCTCCAGCCACCCGGGGCACGGGACCGAGGAGAAAAGCGGCCTCGCGAATATCGTTGGCTAAAAATCGAATCAGTCGTTCAGCCCGGTCCTGCAGGTCGTTGAGACTGACTTCGGTCAGAATACGCGACTGGAAACCAATCACCATCTGCAGAACCATGCTGCCGACAAGGGAAGCAATCGTCATGGCAACCAGCAGTTCAACAAGAGTCAGGCCGGCACAGGCTGTTTTTCTCATGGTGCCGAACGTACCGTTTGCAGCTGGTAGCGATGATTTTTCCCCCGCTTCTGCCAGTATGCCGTCACGGTGATTCTGCTTTGATTAATGCGTGGCGTGTTCTGCTCGACCTGCGGCTGAACCTCAATATCAGCAAAAAGTAGCGGTGTTTCGTCAACCAATGCCAGGCTGGCGTAATCAACCACTTGCATTTCTGCCATCACCTCGCTGACAAACCGCCGCGCCTGGGCATGCAGATTATTGTCATGGTTGACCTGCAGGGTGGCTGTCAGCAAGGGTAGCAGCGCCATGCTGGCAATCAGGAAAATCACCAGCGAGACCATCACTTCAACCAGCGTAAAACCTAAAGCCCTTCTCCCAGATTCCATTAACATTTCCCCTCCTGAGCGAACGCAAAACACACCGCAATAAATAAGGCCCGGAAATATCCGACTCATCCGAGCAAACCTTGATCTGCCAGACTGATATATCGGCCGCTGCCGATAATAATATGGTCGAGAACACGCACCCCCATCAACGCGCCGGCATCACGCAAACGGTTTGTTAAATCAAGATCTTCGCGACTGGGTTCCGGATCTCCCGATGGATGGTTGTGCACAAAAAGCACGGCCGCCGCGGATTCACGAATCACCGGTTGGAAAACCTCCCGGGGGTGAACGATGCTGGCATTTAGACTCCCTTCGGAAATCTGAATTTCACGAAGAACCCGATTTTTGCTATCAAGCAATAATGTGAGGAAGACTTCCTTTTTGCGATCGCGAAGACGCTCGTGGAAATGGGCAAAGACTTCCCGGGAGCTTGTGAAACGAGCTCCCGGAGAGAGAGGGGTGGCAGAAAATCGACGGGCCAGCTCACCGACAGCCAGGATTTCAGCGGCCTTGGCCGGACCGATACCGGGCACCTGGCAGAGCTCAGGAACAGAAGCGGCCGACATGACACGCAGTGAACCGAATTGTGCCAGCAGTTGACGGGAAAGGTCGAGCGCGCTGGTGCCGTTCGCGGCATGACCGGTACGCAGAATCAACGCCAGTAGTTCGGTGTCGCTAAGGGTTGCGGAACCTGTAGACAGAAGTTTTTCCCGCGGCCGGTCGGCCACGGGCCAGTCCTTGATGCAGGACATTGCCCCCTCCCCATTTCATCACATTACAAAATCAATCAAATAACATCAGAACTGCCAAATACCATAAAATCCTCTCATGATGCAAGTCTCATTTTTGACAAATAACGCTATGGTTGACTTGCAGGGAAACCCGCATCTATCATTGAGGTGTCAGAAACACTGAAGGTTCAATGACTGCCGATGGTTGGGCCGTCCCAGCTTAAGGAATAATTTTATGGCTTTACTCAAGATTCGACATTACCCCGATCCGGTCCTGAAAAAGGTCGCCGCGCCGGTCACCGAATTTGATGACTCGCTGCGCCAGCTGGCGCACGATATGGCAGAGACCATGTACGCCGCTCCCGGCGTTGGCCTGGCCGCTCCGCAGGTCGGCATCAGCAAGCGTCTGACCGTGATTGACTGTTCGACACGGGATGAAGAAGGTCAACTGCTAATCCTGATCAATCCGGAAATTGTTGATCAGGAAGGCGAGTGCTTCGAGGAAGAGGGCTGCCTTTCGGTGCCGGAATACTATGCCAAGGTCAACCGCAGCGCCACGGTCAAGGTCCGCTTCCAGGACCTGGATGAGCAGACCCATGTCATCGAGGCCGGTGGGCTGACAGCGATCGCCTGCCAGCACGAAATCGACCACCTCGACGGGATTCTCTTCGTCGACCATCTCTCGCCACTCAAACGCAGCATGTTCCGCAAAAAGTGGAAGAAGATCCAGGAACATATGACGGAGCAGATGTAATGCAGCCACAAGAGTTACGAACCGTTTTCATGGGAACCCCCTATTTCGCCCTGCAGACCCTGCAGGGCTTAATTGATGCAGGCTGCAACCTGGTCGGTGTTTACACCCAACCCGACCGGCCGAAAGGTCGCGGCAAGCAACTGGCGGCACCGCCGGTCAAGGAACTGGCCCTGAAATATGACCTCCCGGTCTATCAACCCGTCAAACTACGGGAGCCCGCGGTGGTCGCCGAACTTGAGGCGCTGAAACCAGAGCTGATCGTGGTGGTCGCCTACGGCCAGATCCTGCCGAAGAGCGTGCTCGAGATTCCGGCCCACGGCTGCATTAACGTTCACGCCTCGCTGTTGCCCGAATATCGCGGCGCGGCACCGATCAACAAGGCGATCGTTGACGGCAAAACGGAAACCGGCATCACCACCATGTACATGGACGTCGGTCTCGACACCGGCGACATGCTGGTCAAAAAGGCTTTGCAGATCGGTCCTGAGGAAACTGCCGGCGAGTTGCACGACCGCCTGGCAAGCCTCGGCCGTGAGGCCATGGAAGAGACGCTGCGGCAACTCTGCGCAGGCGCCCTGCAGAGGGAAGTGCAGGCTGATGACCAGAGCACCTACGCCTCGATGATGAAGAAGGAAGATGGTCGCATCGACTGGAGTCGATCGGCCACGGAAATCCACAATCAGGTGCGCGGCCTCGATCCCTGGCCGGGTGCTTACACGACCATCAACGGCGAACTATTAAAACTCGCCCGTACCAGCCCGGAGAATGAAAGCAGCGGCAACCCTGGCAGCGTTGTGACCGCAGACAAAAGTGGCGTTCGCATCGCCTGCGGCAAAGGGACGCTGCTGGTAAAAGAGTTGCAGCTGGCTGGGCGCAAACGCCTGGTAGCCGCGGACTTCCTGCGGGGGTACCCACTTGAACCGGGGACGACGATTGGATAACGACACCGAACTGGCCGGAAACCCTTGATTCCTGTCGAATCGTACCTACATTAGCCCCTACATAAAAGCAGCAACGACTCTCTTACCTTTATCAAGCATAAGGCTTTGCACATATGAACGTACTACGAACAGCAGCACTGCTTACCGTCCTGACCCTCGGCCTGGTTCTTATCGGTGGCATGATCGGCGGTCAACAGGGAGCTCTCATTGCCCTGGTCCTGGCCGGGGTCATGAACATGGGCTCTTACTGGTTCTCCGATAAGATCGTCATCAAGATGTATCGTGGCAGCCAGATAACCAGCGGGCCGCTTTTTGATGTGGTCGCCGAAATATGTCAGACCAACCAGCTGCCGATGCCGAAAGTTTATTCTTTACCTCAACCGACTCCAAACGCCTTCGCCACGGGCCGAAATCCCGAACATGCAGTGGTCGCAGCCACCGAGGGGATCTTGAATATCCTCTCCCGTGATGAGCTGAAAGGGGTCATGGCCCACGAGATGAGCCACGTCATGCATCGCGACATTCTGATCGGCTCGATCGCCGCAACCATCGCCGGGGCCATAACCTACCTCGCACACATGGCCCAGTGGACAGCGATCTTCGGCGGGTTTGGACGCGATGACGAGGACAGCAACCCGTTCGCACTGATCGCCCTGGCGATAATCGCACCGATGGCGGCCATGCTGATCCAGATGGCAATATCCAGGTCCCGGGAGTACGAAGCAGACAAGGGCGGTGCCCGGCTATGCGGCAACCCGCTCTCTCTGGCCAGCGCCCTGCGCAAACTGGAAAACGCCAACCAGGCCAAACCAATGCCCCGGGTTAACGAGGCAACGGCGCATATGTTCATCGTCAGCCCGCTGCGCGGCGGTGGCGTCAAAAAGCTCTTTGCCACCCATCCACCGATGGACGAGCGAATCCGTCGTCTCGAAGAACTCGCGGCCGGAACACGATAACCCAACCGATCTCTTATAGGCCGGTTACATTACCCCCTTTTTTATGCGCCTTAGGGGTCAGGTCTACACATTCCACATTTTTTGCACAAAATGCATTTTTTGTGGAATGTGTAGACCTGACCCCTAATACCCACCAGCGAGCTCAAGATGACAAACAAAAGCAGGCCACCAAAACAAGTTGATGCTCGTTATGGTGCTTACGAGATCCTGAAACGTGTTGAGGAGGGGGGCTATGCCGACCGCTTGCTGGACAGCTTCCTTGAACGCAATCCGGGTCTGGACCCTCGCGAGCGAGGGCTGCTTACTGAATTGGTCTATGGACTCCTGCGCTTGCGCGGTCGTCTCGATTTTGCCCTGGGAAAATTCTCGCGCCAGCCGCTGCAGCGTCTTGAGCCCGGAGCTCTGAGACTGTTGCGGCTCGGTGCCTACCAGTTGCTGGAGCTTGATCGTATCCCGCCGCACGCGGCGGTACATGCCACTGTCGAGCTGGCCCACCAGGTTGGTCTGGCCCGCGTGGCCGGGCTGGTCAACGGCACTCTGCGTACCCTGCAGCGGGAAAAGGACTCTATCGACTGGCCGACGTCGGAGGACCTCCGCGCATACCTCCAACACGTTTGCAGCCTACCGGGCTGGCTGGTCAAGGAGTTGCTGCGTCAGTTCCCCAACACTGAAACCAGGGCGTTGGCGGAAGCCCTCACCTCAGCGGCACCTCAGACACTGCGTACCAACACCCTGAAAACTGACCGCGAGGCCCTGCTCACGGCACTGGCAGAAGCTGGACACGTTGCCAGGGCGTGCCACTACGCCCCAGAGGGGATCATTGTCGAAAAACGTGCCCCTCAACCGTTCCCCGGAGACCGTGAAGGATGGTATCAGGTTCAGGATGAGGCGAGCATGCTGGTCGCACACCTGCTCGACGCTCAAGCAGGGGAGAAAATCCTCGATGCCTGCGCCGCTCCCGGCGGCAAGACCACCCATATTGCTGCCAGGACTGAAAACCGGGCCGAGATCCTGGCTCTCGAAAAATATCCGCAACGGGTCGAGTTGATCAATCAGGGAGCCAAGCGCATCGGTTGTCAGGGCATCGAAGCCCGTTGCTGGGATCTCGTTGAAAAACCGGACTTCCTCAATGAGAAGAGTTTCGATCGCATTCTCGTTGACGCCCCCTGCAGTGGTCTAGGCGTTCTGCGACGCAACCCCGAGAGTCGTTGGAGCCGCCAACCGGCCGACATCAAAGAGTTGGCCGAGCTGCAACGGACCATCCTCAACCAGGTCGTTCCCCTGTTGCGCTCCGGCGGCCATCTGCTCTACTCGGTCTGCACCTTCACCACAGCAGAGACAGATGCCGTCGTTAAAGATTTTCTCGCCTCTCATCCCGACTTTATACAGGAAGATTTTAGCGCCCTGTTACCGGAAGAATGGCAGGAGCTGACAACCGAAACCGGCAGTGTGCGCACCTTGCCGCATCATCATGATGGCATGGATGCCTTTTTCGCAGTAAGGTTTGTGAAAAACTAGCCCTGATACCTTCCCGAAACTAGCCAAAGTATTTTCAAATAGGTTATAAAGGTTCTGCTGTTGATTTTTTCTTCGTGCCCTTGGTGGTCCTCGTGATCATTCCGGGCCAGCCTTTGACCGGAGCACCCCATGATCAAGATCGCCCCATCAATTCTTTCTGCTGATTTCTCCTGCCTGGGAGCCGATATTCAGGCCGTGGACCGGGCCGGTGCCGATTACATTCACGTTGATGTCATGGACGGTCACTTCGTGCCGAACATAACGATCGGTCCGCTTGTCGTTGATGCACTGCGCAAAGTCACGCAGAAACCCCTTGATGTCCACCTGATGATTGAGAACCCGGACCACTACATTCCGGAATTCGCCAGGGCAGGGGCCAACATCATCACCGTCCATCAGGAAGCGGTACCGCACTTGCATCGCACCATTCAACTCATCAAAAGCCTCGGCAAGAAAGCCGGCGTCTCCCTCAACCCGGGCACACCGGTGGAGACGCTTGACGTCATTCTCGACGACCTCGATCTGGTGCTGGTTATGTCGGTCAACCCCGGTTTCGGCGGCCAGTCTTTCATCCCCTCGGCGCTCGATAAGATCCGCACCCTGCGCCAACGCATCACGCAACGCGGACTTGCCACCGAGCTGGAAGTCGACGGCGGTGTCAAGATTGACAACATCCGCGAAGTCGTTGCCGCAGGGGCAGATGTTCTGGTCGCCGGTAGTGCTGTATTCAATACCGACGACTACGCCGCAACCATTACGGCGTTGCGGGAGAACGCTGTCAGCACAACCGTCTGATGCTTGATCGCAACCGCCTGGCCAGCCATCTTCAGGCTTTTCCTAAACAGACCATACCACTGGGCGCATTGCGCCCGGCCGCCGTGCTGATCCCCCTTTATCAGCGCAAGAATCGTGACTACCTGCTCTTTACCGAACGGACCGCACATTTGGAGCACCATGCCGGCGAGATCTCCTTTCCGGGGGGCGGCCATGATACCGGAGATGCAGATTTGAGTGTGACCGCCCTGCGCGAAACAGAAGAAGAGTTGGGCATTGCACAAACACAGGTCGAGATACTGGGACGCCTGGACGATTTCTATTCCGTACATGGCTATCACGTCGTCCCTTTCGTCGGTACTATCCCGAAACCCGACAACCTGCAGCACGACCCCTTTGAAATTGCCGGTACCTTCGAAGCCCCTCTTGAATATTTTCGCGACCCGGCGGTACATCATGTCGAAGACTGGCAGCATCGCGGGCGCACCCACCTGGTTGATTTCTACCAGTTTGAACAACACGTCATCTGGGGTCTGACGGCAGCGATCCTGCGCCAGTTTGTCGAGGAAACCGCTGGTTTCCAAAAACCTTAACCGCTACAATGAGGAAACGAAAATCCTCACCGGTCTTTCGTCACAAAAGCCTTGAATAGCTGGGGAAAACGCGAAGGAATGAACACGAACCGCCGACAAGCGCTGCTACACCGCCTGCAAGATGGCCCCGTCATCATCGGCGATGGTGGCATGGGTACCCAGCTCTATCATCGCGGCGCCCCTCTTGATGCGGTCTTCGAGTATCTCAACCTGATTGACGACGAACTGGTCTCGCAAGTCCACCGGGATTATGTTGAAGCCGGTGCCGAACTCATCGAAACCAACACCTTCGGCGCCAACCGCCTGCGCTTGTCCAGTTTCGGCCTGGAGGGCAAAACCCGACAGATCAATATGACCGGCGCGAAACTGGCCCGGGCGGCGGCAGGAGAATCACGCTGGGTCGCCGGTTCAATCGGCCCGGCTGTTAAACCCTCTAATGCGAGCGAGGAACTGACCGCATCAGCACTGGAGGGCCTGCTACACGAGCAGATGTCCGCCCTGGCGGAGGGTGGCGTCGACTGCTTTCTCCTCGAAACCTTCGGCAGCGTGGCCGATTTACAGATCGCCCTTGCGATGGCGCGCAAAATCGGCTTGCCGGCGATTGCACAGCTAGCCTTCAACGAAGGCGGCTTTACCGGTGACGGCTTGAGTATAGAAGCCGCTGCAGAGCGACTTGCAGGAGAAACTCCCGCAGCCATCGGTGCCAATTGCGGGGCGGGCCCTCGCGAACTTCTGCATGTATTGAAAAGACTTGCGGCAACGACCAGCCTGCCAATCTCGGCTTTCCCCAATTCAGGGTTCCCGGAATATATCAACGGTCGCCATCTCTACCTTGCCACTCCTGATTATTGTGCCAGCCACGGCCAGGAAATGGTCAATGCAGGCATCAACCTGGTCGGTGGTTGTTGCGGGACCGGCCCCGAGCACATTCGGGCCCTTTCCACGCAACTCTCCGGGCAGAGCCCCGGAGCACGCCCGACAGCTGAAGCGAAAGCGGTCAGTATTCTACCGAAGCCATCATCAGGGCAGCGACCGCACAAATTCCTCGCCGACTGGGGACACCAGCCGATCATAACTGTTGAGCTTGATGCCCCCAAAGGTCTCGATGTTAGCAAAACCCTCGAGCGGGCCCGTGTTTTGACGGCCGCCGGAGTCAATGCGATCAACCTGGCGGAGAACCCCCTGGCACGCATACGTATGGGCAACATCGCCCTGGCAAGCCTCATCCAGGAAGAAACCGCGACAGAGGTGATCGTTCATGTCACCGGCCGCGACCGCAACTTGATCGGTCTGCACTCTGATTTGATGGGCGCGCACCTGCTCGGCATTCGCACCATCCTCGCAATCACCGGAGACCCGGTCGCGGTCAGCGGCGAAACCGGCGCCAGCAGCGTATTCGATGTTAATTCCGTTGGGCTGCTCAAGCTGCTTGATGCCCTCAACTGTGGACGCTCAACCTATGGTGCAGATCTCGGCGGGCAGACTGCCTTCCTGCTCGGTGCAGCCTTTAACCCCAATGTCGCCGACCTCCGCGGCCAGTTACGCAAACTGGGGAAAAAGATCGGAGCCGGCGCGCAATTTATCCAGACCCAGCCGGTCTATGACATAGAGGTCATGAGCCGGCTGATGCAGGCAACAACCTCTTTGCAGGTTCCGGTTTTGATGGGACTCATGCCGCTGGTCAGTGAACGCAACGCCGAGTTTCTGCATAATGAAGTCCCCGGCATCCACCTGCCGGAGAGTGTCCTGCAAAGGATGCGTGGTAAATCCGGAGAAGAAGGGGTCAGCGAAGGAATGGCGATTGCGCGGGAGTTGATAGAGGCCGGAAAGAAGTTCGGCTTGGGCGGCTACTACCTGATTCCGCCCTTCGGTAAAGTGGAGCTGGCCGTTACGCTAATGGAAACGATTCGACGGAACGCTACAGGTCAAAAAATCCGGCGTCAGGGGCCGGAAAGTGCGCCCTGACCTCCGGCTGTTGACCGGGCTGCTGTATTTCAACTGCCCTGAGATGGTCATTAATGCTACTGTAGTCCAACGAAACTTTTGATCTGCAGTAAGTTTTGGCTCGCTGACAACAGCTGGAACAAACTTGGTACAACACTCGACATTATGACCCTTTAGCACACCTATTGGGTTTTATCCCCACTGCATAAGGGCAAACGACGGAAAGGGAAAACCAGTGGTCTTGAATTTTGCTAAAGGGTGGCGCGGCTTACTTCTGGTGTTGGTCTTGATGATGACGGCATGTAGCGGCCCCGCCAAACCATCAGAGGATCTCGGCGAGATGAGCCGGGATGATTTCATGAACGCCCTGCGCTGGAAACGCTATCAAGTTGCCGCCAGCCTTATGCAACCGGAATATGCTCAGGAATTCCTGAAAACCTTTAGAACGCTGAAAGACATTCACATCGTGGATGTCAGGCTGCTCGATATCAAGAGGTCCGCGGAGGGGTGGCGTTTCGATACGACCATGGAAATGGATTATTATCTCCTACCATCGGTCACCGTAAAAACCTTCAGTTTTGACCAAACCTGGGAATTTTTCAGCGGAGAAGGCTCAAAAGAACAGGCGTACTTCATCGTCACTCCCTTTCCCGACTTTCCCTGACACTGAACCAGCAGTGCTCGCGCTCATCGTCAATTGACTCCCGAAACCTCAAGGGAAGCAGACTGGCCTTGTTGTCAAGATTTGGCCGGACACAAACGGGTTGCGTCAATCATCTGGAAACCCCCTGAAAAAGCAGCCTTCAACACTTAAATTTCCCTTGATTTCCCCGCTATCCCTGTGGTATTTAGCTGCATACTGTATACAAGATGAATAGAGAGAAACTTTACTGGCACGAACTGCGACAAACAAGCGCTGAGGCGCTTTTTTGCTGTGGTTCTCTTGTGTCAAAAAGCTGACCGGAATGGGAGGTTCAACTTGGCTGAAGTAGTTTTTTCCAGCTGGGGCGGCAAGGTGATCGACAATCGGCAGGGTGGTGAGCCGGAAGCAGCTGCATTCAAGCTGCCGGGCAACTATCTTAACGAGGGCAACGTAGGCGCCTTCATGGGCTGGGACGGTGTGATCGTCCTGGACAAAGATGTCGATATTGTCACTATGGCCGCTGAGTATATGAAGCGTGTTCAGGAGAAGTACTGTTGTGCCAAATGCACCCCGGGTAAGCGTGGGACGCGGGTCATGATGGATACCCTGGCACGGATTCTTGCCGGACACGGCGAAGAGAAGGACCTGGACACCCTGACCGGGCTGTCTGATCTGCTCGACAACTGTAAGTGCACACTCTGCATGACAGCGGCCAGGCCGATTCTCGATACGGTTAAATATTTCCGTGATGACTACCTGGCCTTCCTGCGCGGTGAGCGCAAAAGCAAGCATGCCAAGGGTTATCGCGACAAGCTGACAGCACCCTGTATGGATCGCTGTCCGGCGCACATTGATATCCCTGCCTATATTGAGGAAATAAAGGACTATCGTCACGACGAGGCACTCGGGACCATCCGCAATCGTATGCCGATTCCTGCGGTCTGCGGTCGCGTTTGTCCTCATCCATGTGAGACTGCCTGTCGCCGTGCATTGATTGACGAGCCTGTCAGTATCATGGTTCTCAAGCGTGTTGCCTCCGATCATGAGCTGCTGCATGTTCAGGAACCACCGCATAAA
>CAZXBD010000190.1:0-3046 GCA_964638305.1 uncultured Geobacteraceae bacterium | reverse complement strand
TACCGGGAAAATCTATATCCAAGCTGAACCAGTTCCTTCTCATTTGTTGAGCTGGCTCTGTGCCCTGAGTAGGAATTGAGATACGGATTCAATTTCTGGTAGGGACAGCGTAATAACTCGTTTATTGCGTCTCGTTTTCTTGCCAAGCCGTGAGCTGATCTTCGGTGATGCCCAGACCAATGATGGCACCGGCATGGAGGGCCGAGAGATCGGCCAGCGTCATGGCGGTGAATTTATCAGTGTCTTCAATATTGTTTTTTTGGCAGTAGCTATTGATCAATTGTTCAGCGTCGCTGCCATGCAACTTCTGTTTAACGATCTGTCCCATGATTTCTTTGCGCTGGCTCCTGTACTGTATGCGGAAAGCGTCGATCTCGCCGAGGGAGTCCTTGACGACGCCATATTGATTACAGGAGCGTGAATAGGCCCAGCAGAATAATTCCCGCATGGGACCGATTTCGTTTTTCTCGTAGATGGTCAGGAGAGCGGCACTGTAATCATCCCTTGAAACATCGGTGAAGCTTAAGGGGCAAAGATTGTTTTTGATGAAGGGGATGTTGCAGGTAAGGCGCGCCGTTCGCTTGTTCACATCTTCAAAGGCCTGCAAGTAGGAAAGATGGATCAGAACAAAGAAGCTTTGTTCAAAGGGATCATGGATCTTGCGGGCTTTGAGCAGGATAAGCTCCAGCATCTCTTTGAGGATATGGGGATTGTTCAGGGGTTTATAGGCCGACTTGCCAATATCAACTTCAATCCTTCTGATCGCGCCGCAGCTTGCCGGGTCGCTCAGTAAATCCTGGGAAAGCAGATTATGGAGATTGAGCAGGGTAAAGCTGTTTAGCTCGATGTCTGCGGCATTTTCAATCAGAAACAGGATGGCTTCCTTGTGATTCATGATCATCACCGTCTCTTCATGAATCTTGCCGTCAGCCGAAATGCCTTCCTCGACCAATCTCTGTGTGTCGATCTTTGAGTAGGTGTTCCCCTCCAGTCGGCTGGAGTTGTAAGACAGGTCAATCAGCAGGCGCTCGCTGATCTGGCGGGCATAGGTCCCGGCGGCCAGTTCCTCGTCAAAGCGCTTGCCTTCTTTATTGAGGAGGTCTCTCTGCTTGATAGGGACATAGATCGTCTCATTAGGGGCGTAGCTCTCCACAAAGCTCCGGTTATAGGACACTTTGTCGCGGGAATGCAGGGGCTTATCCAGAAATTTAAAGACAGTGTTGCTTGTATCAGAGAAAATGGCGTTCTTTCTGTCCCTTAATGTCGGTTCTTCTGTCCCTAATTTATGAGAGATCGGGAAGTATTTGGTGCCTCTCTTGATGCCCTCTATTCTGATCTTTCCCTCATTGGCAAGATCAGCAAGTCGTCTTTGTAACGTCTTGTCATTTATAGATATTTTAAGAAGATCGGAGAGTTCACCACGATGAATCCCTTCCGGATGAGTCTCCAGAACGTCCACAATCTCTCTATAGTGTTCTTCTCGCTTATCGTTTTTCCGGGCGCTCATATTTGTCTCTAAATCTGTCTCATAAGCCACTATAGGACAACTAAGGGACATCTACAAGAAAATAAGGGACAAAAAAAGAATAAGCAAGCCAGCATGTCGTATCATGACGAGCGCGGCATAGCCTTTATGCGTGGTGTCCTGGTCCACCGATTCTTTGGGTCGACCTTCCGGACCGTAAGCTGTTGAATCGATAGTCCTTATTGTATCCTTCAACGTCGGATTCTTACAGAACTCGTTTTCGGAGGCCACAATGCTCGTTGACCCTCAGCCGCCGCGGATCCAGCTTCCCAAAGGCTGGCAGGGCTGCGTCAAATCGGCGGTGCTTTACGCGATCGCACTGGCCCAGGGCCTGCCCCGCTTTTCGGGTACTACTCGATTGTATACGCACGAGCCTGGGCAGCTGACAGCATCAATGCGCGGGTACGACTGGCGGCGGAAAACAATAGGCTCGACGAAGAGTGTGCCCTGCTGCGCGAAGAACTCCGCGTCAAGGATATTCGGATGGCGCAGTTCGCGCCTCAGCGCCGGCCGCATTATGGTCCGCACGAGCGCATGGCCGTTCTTGAGCTTCGTGCCGCGCGAGGCTGGTCTCTCAAACAAACCGCCGATACCTTCCTCGTCACGCCAGCTACGATTGCCTCGTGGATCAAACGCATCGATGAAAACGGACCCGATGCTCTGTTGCAGCTGCGCGAGCCCGTCAACAAGTTCCCCGACTTCGTTCGCTGCATCGTACAACGACTGAAAACCTTAAGTCCCAGCATGGGAAAGGTCAAGATCGCCGAGACGCTGTGCCGGGCAGGTTTGCACTTGGGCGTATCGACCGTTGGGCGGATTTTGAAAGAAACTCCACAACCCCGCCCGGAGGGGGCGGCGCCATCCACACGCGTCGTAACCGCCGATCGCCCCAACCATGTCTGGCATGTCGACCTCACGGCCGTTCCGACATCGGCGGGCTTTTGGACTCCGTGGTTGCCCTTCGCATTACCCCAGTGCTGGCCGTTTTGCTGGTGGGTGGCAGTGGTCATCGACCACTGCTCCCGACGCGTCGTGGGCTTTGCGTTATTTGGGGATAACCCCACATCCTTATCTATTCAGTCCTTCCTCGAAAGCGCTACCGCCAACGCCAGCACGGCGCCAAAATACATTATCTGCGACAAAGGCCAGCAGTTCTGGTGCGATGTATTCAAGGACTGGTGTGATCGCAATGGGATCACACCCCGCTTCGGCGCCGTTGGCCAGCACGGGAGTATCGCGCTCATAGAGCGATTCATCCTGAGTCTGAAGAGCGAATGTACGCGGATCATTCTCGTACCACTTCGCGCGGGCGCGTTCGACTCTGAACTCACGTCTTTTGCGAATTGGTACAATCATAGTCGCCCGCACTCGTCGCTCAGTGGCAAGACGCCGCATGAGGTATATTACAAGATCGTGCCGGCATGTGAGCGCCCTCGATACGAACCACGCGCCAGATGGCCGCGTACCGCACGATGTGCTTTTCCACGCGCACCGGTGGCCGGCAACTGTGGTGCTCCCATT
>CAZXBD010000189.1:0-1804 GCA_964638305.1 uncultured Geobacteraceae bacterium | reverse complement strand
AGGGGCACAGTGATGACGAAGGCCATCACCGGGGAGAGCCCGGCGATCGGGCCGATAAGGAAACTCGCCACGAAAAAAGAGATATAGGCTCCGACCATGAAAATATCGCCATGGGCAAAGTTGATCAGGCGCAGTACCCCGTAAACCAGAGTGTAGCCTAGAGCAATGAGAGCGTAAAAACTCCCCCATTGCAGAGCATTCAGGACATTCTGAATAATGAAATCCACAGAAATTCTTCCTTAAAAAACGTTGGAGTTGCAAGGCCGCCTGTGGCGACATTTTTTAGGCACAGCAAAGCGGGGATCCAAAGACCCCCGCTTTTTTCGAACTATGCTACTGGAGTGTTATGGGCAAACGGACTCTTCGAAGACAAAGGTTCCTTCGTCGGAGACTTTAACCACGACAGCGCACTTGATCGGGTCGCCCTGCTCATTAAACTTGGACGAGCCGGTGACGCCGTCAAAAGACTTGATGGCGGCCAGACCGTCACGGATGGCTTTGCGCATTTTGCGCGGGTTGGAGTCGACCATACCGGCGTTCTTGATCCCTTCCACCATCAGACCGATGGAATCCCAGGTCAGGGCAGCGTAGTCAGCTGGTTCTGAACCGTACTTTGCCATGTAGCGGTCGATGAAGACCTTGGTCGCACCCTTGGCACCGGCTGCAGCGTAATGGGTTGAGAAGTACTGACCGTTGCACTGCTCGCCACAGAGTTTGACCAAATCCGGGGTGCCCCAGGCGTCGGAACCCATGAATGGGCCCTTGTAACCGAGATCACGCGCCTGCGGGATAATCAGGGCGACCTGGTTGTAGTTTTCCGGCACAAAGATGAAGTCAGGTTTGGCGGCAATGATGGTGGTCAGCTGGGCGGAGAAATCCTGGTCCTTGGTGCCATTCGACTCGTAGGCGACGACTGGGCCGAGATTCTTGGCTTCCCAGGCAGCTTTAAATACTTCTGCCAAACCGACAGAATAGTCGTTGGCGATGTCGAAGAGCACCGCTGCGGTCTTGGCACCGAACTTTTTGGCCGCAAAGTCAGCAACTACCGGACCCTGGAAGGGGTCGAGGAAGGCCGCGCGGAAAACCCAGGGACGGTCCAGCGTGGTATTAGGATTGGTCGACCAGGGACTGATCATTGGCACACGGTTTTCGTTAGCGGTACCACCGCCAGGCACGGCCTGCTTGGAGGAGTTGGGGCCGATAATCGCCACGACCTCTTCCTGCTCGATCAGTTTGAGGGCAGCGTTGACTGCCGAGTCGGCTTTAGACTCGTTGTCCATGTAGACGAACTCAAGCATGTACTTTTTGCCGCCGACCTCGAGGCCACCGGCGCCGTTGATATCTGCGAGGTACATTTCAGCGGCATTTTTGGAGCCTTCCCCAACTTCCGGGATGTCTCCGGTCATCGGGATGTTAAAGCCGATTTTGATGGTATCTGCAGCGAGGGCGGGAGTCGCAAAGAGAGCGACCAGGGACAATACAACGAGAAACTTCAGCTTTTTCATCTGTCTCCTCCACGGGTTGGATTGAACAATAAGCGTTGATGGATTGCGGGATGCGGAACATCAACGGTAAAATGTATCATTTGTCCTGTAAAACCAGACGTTTAAGTACACCAGTACAGAGCCGGTTTGTCAAGCTTCTTCACGTATTTTATCGCTACTGCCGGCTTCGGGAATAGTTTTTGGTTCAATACTTGATTTTGGCAAAAGGCGATTGACTCGAAGCGATCAGTGCTTCTTCAAGGGTTTGAATTCCCTGCGCTTTCAACAGCGGGATGAGCTTTAGAAGAATTTCTGCGGTG
>CAZXBD010000188.1:0-8373 GCA_964638305.1 uncultured Geobacteraceae bacterium | reverse complement strand
AGCCGCGATTAATAAATGAGTAGGAACCGTAACCGACAATTTCGTCACAAACGCGGACGCACTTGCCGCAGAGTACGCAACGATTCATGTTGCGTTCAATCAGCGGGTTGACTTCATCAGTCGGCAGGTCGAACTTCTCGCCTTCGAAGCGGTTAGAAATCGACTCGAACTCATAAGCCAGGTCCTGAAGGTCGCATTCGCCGCCCTTGTCGCAAACCGGGCAATCAAGCACGTGGTTGACCAGCAGGAACTCCATCACGGTTTTACGAACCTTCTTGATCTCTTCGGAGGTGGTCGTCACAACCATGCCTTCGCTGACCGGCGTTGTGCAGGAAGGGATCAGGCGCCCCTTCATCTGCTCAATTTCCACCAGGCAGACCCGGCAGGCACCATAAGGCAGCAGTTTTTTGGCATAGCAGAGCACCGGAATATGTATACCGGCCTCTTTGGCAGCTTCGTAAATCGTAGCCGTCTTGCTGACTGTGACCTGTTTACCGTCGATTGTCAGGTTAACCATCGTGTCCTCTTATCGTAAGATAAAATCTCTAAAATAATGACTATTCGATTGCCATGAAACGGCAGGCGTCATAACAGGATGTACACTCTGTACACGCCTCGCGATCAATCACTGCAACCTGACCTTTTTCCCAGGCGATACAATCGACCGGGCAAACGCGTGGGCAGATACCACACTTTTTGCACTTCTCTTCAATGACCTTGAAGTGCAGCAGTGGCTTACAGGCATGTGACGGACACTCTTTCTCTTTAATATGCGCCTCGTACTCATGGCGGAAATAACGGAGAGTAGAGAGAACCGGATTCGGCGCTGTCTGGCCAAGGCCACAGAGCGAGCTCTTCTTGATGTCGTAGGCCATACTTTCGAGCAATTCGAGATCGCCTTCACGACCCTCGCCCTGAGTGATCCGCTCGAGAATCTCAAGCATGATCTTTAGACCGATACGGCAGGGGATACATTTACCGCAAGACTCGACACGGGTGAAGTTGAGGAAGAAGCGGGCGATATCAACCATACAGGTCGTCTCGTCCATAACGACCAGGCCACCAGAGCCCATCATGGCACCAGCTTTGATCAGTGAGTCATAATCGACTTCTGCATCAAGAGCTTCGGCCGGCAGACAACCACCCGAAGGGCCACCGGCCTGAACGGCCTTGAATTTACGGTTGTTCAGAATGCCACCACAAACATCGTAGATGACTTCTTTCATGGTGGTTCCAGCAGGGACCTCAACCAGGCCGGTATGCTTAACCTTACCGGTCAGGGCGAAGATCTTGGTACCCTTGGTGCCTTCGGTACCGATTGAAGAGTACCAATCGGCGCCGTTGTAAAGGATGTAAGCGACGTTGGCAAAGGTCTCAACATTGTTGATGTTTGTCGGCTTGCCCCAAAGGCCTTTAACTGCCGGGAAAGGTGGACGAGGACGTGACATACCGCGCTCACCTTCGATCGAAGCCATCAGAGCCGTCTCTTCGCCACAGACAAAAGCTCCGGCGCCAGCCTTGATACGCATCGTAAATTCAAAACCAAGCCCCAGGCAATCCTTACCGAGGTAACCTTTCTCAGTACAGACGTCGATCGCTTTTTGCAGACGCTTAATAGCCAACGGATACTCTGCACGGCAATAAACATAGCCAAACTTACAGCCGATCGCGTAGGCGGCAATCATCATCCCTTCAATCAAACCGTAGGGATCGCCCTCAAGAACCGAGCGGTCCATAAAAGCACCTGGATCACCTTCGTCGGCGTTGCAAATCAGGTATTTGTTCTCGCCAGGAGTCGCCCTACAAAAAGACCATTTGACGCCAGTAGGGAAGCCACCGCCGCCACGACCACGCAGACCGGATTTTTTAACTTCCTCGATAACTTCCTCAGGGGCCATGGTCACAGCTTTTTTGATGCCGGTGAACCCTTTGTGAGCGAGAAAATCATCCAGGCTCTCGGCGTCGATGGTTCCGCAACGAGAGAAGATGATGCGCTGTTGCTTCTCAAGAAACTGGTTGTAGTATTTGCCCGCGACCTTCTTTTCGACGGCCTCGTTTTTCAGCATGTGCTCTTCAACGATCTGCGGAACCAGTTCAGGTGTCACAAAATCGTAGGTCACAGCTTCCTGGCCAGGCAGTATGACATCAACCAGCACGTCATTGGCACAAAGCCCACGGCAACCGGTCTTCTTGATATCGCAGCGCTTGCCAATCTTGCCTTCGACACCCTGTTTCTCAAACTCGGATTCGAAAGCATCGATGACGCCCTGGGCACCAGAGGCGAAGCCACCGGTTCCGGTACAGATCAGTACTTGGATATTTTCAGCTGTTTCGGCCATAAAATCCTCGGTCTATTATCAATCCATCTGCTGGTATTTTTGAATGACTTCGTCGGTCTTCTGCACAGTCAACGAACCATAGGTACCATCGTTAACCATGATAACCGGTGCCATACCACAAGCACCAATGCAAGCCACGTACTCGGCGGTGAACTTCAGGTCCTCGGTGGTCTCGGCATGGCCGACACCCAGACGATCCTTGATGACATCGGCGATCCGGCCAGCACCTTTGACGTGACAGGCAGTTCCCATGCAGACGCGGACAATGTACTTGCCACGCGGCGCAAGATGGAACTGCGCATAAAATGTCAGCACGCCGTAGATCTGGCTGGTATAAATGTTCAGCCTCTCTGCGGTCAGATGTACGGTCGGCTCAGGGATATAGCCGTAAAATTCCTGAATCTCCTGCAGGGCAGGCATCAGAGCTCCGGGAAAATCGACGTACTTGTCGAGAATCTCATTTGCTCCGGTCAGGTCTGTATCCTGTTCTTCTACGGTTGCTTCGACTGCTTCACTCATGGCTGGTTCCTTATCCTCGCAGCAGATTAGCGGTCGATCTCGCCCAAGACAATATCCAGAGTTCCGATAACAGCCACAACGTCGGCAATCATCGAACCTTCACACATCTTGGGTAAGGCCTGGAGGTTAATGAATGAGGCCGGGCGGATTTTCATCCGGTACGGTCTTGGTGAGCCGTCAGAAACAAGATAGAAACCGACTTCACCCTTCGGGTTCTCGACACCGACGTAAACTTCACCGGCGTCAGGCTTGAAACCTTCACTGATAATTTTGAAGTGGTGAATCAGGCCTTCAATTGTGTTGACGGTATCCTGTTTAGGCGGCAGCACGATTTTGGGGGCATCAGCTAAAACCGGGCCGGGCTTGAGCTTGTCGAGCGCCTGGTGAATAATCTTGCACGACTCATGCATTTCTTTGAGGCGAGCAACATAACGGGCCCAGGTATCGCAGCCATCTTCCACGATGACTTTAAAATCATAATTCTCGTAACCAGAGTAGGGCTGGTCACGACGCAAGTCCCAGTCAACACCGGAACCGCGCAACGAAGGGCCGGTAACACCCAGGTCAATGGCGTCTTCACCGCTGATCACGCCGACATTCTGAATTCGTTTCTGCCAGATTTTGTTGCCAGTCAGCAGGCCTTCATATGTATCGATATGACCAGGCATCGCATTGGTAAAATCACGAATCTCCTGCTCCAGGCCAGCCGGAAGATCAGCCGAGAGACCACCAACACGGAAATAGTTGGTCGTCATACGCGCGCCGGAAACCTTCTCATAAATGTTCATGATGTGCTCACGCTCGCGGAAAGCATAGATGAACACGGTCATGGCACCGATATCGAGAGCATGGCATGCCAGCCAGACCAGGTGACTCTTGAGACGGGTCAACTCGGCAAGTAGGACACGTACAACCTGAGCACGCTCAGGAATCTCATCAGTGATACCAAGCAACTTTTCAACGGCCAGCACGTAACCGAGGTTATTGTGCATGGGTGCCAGATAATCGAGCCGGTCAGTCAGGGGCAGCACCTGATGATAGGTGCGATGCTCCGAAAGCTTTTCCACACCACGGTGCAAAAAGCCGATATGCGGCGTGGCTTTGCGGACAATCTCGCCATCCAGCTCAAGAACCAACTGCAAAACCCCGTGAGTGGAGGGATGCTGTGGGCCCATGTTGATGGTCATGGTTTCTAAATTCGCCATATCTCTGCCTCGTCTATATTCAGAATATGCTTGATTTTACGCGAAAAGACTCTTACTGAAGTCGGCCCTGATAAGGTTCGCGGTCAGGGCCCTGCACCGGATAATCCTTGCGCAACGGATGCCCTTCCCAGTCCTCCGGCAGCAAGATGCGGCGCGGATCAGGATGATTGTTGAAGGTAATTCCCATCAGGTCCCAGCACTCGCGCTCCAGCCAGTTGGCCGTTGCCCAGACGCCGCTGACGGTGTCTATCGTGGTATCGGCCTCTTCTACCGGAGCCTTGATGCGCAGGCGTGTATGAGTGCCAATATTGTAGAGCTGGTATACCACCATAAAGCGGGGAGCCTGACCCATGTAATCGACACCACAGAGATCGGTCAGAAAATTAAAGCCGACATCTTCCTTGAGGAAGCTGCAGACGGCGACAATTTCTTCTTTTTTGACAACCACAGTGGTCTCACCACGAAACTCGATGGTCTCGAGCACCGTATCGCCAAACTTGGCTTTCAGCTTGTCAACAACAGCCTGTACACTCATAACGGTTGCATCCTGTCTATCTAGGTTAAAGTTGCCTATTAATTTAAAGCTTATTAGCCGTTGATCCGCTCGCCTACGCCGATGGCAGCACCGAAACTGTTACGCTCCTTCATGATCTGCTCCTGGAGCTTCATGAGGCCGTACAGCAAACCTTCTGGACGAGGAGGACAGCCGGGTATGTAGACATCAACCGGCAGAACCTCATCGACACCCTGTACAGTGCTGTAGGTGTCAAAGACACCGCCAGAACAGGCACAGGCGCCCATCGCAATCACGTAACGCGGTTCGGGCATCTGCTCGTAAACGGTCTGGATGACCGGCAGCATCTTCTTGGTCACGGTTCCAGCAATGATGATGACGTCAGCCTGACGCGGTGAAGCACGGAAAAGCACACCGAAACGGTCCAGGTCAAAACGGGCGGCACCGGTCGCCATCATCTCGATGGCACAGCAGGCCAAACCAAAGGTCAAGGGCCAGAGAGAACGAGACCGGGACCAATTGACGACTTTGTCTAGAGACGTGGTAATAACGTTATTACCCAGAGTTTCCTCTACTCCCATTCCAGAGCTCCTTTTTTCCAAACGTATATGTAACCAACGAGAAGGATCAGAATAAACACGCCCATTTCGGCAAAACCGAACAGGCCGAGACGCTTGAACATGACAGCCCAGGGGTACATGAAGACCACCTCAATATCAAAGACGATAAAGAGCATGGCGATGATGTAAAACTTGATTGAAAACTTCGCATGGGCAGAACCAACGGGTGGCATTCCGCATTCGTACGCCGACAGCTTGACAGCCGAAGGCTTACTCTCTCCGACCAGACGCGAAAAGATGGACGCCCCGATTGAGAAGCAAACGGCAATAATTATCAGGGTAAGAATCGGTAAATAACTATCCAGCATTGATATGGTCCTCCTGCCAGGTGAGGTTACAAAACTCAGAGGCCGCAACTATAGCTTTTCGGCATTTCGGCCGACAGCAAGTTAGGACAAAAGCTGTTCTTTGTCAAGGGAAAAATACAGTATACTGTATGCAATCTGAAGAGCCACAAACGCCCAACTTTTGCGGCTTTAGGAGTGTTTTGGTCAGGTACTTACAAAGACAAAGGAAAGATGCGGCAATTAGCTGTCTTAGAGGCGATTAATCCCTAGTAGCGCACGTTGGAAATAGGCCGGGCAGAAAGAGTATTGTTTAGTGACGACGTGCATCAATCATATTCATCACAGCCAACAAAAGACCCATGGCGATAAAAGCACCAGGAGGCAGGATCATCAACAATAGGGGATTGTAGCTTGAACCAAAGACGACATAACCCAGCAGGGTGCCGGAACCAAACAGCTCACGTACCGCACCAAGGACAAAGAGGGCCAGAGTAAAACCGAGCCCCATCCCAACACCGTCGGCAACAGCCGGGAGCAAACGATTCCTGGAGGCAAAGGCTTCAGCTCGCCCAAGGATCAGACAGTTGACAACGATCAGCGGAATAAAAATCCCTAAAGCCTTATACAGGTCGTAAAAGTACGCTTCCATGCAGAGCTGCACCACGGTCACAAAGGAGGCAATAACGACAATAAAGGCCGGGATGCGCACCTTGGACGGGATAACCTTGCGAAGCGAGGACACAACGATATTGGAACAGACCAGCACAAACGTGGTTGCCAGCCCCATACCGAGGCCATTCTCGGCGCTGGTGGTCACTGCCAGAGCCGGACAAAGGCCAAGCAGCAAACGGAAAACGGCATTTTCTCGCCAGAAACCCTTACGAAAGACCTGCCCCAGCGTCATGGCTTGTCTCCTTCAGCAGCAGCGAGGATCTCAACATGATGGTCACGGAAGAATTCCAGGCCCTTGCGGACGGCTCCGACCACGGCCCTCGGAGAAATCGTGGCGCCGGTGATCTGGTCGAATTCGCCGCCATCCTTTTTCACACGCCAATCGGCATTCTCCAGGTTCTTTCCGTCAAAAATGTCTTTAAAAACTGGCAGAGCTATCTTGTCGCCCAAACCTGGGGTCTCACGATGATTCAAGATCTCGATGCCGGATACCGTTCCTTCAGGGTCGATACCGACCATCACTGTGATATCGCCGCTATAACCGTCAGGAGCAACGACCTGAAATGCGACGCCGCTCAACTCGCCCGCCTGCCGCCCCCGGTAAAAGGTCCGCAACACGTCACGGCCCCGCTTGTCCTGACCTGTCAGCAACCGTACGGTATCTTCATCGGGAGAGTTATCAGCCGGCGGCAACACAGACTGCAACGCACGCAAGGTCTCCAGGCGGCGCTGCTCGGCGATCGGTTCACGGGTCACCGTTTCAACCATAGACAGGATCAGACCGGCGCCGGTGGTAATCAGGGTCAACACCAGGACCAGACGCAGAATGCCGTTCATTGCCCCACCCCCTGGCGTAGTGTACCGAAGGTCTTGGGCCGTGTGTAACGATCGATCAAAGGGGTCGCCGCGTTCATAAGCAGAATGGCAAAAGAGACCCCCTCGGGATACCCGCCGAACAACCGGATCAGCACTGTGAGCAAGCCGCAACCGACCCCGAACAGCAACATTCCCCTGACCGAGACCGGGGTCGTCACCATGTCCGTGGCCATATAGAACGCCCCGAGAACAAGCCCCCCTGTCACCAGGTGAAAAGCCGGGTCCGGATATTTCGCCGGATTGACCAGCCAAAAGAGTCCAGAGAAAAGAATCACTGTGCCGATGTAAGCCGTCGGGATATGCCAGGTCAGGATGCGGCGATAAAACAGGTAGGCCGCGCCGAGCAGCAGCGCCAGCGCGGAGACCTCGCCGATACAACCGGGCATGTTGCCGAGGAAATAACCTGCCATACTGCCCTGCATTTCGGCGGGCATTTGCCCGGTCAGCATGACGGCGTTTTTCCACTCGCCCAGAGGAGTCGCGGTTGTCACCAGGTCAAGGCCGGAGCCGAGGGGAGCCGGGGCCGACCAGGTCGTCATCTGCACGGGAAAAGAGATAAGCAGCACAACCCTGGCCACAAGGGCCGGATTGAAAGGATTGGAGCCGAGACCACCGTAAACCTGTTTACCGATGACAATGGCGATCACGGCACCAAGCAGAGTCAGCCACCAGGGGCTGGACGGCGGCAGGTTAAGGGCAAGGAGAACACCGGTAATCGCTGCGCTGCCATCTAAAATTGTTACGGGCTGTCCCATAAGGCGCTGACAAACCACTTCGGTCGCAAGACAGCCCAAAGTTGCGATCAACAGGACAGATAGCGCCGATGGGCCAAAAAAATAGACCGCCACAGCACATGCTGGCAACAGGCTGTAGAGCACCGCGCGCATCACGCTGGTGGTGGTTTCGCCTGAATGGATATGTGGCGAAGAAGAAAGGTAGAGTTGCTGACTCACTTTATTTGAGTGCTCCTCTTTTTAGCCAGGATGGCAGCCTTGCCATAACGAATCGCCTGTACCAGTGGAATCGTTGCCGGGCAAACGTAGCTGCAGCTACCGCATTCGATACAATCCATCGCGCAATATTCAGTAACTTCTGCCAGCAGGTCTCGTCGGGCATAGGCGGCAATTGTGGTCGGCAAAAGATGCATAGGGCAGGCCTGAACGCAGCGTGAACAGCGGATACAGGGCCCTTCCGGCTGAAGGACAACATCTTCGTTACGCAGCAGCAACAACCCGGAAGTACCCCGGGTCGCGGGGACATTGAACCCGAGCTGGGTAAAGCCCATCATCGGACCACCGAGGACAATCTTGCCCGGTTCTTCGAGCAGACCGCCACAGCACA
>CAZXBD010000187.1:0-4637 GCA_964638305.1 uncultured Geobacteraceae bacterium | reverse complement strand
CTGGCCTCTCTCAACTGGGCCGCGGCAAGTTCGATAACGGCAGGCCCTTGACCGAAATCGTTGCCAGTGTAGACTTCGACAGTGTTGAATTCCGTGAAGTCTATGATCCCAATTCCAGCCTCAAACTTTCCATGGGCTTACCACCGATTGAAACTGCACGCGGACGCGTCGATCTAATCATGGATGTCCTGAATGGCAAAGTTGCAGCCTCGAAAATCCCTGCTGAGGAATTTTTCTACAAGGCCTACACTATCTCCTACTGGTCAATGCCTGAAGCTACAGCAAAACAGTGGCTCGCTGATCAGTTCGGCAAGTAACAAGAAAACGGCCTGATAGCCTGGTGGTCAAAAATGGAACCCCCTTTGATCACCAGGTATTTTAGAGAGCAACGGTGGTCGGAGTGGGGTTATTCCTACTCCACCATCAGTTCATAGAAATAACTTACAAATTCAACCGGGTAGCAGTGTCATTTAAACTTTGCTGCGACCCGGGGTGACGGAGAGCCACCTTGACAGAAAAACAACCACCACCCGTTCTTTCGATCCACGGACTCACCAAGGACTTCCCCGGTGTAAGGGCAGTAGACGATGTAAGCCTCTCAATCGAAAGCAGTACGATCCATTGCCTGGTAGGTGAAAACGGTGCTGGAAAATCGACACTTATCAAAATGTTGACAGGTGCATTGCTCCCCACCAGCGGAACGATGAGAATAAACGGTTCGGAATACAAGCCAAAAAATCTGCAAGATGCACGTGAAGCAGGCATCGCCACACTCTTCCAGGAGCTTCACGTCGTCGACGAACTTACAGTATTGGAAAACCTCACACTTGGAATGGAGCGAAGTCGCTTTGGGTTTTTGATTAAATCCGACCTCGACGATCGCGTGATCCGGACACTCAAAGCGATTGAGCCTTCCATCGACCCGTCGGCCAGAGTCTCGTCGTTAAGTGTTGCACAGAAGCAAATCATCGAAATAGCTCGTGCGGCATCCTCCGGAGCAAACGTAATTATCATGGATGAACCAACAGCGGCTTTGTCTGAGCGAGAGGTCGAACGGTTATTCGGAGTGATACGGCGTTTGAGGAAGGAGGCTGTGACAGTCATCTTCATTTCACACAAACTGGATGAGATCCTGCAGCTTGGCGAGACCGTAACAGTGCTTCGAGATGGAAAGCACATCGCTACGAAGCTGCTGAAGGATATCGCGGGGCGGTCAGCGTTGATTGAAATGATGATCGGACGCAGTGTGTTCCAAAGCTACACACCCAGTACAACTGTCAGAAAAGAAGCTGTTCTAACAGCAAAAGGATTGACAAATAATCTGCTCAAGGACGTTTCGTTCCATATTAACCGAGGTGAAATCGTCGGTTTCTACGGACTCGTCGGGGCTGGAAAAACCGAAATCGCCCGAGCTCTGTTCGGAGCTGATGAAGTCTCCGGTTCAATCCTGTTCAAGGGCCAGGAGATTGGAAGGTCGCCGAAAGACACAATTGCAGCGGGCATCGCACTGGTTCCGGAGGAAAGACGAACACAAGGTTTGTTCACCGAACTTACAATTCGTCAAAACATTCCAGTTATGAATTTGCACCGAATGTCGGACAGAGGTATATTCCGGTCTCTTGATGAACAGACAGCTGCTGTCGACTATGTCAACCAGCTCAGCATTGCTACTGATTCGATCGATAAACACGTGAAGAAGCTGTCAGGCGGGAACCAGCAGAAAGTTGTTCTCGCAAAGTGTTTGTTTTCACAAGCGGACCTGCTCTTGCTTGATGAGCCGACTCGTGGTGTCGATGTAGGCGCCAAAACAGAGATTTATGATATCATCAGGAGCTTGGCCGATGAAGGAAAATCGGTCGCTGTCTTCTCTTCGGAGCTCGAAGAAGTACTTGGGATCTGTGATCGTATCTTCCTTTTGTACTCGGGTTCTCTTAAGTCTGAAATCATTAATAATGCCGATGTCGACGTATCACACATTCTTAATATTGTGACGGGCGGGGAAGGAGTTGTGTGAAATGAGTGATTCTACAAAAGCCGGCAGGACGGTTTCGCGTCACCGCATGAGCGACGGCACGTTTATCACGCTATTTGTAGCGGTTGTGGCGATCACGTTATTTCTGGTTGCCTCTCTTTTGGTGCCAAATTTTTTCCAGTGGCTCAACCTGCTCAACCTGGTGACCAATAACTGGGCGGTCATTTCACTCGGTGTCGGGGTAACGTTTCTCCTTGTGTCAGGGAACTTCGATTTGTCAGTTGGGGGTATTGTTGCCCTGTCGGGCGTTCTAAGCGTCTGGTTCGCCCAGTCAACCGGCGGTACGAACCCTCTATCAATCGGAATGGGATTACCTTACTGGCTCGCAATCCTGTGCGCACTAGGCGGCGCTCTCATGATCGGTGGTTTGAATGCGCTCTTTGTCGTTCGTTTCCGTATTCCATCAATCATAGTGACGCTCGGAACGATGTTGGTGGCACGGGGCATTGCACAGGTTATCACTCAAGGATCGCAGCGAAACACCAATCTTCCGGAGGAATTTGGTTTTCTTGGAAATTTGACGATGTTTGGGACGTCGATTAAATTCCCCGTGGTCTTTATGACACTTTTGCTCCTTGTCGCTATCTTCATAGAGAGGAAGATGGTTTTTGGTCGTATAACCTTTTGGCTTGGTTCGAACCCGATAGCAGCCCGGTTATCCGGCATCGATAGATCCAGGCACCTAACCTACCTGTATTTGTTCAGTGCAGCCATCGCAGGAATCGTGGGAATTCTTTTGTCTTCAGAATTTAAATCCGGATATTCGAATCGCGGGATGTTGATGGAATTCGATGCGCTGGTGATTTCACTGTTAGGCGGCGTCTCCATCGTTGGGGGCTTTGGATCAGTGGTGGGAATGTTCTTTGGTGCAATTATCCTTGCTATCGTGACCTCGGCTGCGACAGGTATGGTCTTGTCACCAGATTGGCAGTTCACCCTTAAAGGCATAACCGTTTTCCTCGCAATTGTGACACAAACATGGGCACTCGCCCGGAGAAACAGGTGACTTTATGTCGATACCATCTACTCCTGATCAACCCGTGACCACACCAGGTAACCGTATTGCACAGTTCCTGCGCAACTATTACATCTACTTTGTACTTGTGGCAGTCATCCTTGGATTGAGTGCTGCGAATCTTGACAGCTATGGCCTTTTTGAACGCGGGAACTTCCTGTACAAGAAGAACATCATCAATATTCTCAGGGTGTCTGCACCGCTGATCACACTCTCGGGTGCCTTCTGCCTGCTAATGGTTTCGGGCTATATCGACCTCTCTGTCGGCAGCGCAATGAGCTTGAGTGCAGTCATCTACGCCTTGCTCGCAATCAACGGTGTTCCGTTCGTCCTCGCCTTTGCAATCACGGTAGTGGCTGGTGCCGGGTTAGGAGTGATCAACGGATTTCTGGTCGTCAGGCTTAAAATTACGCCTGTGATCGCAACGCTGATAACGCTTAGTTTTTACAAAGGAATTGCATTGCTTCTGGTGCAGGACGGTGTTTCAGCGATCAAATCAGGTGGTGGTTTAACAATGCCAAGCTGGTTTAATTCGTATGGCAGAGAGGGAGTGTTGTTAGGCCTTCCAATGGCTTTCTGGATTGCTTTAGGGGTCATTCTCGTCCTCGTCATTGCCCAGAACCGGACTTTACTTGGTAAGTATGCAGCAGCGACCGGGGGCAATCCCACAGCTGCTACTCTGTCCGGGATCAACACAAATAGAGTAGTTTTCTTACTCTATATAATCGTAGGTGTTACGGCAGCACTTGCCGGCATTGCTCGATCGAGCTTCATGTCACTGGGCGATCCACTTTCAGGAGATGGAATGGAACTCAATGCTATCCTTGTTGTCCTGGTTGGCGGTACAGCTTTCAGCGGTGGTGAAGGCAGGGTCCTTCGATCATTCATTGGCGCTCTGATCATTATGGCTCTGACGGTGGGGATGTTAACGCTTGTTCCAGCTTATTTCCAGACCTTGGTCATTGGTGCTGCATTGCTGACCGCCGCTGCATCAAACCACCTCATCAGCCGGAAAGAGTCAGCTTCGTGAACAGTTGTTGGTATTTTGTAATATTGCACTAATCAACTCGCTTATCAGTAATGGATCCTGAATGTGGACTCAGATATTTGCCGATACCCTTCAGTTGCCGATGGAGGTTCCGGATGGCACTGAAATAGGTGCACGCGGGGCTGCAATGAGTGCCGGCATCGGCGTTGGCGCATACCGGGACCACACCGATGCAGTAACCAGGGCCGTCAAGGTCGAGCGGCAGCAGGAGCCCAACCCCGAGGCAACTCCCTTTTATCTATCCCGCTACAATGAATACAAAAGGCTGCTGGACTCCATGCCGTAACCCTGGGATAATCTGGGCCGGTTGAAGCTGGGTAGCTAGTAAGGTTTCGGGTGTTAGGTTTCAGGTGTCAGGAGGATACGTAAAAACGGCCTCAGGTTGACACAAGCGGTCAGCCTGACACCTAAAACCTTTTGCCTTTAGTTTGCAAGAGCATCTAAAAATTTTTGAGCCTAAATTCTGATCAAAGAAGTTATGAATAAGCCAATGCTGATATTTGACTTTGATGGCGTGCTGCTGGATTCGGTCCGTGAGATTG
>CAZXBD010000186.1:0-2406 GCA_964638305.1 uncultured Geobacteraceae bacterium | reverse complement strand
GAGAACAACTGCACGGCGTGCCATGGAGATGATCTCCGGGGCGGCGATACCGGGGTGTCGTGCTACGAATGTCACGGCAAGGAGTGGTAGGCGTCTAGCGTGAGTTTATTTTGAGACAGCAGTCGGAATGATGTAAGTGGTTGTGACAAAGCCGGTTAGAATGCGAGTTAGTTGTATACACTGACGCCCTCGATCTTGAGCGGTTTCTCGTGTACATGGGCTAGATTCAGGTCATCCACCAAGCATTTCTGCTTATCGGTCATCTGTTCAATCTGTCGCGTTGCCTTGGGTTTGCCACGTTTGCCGCTCATTTCCAGCAATGTTGCCAACCTGATGTTGTTCAAGGTGTCGAGCAAGGTGTCCAAGGTGCCGGTAAAGGCTGACTTGAGACGGGCTTCTCGCCATACCAGAGAGGCCAGGAGATAGCCAAGGATGCAGGAGAAGTAATGGACCTTTATCTTCTGATCGGTCCAGTGGAACTCGGGGGTAACGGCCAGGTGGTAAGGATTCTTGATGTTCTTGAATGCCTGTTCGACGGTTGACTGTCCGTAGAACGCGACCACAATTTCCTCGCTGCTCCACTCATGACGGTCAGTCATGAGGATGCGGAAGCCGAGCTTGTCTTCCAACTGATCGAGCTTCCTCTTGTTGGTTCTGTAGGTCAGAGATAGACGGCCATCGTCCATTTCGTTGAGATCATAGGTAAGCAAGTCTTTCATGAACTGCCCCTTGAGTAGGTTGTCGATCTTCTCGGCTACCTGCTCGCGAGTTTGCTGCTTGGCTCTTGGGTTGGCCAGGCTCCGCTGTAGCTGGCCCAGGGCCAGTTTTCGCTTCTTCAATGCTTGGTAGATTCCGCGTAATTGGCCGGCCTTGAGCTTCTCGCTGATGAAAACAACAACGGTCCTTTCCTCCCCCCAGATTGTCCGCTTATCGCGATAGAGTGATAACGTCTTGGCGCCAACGCTGGCGGGAGTGAAATCTGCTTCGGCGTCTTGAATTAGATCCATGTGATGGGACGGAGTAAGAGCGCCGACATAGTGGAGTTTCAAGCGGGCAACGAGCGCCAAGTTCTTCTTTGAGTTGCATCCCCGATCAAAAACCAGCGTGTGCTTCTCCAGATCCATGTTCAGATCTTTCATGCGGCGCTTAATGCGCCCGACAACTTGTCGGAAGACCGTCGAGTCGCTCATGTTGCCTCTATAGGTGTGATGAAACAGCGGGATGAAATCCTGGCGCGTCACCACCAGGGCCAGGCCGACCTGCCTCAGGTCATGGCGCTTCTGTTTGTTTCTGGCGCGTTGGGCAATGTCACAGCGGATGTTGTCTGTATCCACGAATGTGTAGAAGTTCGTCGTATCGAAAAACAACGTGTCATCCGCCAAGCCGTAATGCTGTTGAAGGTTTCGTAACAGATCCAGTTCGACCTTTTCAATGGCGTCTTCGGGCAGGCAGTCCATCAGATCCCAGAAGTGTTGAGAGTCCAGTTTGGATAGGCTGAGGCGAAGCAGGTATTCAGACGAGGTGGTCTGGGCCCAAGTCCACCAACCGCGCTTGCTGGTCGGCATGCAGACCCGACCGATCGCGGCCAACAGTAACGTGATCCCGGCGGTGAGATTGTTGCGCAAGGGCTTGTCGGGCCAGTAGGGTCGTTGGGAATGAATATAGCGGTTAATGACGGTGACGACATCGAGTTTACGGGCAACGACAAGCAGGGCCGCCACCGCGCCGTGTGAATGGGATTTGACCTTCAGTCTATCTCCGATACCCTGCTGCAATCTCCTCAGAAGGGTCTCGGCCTTGCCCAGGTACTCCAGAACAATGGGCCGCGGCTTTCCGTTCACTCGCCTTGACTCAACGATGTACCAATACTTGTGACCTCGGGAGTTTTTCGACTGAATGGTGGCCATGCTGCACCTCATGGATCAGTGTATACTTGAACACTTTCCGCCCCACACATGCCGATATAGTACTATATTTTAGATGTTCAGTAAGATTTATCTTGGATTATTGCCGAATGATTTCAGTGTATACTTTGAATCTAGGCACAAAGAAACCCGCAACTTGTTGAGTTCCAACTAGTTGCGGCCTAACCTCTCACATGCCTTGGTCACGGAAAAATAAACTCACGCTAGGTCTCGCGGAAGTAAGAAACGATGATCACCCTGAGCAACGACTCGGTCGCCGATCGATGGATGCGACTGCTTCGGGATTGCAGCGACCACGGCGTCGCTCTGATCGACCGGGTCGAACGTGAGCTCGACCAGGTCAAGCTGCCGGAGGTCACCTGGGCGCCGGACACGCTGGCCGGCGGCGCGTTGAAGGGAATGCTCGGCAGCCGACGTGAAGCCCTGATCGTCCGCAACAGACGATTCAAAGAATTTCAAATCGCCATCGCCTGCTGGGGCT
>CAZXBD010000185.1:0-1581 GCA_964638305.1 uncultured Geobacteraceae bacterium | reverse complement strand
CAGGTCTTTACCTCCGGCGATGATGCCGAGGCCCTCTCCCGCGGTATTTTTGAAGTCTATGATCAACGTAACTTGCGATATTCGCAGATGGCTCCCCTCGACATGTACACCGAAAAAAATACTGGTAATAATTTACCGGCACAAATCGACCTCTACGCTGAGCCGGGATCTCAATATCGCTTTCTGTTTATCGCCAAGGGCGGGGGATCGGCCAACAAAACCTTTCTCTATCAAGAGACCAAAGCTCTCCTGAATCCTAAATCACTGCTGGCGTTTGTGGCGGAAAAAATTCGTACGTTGGGCACCTCGGCATGCCCGCCGTATCATCTGGCCCTCGTCGTGGGTGGCATGTCCGCAGAGTTCACGTTGAAGACCGTCAAACTTGCCAGTTGCCATTATTTAGATGATCTGCCCAACTCTGGGAACAACCAGGGCCGTGCGTTTCGAGACTTGGATCTAGAGAAACAAATCTTTCAACTCTGCGCGGAGACCGGTATCGGTGCGCAATTTGGCGGGAAATACTTTGCGCACGACGTGCGGGTCATTCGCTTGCCGCGACATGGTGCCTCCTGCCCGGTGGGTTTGGGCGTATCATGTTCAGCGGATAGGCAAATTTTAGGCAAGATCACCAAAGAAGGCGTATTTCTTGAACAGCTCGAAACAAATCCTGCCCAATTTCTCCCAGAGGTGACGGAACAGGACTTAGACGGTGACGTGGTCAAGATCGATTTAAATCGGCCTATGGCGGAAATTTTGGCAGAACTACGTAAGCATCCCGTTGCCACTCGACTGTCGCTCACCGGGCCTATAGTCGTAGCAAGAGATATCGCCCATGCCCGACTCAAAGAACAGCTCGACGCTGGAAAAGGGCTGCCACAATACATCAAAGATCATGTCGTCTATTACGCAGGCCCCGCGAAAAAACCCGAAGGCCATGCATCCGGTTCCTTCGGTCCCACCACCGCAGGACGAATGGATTCTTACGTGGATCAGTTTCAAGCTGTAGGCGGCAGCATGGTCATGCTGGCCAAGGGCAACCGGTCCAAGCAAGTGCGTGAAGCTTGCGGAAAACATGGCGGGTTTTATCTGGGTTCTATCGGCGGCCCCGCCGCACGTCTAGCCGAACATAGTATTAAAAAGGTGGAAGTCCTGGAATACGAAGACCTTGGAATGGAGGCAGTGTGGAAAATTGAAGTGGAAGACTTTCCCGCCTTTATCGTCATCAATCATGAGGGCAAGGACTTCTATGCTGACTTAGATACCCAGAAGGCCGAGAATTTAATTCAAGTAAGGGACTCAAGGGAAAAGTGAAGATCTGTCCTGCCTCTTCTTTATTCATTTTGAGCAGTATTCGTCCTCAATTCAGAGTGGATACCTACTCTTTGCTAACTGCAGGGTGTGGATGATGGCTTCAGCCCATAGGAAAACTGAAGCCATCATTTGGTTTTGGTCTCAAGCTGTAATGGTCCAATGAAAATGGACAGAACGAAAAGAGCCTCGTGTGAATAATGGGGGCCTGGCAAGCAGCAGGATTTTTCCTAGATTGACGCAGCAACCTTCGTTCATATTGGCCCCTCACGG
>CAZXBD010000184.1:0-6296 GCA_964638305.1 uncultured Geobacteraceae bacterium | reverse complement strand
CTCCACCATCAGTCGGACGGCCTCCTGCTTAAACTCCTTGGTGTAGGTCTTGTACTGCTTTCGTCTCTGTGTCATATGAACACTCCTATAGCGACATTGTGTCGCTATTTAAAGTGTCCGTCAAACTGGGGGAGGTTCATTATGTCCCCCGATTCCGGGGACATAATTTGCGGGAACGGTCCTCTTTCCCCTAGGTTCGAGTTGGTCTATTGCAATGCACTCGGAAGGTTCCAGACATGCAGAATCATCTCGTGACCGCTACTCGTTAATGAAGCGGCCGGGGTAACTATCTCTTGACATTCGCATCGTTTCACGCTAGTATTAAAATTATCTTAGTAAACAAAATTTTATGCTAGTCAGAAAAGAATAGGGAGGGTTTATGAGTGCAAGAACATCACTATTCTTACTAGGCACCATCCTTTTTGTCGCTCACTTAACTGGATGTGGTAGCGGTGGTGGCGGTGGTTCTGATAGGGTCGATGATACAAAGGCACCCTCAGTAACGTCCACATTTCCTACGCTCAACGCGGTGGGTGTAGATCTTGACATCAGCATTACAGCGAAGTTCAGTGAGGCCATTGAACCCGCGACCATCACCACAGACTCCTTTCTTCTATTCGATGTTAGTGCCGGTACATTCTTGGATGGGGACATCACATACGATCCGTCAAGCAAGAGAGCAATCTTCAGGAATGCCGCACTTTCCCCTTTTTCCAACTATACCGCTATATTGACCAATTGGATCACAGACTTGGCGGGCAATCCGTTGGCGGAATACAGCTGGGATTTCACCACAGGCGCAGCGTTGGACATGACTCCCCCCACAGTCGATAACAACTATCCGCTTGATGGTTCAGTTGATGTATATCTGAACAGTATCGTTGTCGCTACATTTAGTGAACCCATTGATCCCGCCACTATGATCGCACAGAATTTTATTCTTCAGGACAGTGGCGCAACTGTAATTTCAGGTGATCTCGACTACATCGGAACATCAGTACTGTTCACACCGACAAACAACATGATAGGAAACGAACTTTATACATTCACCGTTGGCAACCAAGTCAAGGACCTCGCAGGAAATGGGCTAGCGGGGAATCAGCCAAATGAAGACTACATCTGGAGCTTCACGACAGGAATAGAACTGGACTCGGTTGCACCAATGGTGATTGCGGTCTCACCTGAAGACGGTGCAGTGGACGTGCCGCTTAATTCAGTATTCAAGGCAACATTCGACGAACCCATCATGCCCTTCGAACTCGGTCAAGTCGATGGGAGTCCTGTGACGATTGAATTTAGTCCCACGTACAATACTGCTTACATGCAGCCAACGGCTGGTCTTCTTCCCGGCACAACTTATAACGTATCAATTTTTGCCTCGGACATGGCCCAGATTCAGATGACCGACATTTTTTCCTGGAAGTTTTCAACAATTCCATGAAACGGGTTGGCGACGATCATCAACAGCAGCACGGACTTCCAGTTTGCAGATCGGTAAAACTTCAACCGCTATCCGAACGGACCATTTTACGACATAAGTTCACCCCGACTTAAATTTAACGGTTTATGATATCCGGTGGCGACGCGAACTTGCGTGAACCACCGCAATTTAGATTTTGCTTTTTAATTTTGTACAGTCGTATAATCCGTCCACCTTGATTGTTTGGTTAGGCTCAAATCCGGCGTCAACGAATAGCAGAAGCTACAAAAAACACAATTGCGAAGATTAGCCAAGCAAGAACACTCATAATCGTTACCGCAAAGAAGGATCGCCGCTTACTCAACCCGTTCAATTCTCTGTAAGCCCCCCAAGCACAACACCCACACCGAATTAAAAACAAAACCTTCTCTGACACATCAGGCAATGTCTGCTTATTAAGCCTCGCGTCAATCACCTTTGCATAAAGCTCTGGCTCAAAGACTTTGAGAACACCCTCACCAAGGATCAGGTTAAGGTAAAAACAACCATCAGTAAGCCGAAAAAGTACGCATAAGTTACAAAAAAACTGGGTTACGGGGACACACAATTTGTGTGTCCCCGAATTCGACACCCTACTTAATTCACATAATAGATAATTATGTAGGGTGTCCCCAGAACCGAAAACTGGCCTTATCCCAACAAAGCGGCGCTCCCTGATTCTGCTATGATATTAACAAGGATTACAATCAGCACGCGAATAACAGGAGCCGGCTATCATTATGCTGAAAGATCCCTGGCAACGAGTCCTGCTGCTGACATTTCTGATACTGGCCATTAATGGCTTGTATCTGTACATGTTTCCCCCTGCGACGCTAGAGCCAGTTATCCAGATCGCCTACAGTCGTTTCAAGGATGAAGTTCGGCTGGATCATGTTGCCGCAGTCACCATCCAGGGCGAAGTCCTGACCGGGCGCTTCACGGAACCGCTCGCCACCTTTTATGAAGAAGCTACCGCGGACAAGTCCGGGGAGCCTCGTGCTTACCAAGAGTTTCGCACCAACCTTACGCCGATCGACGACCCGGAGTTGATCCCCCTGCTTGAAACCCATCAGGTCGTGGTCAATGTCGAGCCGCCCGAGGACAGATCAGTCTTGATTACCTTGATGGCGAACCTGCTGCCCTGGATCATCATTTTCGGCGTCTGGTGGTATATCTACCAGCGCACCCGCCAGCAAGGCGGTCTGGGCGGCGGTTTACTGAACCGATTCAGCAAATCGGGGGCCAGCCTCTTCTTGCGGAAAGACTCGAGTAAAACCTTTCAGGACGTGGCTGGCCTGGAGGAGGCAAAACAGGAATTACAGGAGGTGATCGCCTACCTGCGCGAGCCGCAAAAATTCACCAAGCTAGGCGGCAAGATGCCGCGGGGGATTCTGCTGGTCGGTCCACCGGGGACCGGCAAAACCCTGATGGCCCGCGCCGTGGCCGGCGAAGCCAATGTCCCCTTCTTCAGCATCTCGGCTTCCCAGTTCGTCGAAATGTTCGTCGGCGTCGGTGCCAGCAGGGTCCGTGACCTTTTCACAAACGCCAAGCAGAATGCTCCAAGCATTATCTTCATCGATGAACTGGATGCGGTCGGCAGGGCGCGCGGCACTGGCCTGGGAGGTGGCCATGATGAACGGGAGCAGACTCTGAACCAGATGCTGTCGGAACTGGACGGTTTCGAACCCCACGATGAAGTGATTGTATTGGCCGCGACCAATCGGCCGGATGTGCTTGATACGGCTCTGCTGCGCCCGGGTCGCTTCGACCGCCAAGTGGTGATCGATCGCCCCGATTGGCGCGACCGGGTCAAGATTCTTGAAGTTCACACCAGAGACGTGCCCCTGGCGGATGACGTCGACTTGGCGATAATCGCCAAAGGGACCCCTGGCATGGTCGGAGCCGATCTGCAGGGTCTTGTCAATGAAGCCGCCCTGATAGCCGCCCGCGAAAATGCCGAGCAAGTCTGCCTGTATCATCTGGAGCAGGCGAAAGACCGCCAGCTCATGGGCATGGAGCGAAAACTTTACCTGACCGAGCAGGAGAAACGGATCACAGCTATCCACGAGTCGGGGCATGCCCTGGTCGCCAGCTGCTTGCCGAACACCGATCCGATCCACAAGGTGACGATCATCCCACGTGGACAGGCACTCGGGATGACCCAGCAGCTGCCGGAGGACGACCGCTATCATTACCAGCGCAGCGGTCTCCTGGCACGGCTGGCCGTGACCCTGGGCGGCAGAGCCGCGGAGAAACTCTGCTTCGGCGAGTATTCGACCGGTGCCCAGAATGATCTCAAGCAGGTCATGGACCTCGCCGAGAAGATGGTCTGTCAGTGGGGTATGAGCGAAAAACTCGGTCCCTTAAGTTTCGCAAGAGGCGAAGAACACCCGTTCCTCGGCCTCAAGCTGGCCACGGAAAAGACCTTCAGCGAGAAGACCGCCTGGATCATCGATCAGGAGATCGAAAAGCTGGTCCATGCCGCCCAGGAGTGTGCCGAGCAGGTCCTGATTGAGAATCGTGAGGTTCTGGAAGCGCTTGCTGAGAGCCTTTTTGAGGAAGAGACCCTGGATCAGGAGCGTTTAAAGGAGTTTTTCCAGGCCAGAACGCTGCAACTGCCTGACAAGGCCCGTGCCACCCTGAATGTGCCGGACTGAGATGGACGGATACAGCTGCAGACGGGGACACTCAAAAGGGACACTCAATTTTGAGTGTCCCCGGATCGATTGAGAAATGATTTCTTTCCGATAAGATTGTGGCAGACGCAAAAGCACTCTTATGTAACAACAGGAGGTTCGCCATGGCCAGCAAAGGAACGATCGGAATTCTCACCGGCGGCGGTGACGTGCCAGGCCTCAACCCTGCTATCCGGGCGATCACCATCCGCGCTTTGCGCGAAGGCTACCGGATCCTCGGCATCCGCCGTGGCTGGGCGGGGCTGGTGGATCTGGTGCCCGACCCGCAGGCCGACAACAGCACCAGCGTACAGGATCTGACCAAGGATATCGTCAACCGCGCCGGACGCACCGGCGGCACGTTTCTGCATACCTCTCGCACCCGGCCGAGCCACCTGCCAAAAGCCAATCTGCCCAAACACCTGAGCGAGAAGTACACCGATGAAATCAACGACGTCACACCTGAAGTGCTTAAGAACATCGATTTTCTTGGCCTCGATTTTCTGATCCCGATTGGCGGCGACGACACCCTGAGCTACGCCCAGCGCCTGCACGAAGAAGGGGTCAAGGTGGTTGCCATCCCCAAAACCATGGACAATGATGTGCCCGGCACTGACTACTGTATCGGTTTTTCGACCTGCGTCACCCGGACCATCGAGTTAACCCACCGCTTGCGCACTTCGGCCGGCAGCCACGAACGTTACCTGGTGATCGAGGTGTTCGGCCGCTATGCCGGTTTCAGCGCCCTGCTGCCGACGATGGCCGGAGCGGCGGACCGCTGTGTCATTCCCGAGCACGAGTTCGACATTGAACAACTGGCGAAACTGCTGACCGACGACCGCAACCGTCATCAGAGTAAATACTCGGTGCTGCTCATCTCAGAGGGTGCTCGAATGAAACACCAGGAGGAAATGAGTTTCGAAGGGGAAGATATCGACCAGTACGGCCACCGCAAGTTGGGCGGGATCGGTGACCAGGTCTCGGCCCAGCTCAAAGAGCTTTCCCCCCGCTTCAATCAGGATCGGCGAATCAACGTGCTCAACCAGCGCCTCGGCTATCTGGTGCGCAGCGGTGACCCAGACGCGCTCGATTCCATTGTGCCGATGGCCTTCGGAAACATGGCTCTCGACCTGGTTCTGGCTAACACCTCGGGGCGTCTTGTGAGTATCCACAACGGTAGCTACGATACGGTGCCGATCAGCGTCGTCAATGGCACGAAAAAGGTGGTCAACGTGGAGAAGTATTACAGCACCGAGCGTTTACGTCCGAAATACGAATCGTTCCAGCACCAGCCGCTATTCATCATGACCAGCGATGCCTGATTGACGATGGGGAGACACAAAATGTGTGTCCCCGAATCCATTGTGACACCGGAATAACTAAGAACCACTATCAGGGACACTTCCGGAAGTGTCCCCGATGCTTTTATCCCCTTCAAGATTTGGAATTCTCCGAAAAGATTTTAATTCCACACCAGATGTAATGAAAACAGGCGATGGCAGTCGCCAGACCGGTGACGATGAAGAGTGTATCGAGCAAAGCGCTACTGATGGCAGTGAACGCTGCGAGCAAAGCGAAACCGACGACAACGATTTGCAGCAGGGTTGATAGTTTGCCCCAAAAGCTTGGGACGACGACGGTAAGATTGCCGTAAAAATGGAGGGCGCCGGCGCCGAGAGCGACATAGAGGTCTTTGGCAACCACCGTAACCGCCAACCAGGGCGGCAAAAGCCCCTGAACGCTGAGAGCGATAAAAGCCACAGTGCTCAGCAGCCGGTCTCCCAGCGGATCGAGAAAGGTGCCAAGCACAGTCTTCTGTTTGAGGTGACGAGCCAGGTAGCCATCGAGGAAATCAGTGAACCCGGCAATGGCAAAGATAATCAGGGCCAGGGGAAACTGGCGATAGATGACGGCGATCAGAAACGGCGCCACCAGGAAGACCCGCAGCAGACTCAGTGCGTTCGGGAGATTCACCCGTTCCTCCAGAGTATCTAGGATAAAGGGTTCTGAACGGTGATACAGTTTAAGTATGCCTTATTTTTTGGGTTTTCCAATCTATGAGGAACAGGGAGCTAGGAGCTTGGGGCTTGGAGCTTGGAGCTTGGAGCTTGGAGCTTGGAGCTTGGAGCTTGGAGCTTGGGGCTTGGGGCTTGGAGCTTGGA
>CAZXBD010000183.1:0-13342 GCA_964638305.1 uncultured Geobacteraceae bacterium | reverse complement strand
CCAGAGGGCCCCCCGCCGCTGATCGATATGATTCTGGTCAAACTGGTTTTTCCCGGGCCCGTCGGCTTGGTACCGGTCTTCGGTGCCTCCGACTGGATTATGGTGGTTTTCTTTGCGATCGTTGCCCGCCGTTATGAAATCAATGACAACCTGGTCGGGCCACTGGGTGAAGTGCTGGCAAAGCAGGGAAGGATCGGTTGCTACCTGCCGGTTTCAGTGGTTGCACTCTTTGTTGCGCTCGTGCTGGCACAGACGACCGGACTGTTTATCCCGGCATTGCCGATGGTGGCCCTGCTCATGTTGCTCTGGTATGCTGCCCGCTACTTTCTGCATCATGGTTACAATGGACGTTCCTGACTTCCTCCTGCATTGACAAGGATACCCGATGGCTCTGACCGCCACTATTTTTAAAGCCAACATGCAGATCACTGACATGGACCGTCACTATTACGATGAGCATCAGTTGACCCTGGCGCGCCATCCGTCGGAAACCGACGAACGCATGATGGTTCGATTGCTGGCTTTTGCCTTGCACGCCGGTGATCGACTAAGTTTCACCCGGGGGTTGTGTGCTGATGAGGAGCCGGACCTTTGGCAAAAGAGTTTAAGTGATGAAATCGAGTTGTGGATAGATGTGGGCCTTCCTGACGAGCGCCGGGTCCGCAAGGCATGCAGTCGTGCTGTACAGGCCTGTTTGTATCTCTATGGAGGTCGTAATGCCGAGCTGTGGTGGCAACGTAACGCCGGTAAACTGAAACGCTTTAGTAACCTCAGCGTCGTTGAGCTCCCTGAGGAGTCAAGCATGGAGTTGGCCGGTATCGTCAAGCGCAGTATGCAGCTCCAATGCACAGTACAGGATGGAGAGGTCTGGCTGAATTGTGGTGATCGAACGGTTCATATCTCTCCCCTGATCCGTATGTTGCCTGACTGATCGGGAGACCTGCTTCTTTTATCGGTTGCCACTTCTGCTGCCCAGTCAAAACGTGTATCATTGAGGCCGGCTCCAATCCCTGACCGCAACAAACAACGGAGACATAATGGAATATCTCATCTTCTGGGCCATTTTCGGTTGCGCTGCATACTCTATTGCCAAGGGAAAAAACAGGCGAGGTGTATTGTGGTTTTTTATCGGTCTGTTGATCGGCCCTTTTGCGATACTGCTCGTTGCTTTAATGAAACCCGGCCCCGGCCCCAACCAGGGCTACCAGTAGTTATTTAGACCCGTGGTTGTAAGCTTCTGAAAACCTACATTCTGTTTTTCGTCTTCTTCGTTGCTTTCGCATTCCAGGGGTCGTCAGGCCATGGGTGTTTCGGGTAGCGGCCCTTCATTTCCTTCTGTATCTCCGGGTAGGCTGTGTTCCAGAAACTTTTCAAGTCCCGGGTGACTGCCAGCGGGCGAGCGGCAGGCGAGAGCAGTTGGATCAGGACCGGGACGCGACCGTTGACCAGCCTCGGCGTATCAGCCAGGCCGAACATCTCCTGAAGTTTGACAGCCAGGATTGGTGATTCATCCGAGGTATAATCAAGCCTGATATGTGAACCGCTTGGCACTTCGATTCTTGCCGGAGCCAAAAGATCAAGTTTTTTAAGACCCTTCCAGCCAAGTCGGGCTTTAATTGCCCCGGCAAGGTCAACTCGTTTCAGGTCATTGCGGTTCTTCACAGAACCCAGCCAGGTTGGCAACCAGACCTCAATCTCCTTCATTAATGCTGTATCCGACCAGTCGAGCCAGTTTTGACCTGCCAGTTGTTTGTGCAGGAAGGCGGCCCTGGTCTGCAGTTGCCTGATGTCGCGCGTCCAGGGGAGAATCTCGAGGCCCTGGAGTTGAATCAGTTTGATCAGGGCGGGGAGGGTGTCCTGTGCGGTTACTGCCACCGGTCGTTCCTGTAAAACAATGGCACCGAGCTGCCGCACCTCGCGGGCAATGACCCGGTTTGCATTGTCATCCCAACCCGATTCACGTTGCCATTCCAGGTCGCTGCCGAAAAGGTCTTCAATTGTTTTCCGGGCAAGTTTGCTGGCCTGGCGAATTTCGTCCTCACCGCCGCTGCGACCATTGATTTCGACTGCAACCAGCCATTCTGCGCCAGTGACCACCGAACTTTCCGCAAGAACGACACCCTGACCGTTGCGCAACAGGTAGCGTGAGCTGCCAGCTTTGCGCTGTAGACCGACCCGGTCAGGATAAGCGTTGGCCAACATGCGGCCGATGGTTTCGGGATCAGGAGCAGGCTCTTCACCCGCCCGGGTCAACTTACGCCAGAATTTGGCCGCCCGACGAGCCGGGGCGCCGAATCTGGACTGATCACGTCGCAGGATTTCAATACGCTCAAGCAAATCGCTTGGTCCAGTAACTCTTGCTGTTTGTCTGCTTGCGGCCAACAGGTCAGGTTCTGAGAGCAAAGCAACCAGGTCACTACCGAGACCGGGTCGCGCATCTTCAGTTGCAGATACCAGCAGACGGGCAAGGCGTGGATGTGTCGGATAACGGGCCATTTTTCGACCAAGAGCAGTCAGAGTGCCGTTTTCGTGCATGGCCCCAAGCTCGGTCAACATCCGACGGGCAGCAGTTAGATGTCCCTCCGGCGGCAGGTCCAGCCAACACAGGTTTGCAACGTCCCGTACACCCCACTGGGCAAGTTCAAAGGCTAGTGGAGCCAGGTCTGCCTGGCGTATTCCTGGCGGAGAGAAAGGCAGCATGGCACCGTGGGTCCCTTCCTTCCAAAGCCGATAACAGTGACCCGGGCCAAGTCGTCCCGCTCGTCCGGCGCGCTGCTCTGCGCTGGCCATGGAGATACGAACGGTCTCCAGGGAAGTCATGCCACGCGCCGCAACGAATCGCGGTCGTCGTTCCCAGCCACTGTCGACCACGGTCTCTATTCCTTCTATGGTCAGACTGGTTTCGGCGACGTTGGTGGCCAACACTATTCGTCGGAGTTTTCCGGGCAGGATTGCGGCTTCCTGGTCAGAGAAAGTCAGACCTCCGTAAAGGGGGCGCAGGGCGATTTGTGATGACAGGTCGCTTAACAGTCCAAGGCAACGCTGAATTTCACCCCGTCCCGGCAGAAAAGCCAGGATGTCTCCTGCGGTTTCTCGCAGAGCGCGACGGATCCCATGTGTTGTTGAGGCCGCGATACTGAATTGATCCGTATCGTTAAGGTGCGTGATTGTGATCGGGAAAGATCGCCCGGACGCCGTAATAATCGGACAGCCGCCCAGTAAACGGGACAAGGGCTCGACATCAAGGGTTGCTGACATGACGAGGATATGCAGGTCATCTCTCAATCCTTGCTGCACGTCACGACAGAGCGCCAGGGCCAGGTCGGCCTGCATGCTGCGTTCGTGGAACTCGTCGAAGATAACCAACCCGACATCGGCGAGTTCAGGATCGTTCTGAAGACGTCTGATCAGTAAGCCTTCAGTCATAATCTCAAGTCGCGTGGACGGTCCGGATTTGCGCTCGTAGCGGATCGCATAGCCGATCGTGCCGCCGACCGGTTCGTTTCGTAGCGACGCCATGTGGCGAGCCGCATTGGTCGCTGCCAGTCGCCGTGGTTCAAGCATCAGGATACGTTTTCCTGCCAACCATGTAGCTTCAAGCAGGGCCAGGGGCACCCTGGTGGTCTTTCCCGAACCCGGAGGGGCCTGCAAAACCACGGTTCCGGTGTTCGCCAGAGCCTTGTTGAGATCGAACAGTATCGTTTCGACAGGAAGATGTGATGAGGACTCAACCATAGGTCGATATCTTGCCATAAACACTCAGAAAAGTCTGGTTGCTGAATCGATGTGTCGATTTCACTGAACTTTTGCAGAGCGTAGAGATACTTTAGATTGAGAAACTCATATACATTTTACTTCTTTTAACTCTTCTCCGGGTGTCTTGCCCGAGTTTTTTTGTTTTGCATCCAAGCAGCCTGCCGTTAATTCGCTATAGTTTATCTGTTGAGGAAATAATACGAATACATTCCGTTGGAAGGGGCCTCCATGAAAGACGATATGATTTTTTCGCCATTCAAGATCAAAAACTTCACTTTGTGTAATCGCCTCGGTGTTGCACCGATGACACGCATGTCCTCCCCGGGCAACAGCGTTCCACGTCAGGACGTGTTTGATTTTCTTGTGCGTCGTGCAGCAAACGGCGCTGCGATAGTTTACACCGAAGCCATAGTGACAGACTATGAAAGCAGCCAGGGATATCCGGGCCAGGCTCGCTTGACCACACAGCGGCAGATCGATGCCTGGCGTGCGGTGAATGAGAAGATTCGCGCGCATGGTGCTGTATCGGTGATGCAAATGTTTCACTGCGGCCGCATGGCCTGGCCCGAAGTCAATCCGGCTGGCCGGTCGATCGCGCCGAGCAGCCTCGCCCCGAAACAGCTCAACCCGTTAACCGGACAACCATATCCTCTGCCGGATGTCATGAGTCAATTTGATATCGATCACGTGATTAATGGTTTTGTCGAAACCGCCAAAGGGGCTGTAGCGGCAGGGTTCGATGGTGTAGAGGTTCATGGAGCGCATGGTTATCTGATCAACCAGTTCCTATCGAGTTATTCGAACCAGCGTGATGACAGCTACGGCGGCTCTGTAGAGAATCGCTTTCGCTTTGCCCGCGAAATCATCGAATCTGTTGCCCTGGTCGTACCGGATGACCGCCTGTTGACTTTCCGCATCTCCAACTGGGGTGTCGCAGACATGGAGGTCTCTCTCTTTGCAAGTGCGGAGGAATGGCAAGAGGTGATCGAACTGTTGGTCCGGGTACCGATCGATGCGATTTCCCTGTCCACGTATAATTTCAGAGACCACGCTTTTGGTACAGATCGAACCATGGCACAACTTACTCGCGAGGTGACTCCGCTTCCGTTGATGATCTGTGGGCAGATATATGATCGTAAAAGTGCTGGAGAGTCTCTTCTTGATGCAGATATCGCCCTGAGCAGCAAGTCAATCTTGCTTAACCCGAACTGGGTTGCGGACGTAAAAGCTGGAAAATCACTTCCCCTGCATAGCTCGGAAGAGGCCAACATTGCATATACTGGTGAGCCACTGCCTTAGCTTGCAAGGTTGGTCATTTAATTATTTGTGCGTGACGAATGTTGGTCGCTGAGAGTTTCTACTGATTTTGTTGCTCTGATTAAACTTCTCCGTTAGACTCTTTACTATGAATGATTCAAACTCGGAAAACTGGAAGCCCGCCGATCTGAATGGTTTGGTTGACGATGTGATCGATGCTGTTGAAAGCGGCGAGATAGATTCGGCCTTTGACAACATCGATCTGTCGGTCGGCAACCTCAGCAGGGCCAAAAACACCAGGAACCTGACGAAGAACTATCTGTCCGCATGTATTCGTGCCGGTGTTAATGGTGTCTCTGAGGCCGAAGGTGACACCGCTCTGGGCCTGGTCAATGCCTTTAGACAAATGAACGCCGAAGCACCCCTTGATGCTTTGCCTTCGACTTATAAGGTTTTCGCGATTAAGCTGCCGTGCGAAGACGGCAAGCCGGACGTTGAAGTTTACATCAAGGAAGGAAATAAAGTGCTGTATGGCGAGAAAATCATGCCACGCGGAGTGTTGGCTGAAAATTTTCTGAGTGTGACGGGAATCTCGTGATGCCAGAGTTGTTACAGGTTATTTGATATTATGCACTCCTCTGAGCAGAAACTCGTTTTTATCGATGTTGAGACGACCGGCACAGACCCCCAGCGTAACGGACTGACCCAGATTTCGGGCTGTGTGCAGATCGGTGACGAAATCAAGGAATCCTTCGACTATTTCGTTCGCCCCTATGCCAATGATGAGATTGAAACTGCTGCCCTGGAGGTGACCGGAATGGATCGCAGGCAGTTCCTGCCTCCCGAACATCCCGACCACCTTGCCGTGCCGGGGCAGGAATTCGAAGACCCGCGTTTTATCTATGCTCGTATGGTTGTCATGTTTGGCAAATACGTTGGTCAGTACAAGAAAACCGACAAGTTCCAGTTTATTGGTTACAACGCCCATAGTTTCGACATGCCGTTTATGCGCCGCTTCTGGGAGAAGAACAACGATCGTTTCTTCGGCAGCTGGTTCTGGTATCCGTGTCTCGATGTCATGTTGGTCTGGGCGCAGATTCTTCAGTTGGTTCGCGCTGAGCTGCCCAACTTCAAGCTGGCTACGGTGGCCCGCCACTGTGGAATTGAAGTCGACGATAGCAAGCTGCATGATTCTCAGTATGACATCGAGTTGACCAGGGAACTCTGGTTGTCGGCACGTAAGATCATTGATCGGGGCAACGATGATAAACCGCAGTGGCAGCAGGGGGAGCTGTTCGGTTGATTGTCTGGCGGATCACGAAACTTCAATATTGACCCGTCTCTTCATTACTTGTTGATCTTTCATCAAGTCACGCCATTAATCCTTCCAGGCAAGTCGCAGAAGTTAGTTTCTCTTGTTGTTCTATATTGGCCCCTCGAGTTTTGCTTCATGAACTCATTATCTACTCTGTGAAAAGCAATTTTACAGAATTGCGATTTATTGACAAATCTTGCGTGTGTGACTTGTGTGTTGGCGTCGAAGTAGTTAGAATTAAAGCGTAGCAACTGTTTTTCCTCTTGATTAATACGGGAGGGTGCCATGATAAAAATACAAACACTGTCGCAACACGCTCGAATTCATTTGCTTCTCATCTTTACCAGTCTTCTGCTGATTGTTGTCCCGGTCCTGAATAAAATCCCCAGTCAGCAAATTGCAGAGAGATCGCTGTTCGCTGCCTCCCAGTTTCTTTTTCTCGTCGATACCGAAGATTACGCAACGAGTTGGGAAGTCTCTTCGGAAAACCTCAAGAAGATGCTGTCTCAGGAGGCATGGAACGAACGTATAGCAGAAATCAGGTCTTTTCTGGGACCGATAGTCGAACGTTCTCATCATGACATTTCCTACACTGACAGCGCGAGTGATGTTCCGGTGGGCGAGTATGTCGTTATGACTTTTGTCTCCAGGTTTGAACTCAGAGACCGTGTGACCGAAACAGTCACCCTGATGCTCGGTGATAACAACCAGTGGCAGGTTGCGGGTTATTTCTTGAGATAGAAAAGGTTAGAGGCCGACCCTTCAGTTTCAACAAAATCGATGCTGAGGTGAGTTCTCTTCGCATAATCCTTGCCAAACTGGCAAATCCCCATCTATGACTCTCTTATGAAAGCATCCAACCCGGAAACCATTGTTGTGCTCGACTTTGAAACCAGCGGTATCTCCCCCGATAATGGTGATCGTGCCATCGAAATAGGTGCCGTAAAACTCAGGGAGGGGCAGGTAATCGACAGATTTCAGAGTCTGATGAATCCGGGGGTGCGTATTAATAGTTTTATAGAAAATTATACCGGCATCACGAATCAGATGGTGCAGAGTGCTCCGAAAGCGCCTGAAGTGATGCTCGAATTCGCCGATTTTATCGGTAATGCACCGCTGGTTGCCCACAACGCTTCTTTCGACCGCCGTTTTTTAAATGCAGAGTTTGATCGGATCGGTTTAGTGAGTAAACAGGATTTCGGTTGCTCAATGCTGACCTCTCGCAGAATCTATCCTGAAGCTCCTAATCACAAGTTGGAGACGTTGGTGCGCTACAAAAACCTGCGCACTGACGGAACGTTCCACCGGGCCCTGGCCGATGCGGAAATGACAGCTTACCTGTGGATCGCAATGGTTGACGACCTGCAGTCACGTTATGGTTTTTCCAAGATCCCTTTTATATTGATGCGTGAACTTGGAAAAGTGCCAAAGACCCAGGTTGAAGCGTTTTTCCTGAAGCAGACGAACGTATGATGAAGGCTTTGTCGTGGATCTAATTATCTTTAAAATAAGAGCCTTTATACTTGTAACCATAATGTTCTTTCTTATGTGTTGCGTGTGTGACTCAGGTTACTCAGAAACTCCCGCTGATGCTGAACTCGCAGACATCGTTTTGTCGGTGGACAAGATTGACGACCCGTCTGAGCGGATTGTAAAAATCTCAGGGCACTTTGTCGACACACCTTATGCCGCAAATACCCTTGTTGGTGGCCCACAGGTTGCTGAGCGCCTGGTTATGAACCTGTCTGAAGTCGACTGCTTTACCTTGATCGATTTAATCGAATCACTACGGCGTACTTTTATTGTTGACGATTATCCCGAAAATCTCATGCAGGTTCGATATGTCGGTGGTGAACTGTCTTACTCAAAGCGTAGACACTTTTTCAGCGACTGGGTTGCATCAGGGATAGGTGCAATCACTGATGTCACTGCGGAAGTCGGGCAGGAAAAAACGCGTCATGTGTCCAAGCAACTCAATCTCAAGAGTGATGGCACGCTCTGGTTGCCGGGAATTGATGTTACGCCACGATCGATTGCATACATTCCGACCGAACTTATCGACGAAAGGGTAATGTCGGCGTTACTTCCTGGTGATTACATCGGTGTCTACAGCGACCGGCAGGGCCTTGATGTCAGCCATACAGGTGTGCTCATCAAAAACGATAACCAATTCATGCTACGTCACGCCTCGTCACGAAGTGGCGTAGGCAAAGTCGTCGATGAGGAGCTGCTGGAATACTTGCAGGGTACGGCAGGGTTGGTCGTTTATCGCGTCAAAGGGAGCTAGCCCGTGGTCCGAATTCGGGCAGGATTATAAAAATATTCAATGCGTTCTGCTGTTAGAAATTGTATAAATGATTTCGTCGCAGTGAAACGTAACCTTCCAGACTTACAAGGTATAACAATGAAAAAGCATGACACCATCCTGATGTACGGTCTGATAGTTCTGAGCGTGCTATCTTCATTTCTGCTTATCTTATACGGAATGAGCATCATCATGTCAGAAAGACCAGCCCAGGCGGCCGAACTTTTCGCCTATGTGACAACGGGTTACGGGCTGGCTAACGTTGCGATTCTGAGTATTGCCTGGAGCAGCCGTGAAGCCTGGGCGAATGTGGCGAGTAAATTCATCTCTCTCTGTTACCTGGGTGTTTTTGTCATGGACATGATAAACGCCGGAATGAAGAGTGAATTCGGCGTTGCCGGCATCCTGGTGCTGGCCTTGATCCTTGCGGCCAACTGGTTGGCGATCAAGAAGGTTGTGGAAAGAGATTGATTGCCGTTGATCAAGCCAGGGGGATCACGTAGAAGAGCACGGCAAAGAAGTGCAGAACACTGCCGGCCAGGACGAAACCGTGCCAGATGGCATGATGATAACGCAATCCCTTCCAGAGATAGAATCCAACCCCGCCCGTGTAGGCAAGTCCGCCAAGCAGGAGCAGAATCAACCCTCCCGGTGCGACGGCATTGAGCATCGGCTTGAAAGCCACCACCACGACCCAGCCCATGCCAATGTAAAGCGCCAGTGAGACTCCCTGCCAGCGACGCAGCAGTGAAAGTTGGAAGAACACTCCGCACAAGGCGAGTGACCAGACGATGCTGAAGAGTGTCCATCCCCAGACTCCGCGCAGGTTGACAAGCATGAACGGAGTGTAGGTGCCGGCAATCAGGAGAAAGATTGCAGAGTGGTCGAGGACACGCATGACGCTCTTGACGCGCGGCAGCTGGATACTGTGATAAAGGGTCGAGAAAGTGTATTGCAGGATCAGGGTCACGGCAAAAATCGTGCAGCTGACGACATGCCAGGCATTACCCAGTCGACTGGCAAAGGCAGTCAGCACTGCCAGACCGGCTATAGCCATAATCAGGCCGACTCCGTGGGTGACGCTGTTGGCGATCTCTTCACCTGTACTGTAGCGGGGTGTGACCGTTTTTGTTGTCAAGATCTTCTCCCGTCGATATGCAAAGCCTGCCGTCTTTGCTTTTCATTCGTGCCAAGCTTTGTGGCTTCGTGTTAAATATGTTTCTATTATGCTCCCGCTCGTTGTCAGCGAAGGTAAAAGTTTTGTAACTATGTACGGAGATGAAAGGCCACACTGGTTTTCTCCTCTTTGATGGAGTGCACAGCTATGTCTACTCACGGCAGCAACCCGACCAAGGCGATCATGTATGCCTTCTTCGCCAATCTCGGCGTCGCAATCACAAAGGCGATCGCGGCCTATTAACGACAAAATTTTACAATTACTGGCCTGACATCTTTTTTAAAGGAGACATAAGGACAGTTATGGCAATATTTCAAGCGCCTCCCGGCGCCAAAATTGTGGAGAATGTCCCTTGGCAGGAACCAGTTTACTTACCCTGATAGATGATATTGCGAGCCTCCTTGATGACATCGCCATGATGTCCAAGATTGCGGCCAAAAAAACCGCAGGAGTGCTTGGTGACGACCTGGCACTGAACGCGGAGCAGGTGAGCGGAGTTCGCGCCGAGCGAGAGCTTCCTGTTGTGTGGGCAGTTGCAAAAGGGTCATTCAAGAACAAGCTGATTCTCGTTCCCGCAGCCCTTTTGTTGAGCGCATTCATTCCATGGGTTATCACACCGCTGCTGATGCTAGGCGGAGCTTTTCTGTGTTTTGAGGGCTTTGAGAAGATTGCTCACTCTTTTTTGCTCTGCAAAGAGGAGAAAGGCAAGAGGAGGTCTGAGAGAGTTAAGGTCCTGGCTGACCCAAACGTAGACGTCGTTGGTCTCGAACGCAAAAAAATCAAAGGGGCTATCAGAACAGATTTTATACTCTCAACGGAGATTATTGTCATAGTCCTGGGAATTGTCCAAGATTCTTCCATGGCCGTTCAAATCGCCGTGGTCTCAGGGATGGCTCTGCTGATAACGGTTGGTGTTTATTCTCTAGTTGCAGGCATTGTCAAGATTGATGACGCTGGGCTGTACCTTGTTAAGGTTCCTGAAGTTGATGTGTGGGGAAGGTTCTGCCGCAAGGTTGGATATGGCTTGTTGAGTCTGGCACCGTTGCTGATGAAGACCCTGTCGGTGGTCGGTACGGCAGCTATGTTTCTGGTAGGTGGCGGCATCCTCATGCATGGAATTCCCGGTGCACATGGGCTAACGCACCATTTGGTAGAGCCAATCCAGGGTGTCCCGCTGGTTGGAGGTGTTACATCTGCATTGATACCGACCATCATTAACGCAATTGTCGGTGTCGTCTCCGGAGGTTTTTTGGTGTGCCTTGCATCGATGGGTAAAGGCGCCCTCGCAAAATTTAAGCTCTGATCATGTTTTTCGTTTATATATCTGCCGTCATTTAAAGCTAAGGTGATGTAAGAATTACAGCGGTATTGTTCGTTTGAGATTCTACTCGCCTGCATCTGCGCAGGTGGCATTTCAGGCCAAACCGCTATCTGACATAATATATATACCAAGTCCCATGACTCCTTTGCTTTTACACTGACACACATCAGGCATAAGACCGAACTCCTCCGGTACACCGGAGTCCTCAAGCCGTACTCCACAACGTTACTTCATAAAAGTTCTTTTTGTTATTTAAGGAGTTACTAATATTGACCCGTCAAGAAGTCTTCGAAGATATGATTAGGCACAGAAATTGTAGATTGGCAAGACGATTCAAATCATATTCAGAGCTTATTTCTGAAAATGATTTGCATGCTTATATTGCATGGTTTGAGGGGCCAAACCTGTAGTGATGCAGGGACGGAAAGCCGCGGGTCTTATTTGTAAGATAGCCGGGTTGCCAAGAAAATGGCAGCCCGGCTTTTTTGTTTAAATGTATTGGTGTTGATGCGCCGGAGGTCTGAGATGTTCGGGCAGTCAGTATGTAACCGAATGTTTCTTTCAGGTTCATACCAACTGTTTTCGCTTGGCTTCAAACTCTAAAGCTATAGGTCACGAACTGGGACAATAAACAAGGTCTCGGATATCAATGGCTGACCGGTGACGCTGTCGAATCACCGGAGCGGACCACCGTGTCAGGTATCGATGGTCGTGACTTAAAGCAGATTATGTGAAAGGAGGCAGGTACATTATTGTGTTCGGGCAACCCACCCACGATTTGAGTGAGTCGTAATCGAACACGGAATAAAAAACAGTTCCAGGAATAAAATTCAGAATCAGTTCTTAAAACATTCGTTCAATGAATAAGTGAATTATTCGTCAAGGATAGAATGAATAACTAAATCAATAATTTCTAGCAAGGAGAGGAAATGAAGAATTTGCAAAATGTTCAAAGGTGCGCGCGAGTGCTCTGGGTGATGATTGTCGGGCTTGTCCTGCTGCTGCCTGCCGCGGCGAGCGCTACAGACTCCCTGGTCTGGGAAACTAAAGCTCCGTTGCCCGCAACGATGTCGAGGGTGGACGCAACTGTGCTCAATGGCCAGATCTATGTGGTTGGTGAGTGGGATGTCTTGCAGTACGATCCGTCCACCGACCTGTGGAATTTCGCGATGCCAACAAATGAACAGGTCTTTTATCCTTCAGTACTCACCCTCGCTGACACAATCTACATGATTGGAGGGGATTCCCGGGCAGGTGTGTCGGACACCCGCGGCATATGGACCTACGATCCCATGACGGGTGCCAGCCGGGTTGCCTCAACCCTGGAGCCGCGCTTCTTCGCCGACGCAACAGCTCTCAATGATAAGATCTATATCGTTGGCGGCTCCGAAGTCGACTCTCTCACGCTGTCCCTCTCCATCGAAGAGTTCGACCCGAGCACCGGTATCAGTCAGGTCGTGGGTCAAATCCCTGCCGGCCGTTTTCTCCCAGCGGTGGAGACTGATGGCGAATGGGTGTACATAATGGGCGGTCAGGATGATACGGGTAATCCCGCCAACACGTGTTGGGCCTTCAATCCCATGACGGGTGAGTTCAGGGAAAACGCGTCGATGCTGACCCCTGTCTGGAACCGTGCGGCCTTTGCGGCCATGGGCAAGATCTATCTGGTCGGCGGCATCACCGGCCCTGGTGGCCCTTTCTCTGGGCCTCCCATTGACTGGACCATGGATGTTCAGGAATATAACCCCATGACAGACAGCTGGCAGGTTGTCGGTCAGGTTCCCACCGCGCGCTACACTCCGGCAGTCACCCTGGTGGGGCAGACCTTTTATGTTCTGGGCGGAGATCTCGGTCAGGATGGACCGATGATGAGCGTCGACACCGATATCGTTGAGGCCGCAACCATTTTGAACCAGCCGCCGGTGTGTAGTGGTACGCCGGCAGCCAGTGTGCTGGAGGATGAAGGATACAGTTTCACACCGAATTGTAGCGATCCGGATGGCGACACCCTCGTCTTCAGCATCGTCAACCAGCCGGCTTGGGCCAGTTTTGATCCGGCAACCGGCACACTCTCCGGTATTCCGACGGTCGACGATGTTGGCGTTTACAGCAATATTGTCATCTTGGTAACGGACTACAATATGAACACTTCCGCCCTGAAGTACGGGGATTTTGCCCTGACAGTCGGGACCTATGACGGAGCAAACGAGT
>CAZXBD010000182.1:0-6217 GCA_964638305.1 uncultured Geobacteraceae bacterium | reverse complement strand
GACAATTGTGACGCTAAAGGGATAAACTCATCCAGATTAGGCACAGCAATCGGGATTTCTTCCGCAGTGGAAGTTTGATCCCCTTGTGACTGCTGGCGAGCTTGCACGTGGCTTGCTGTCAGAAGCACAGCGATCAGCAGAACTACCCCAGGGATTTTCTTTGTGGAAACTCTCATGAACGACCTCCGGTCAGGCTTAAACTGAAAGAATCCTTCAGAAACACCGCTTCCTCATATACACTTCGTTACCTTTTTGCAACTCCCCATAGCATATTGCTCAGAAGTGATACGCCAGGCCAAGTAGTGGGCCGTGGAAGGTCATCCTACTGTTCATACCAACCTTCCTTTTTAAGGAATTAGCCCCTTAAAAACAACCTATTCTGCTCTATATCCCGTATAACAACGCAACAACCCTTATCTACTTCAGCCCCACATCCTTACGGGCCTGTTTGCACCGGTCGCTGACCTTGTCATCATGCTTCTTGAAGACATTTGAGAAGGCGTCCCTTGCCGATTGCAACGCCGGAACAGTAGCTTTTCAGATCGTCTTTACATTCACTTGCAACAAACGTCAGTGCAGCGATTGCCCGTTCAAGTTGCGCTGCGGCATCATACAGGGCATACTCACAGCGGCCCGAGAGCTTGTCACTGTGCGCATACAGACATGCCAGGACACGTCCCTCACCCATGGTTACATTCTTACAGTAGGTATCAAGCTCCTTTTCACATCCCGTGGTCACCGTTGTGACGGGGTCCTTACCCGCAAAGACGCTCCCACAGAGTAAAAAAATCATACAGACAACTGCCAGCAAAACCATAGTTCTTTTCATGATCATACTCCTCCTTTCAATTTGTTATCCTGGTACTTCAGCTTCTATTGTTGTGGGTTCTGATTTGTTCCAATCCACACTCACGTTGAACCTCCGCAATCTTGTTATCAAGTATTTTGTTGTATTTTATTGATGCATGAACATCATCCCCTCATCTTGCATTTGATCTTTAAATTGAAAGTCGGTTCACCGATCAGTCTTCAGCCTACCGTTATTGCTCACCGCTCTTGATCTCATCCTTCTTATCCCCGCTGTCCATTTCTTGTTGTTCGCCTTCATCGGTCTCATCTGATCTTTTGCCGGTCTCGCTCCCGGTCTCCGGCTCGTCTGCCTTTCTATAGATTATGAACTCACCCTCTGATCCGGTTAAGAGGCCCTTCTCAGGGCCCTCCTCCCGATGGTTACGCGGCTCGTACGGCTTAATTCCGGCGCACCCGGTAACCAGCAATGCCACCAGCAATGCCCCGATCCACAACACTTTTCGTCTATGTGTGCCGGAAAGACCCATCAGAACTTCACCCTCGCCCCGATTATTCCAGCACTTATGTCATGGACATCGGGATCAACATTCCGATCGAGCGAGTAAAGACGATACTGCGCGTAAAGCTCTGTGCCGTACTCCTCGAATTGCTGGACCGCCGCCGCACCGTATGTATAACTGTCGTCGTTTTCGGTGGGAAGGTTCACTACTCGACCGTAATCGAAGCCAAAAGCCGTCTCGCCGATCGAAAAGAATCTCGTCAGCCATCCAGCCTTGACCCATGCGTTACTCGGGTCGTCCTGCTCGTCGACCTCCCTCGAACCGGCTGACAGGGTAAGGTTCAGCCCGGTGGCTTCATGCAAGAGTGAAAAGGAGCCGTCGTATTGATAGTCGCTGTCATCCCCGTTGAGATAAGCGACAGCCACCGCACCGGCAGCCTTAAAGCCAAGCCCTTGCCCCCCCCACCACAAAGACACATCATATCGCTGATCGCTGACAACCGAACCGGCGAGGTGGAAGCCATAGAATGTGGGCGTATCATAGCGCATCCTGCTTTTCCGGCTCAAACCGTCAAAGTTACTGAAGGCATCTGAAACCCTGATAGTCGTCAGGGTATCGTCACCACGTTGCCGGAATAACATGCCCCCGACAATGTCCGCGACACTCGCGTATTGGATCACATCGGTTCGGGACAGGTCGACCTCAGAGCTGTTGTTGGAGGCGGTGTCGCCCTTGCCCAGGGAAAGCTTGCCGAAGCGCTTGCTGTGTAGCGACACCTCCGACCAGCGCTGGTCGAGAAAGTTGCCGCTCTCCTGGTCTTCCTGACTGACGTCCGAAGATTCATTCGGAGCAATTGCGACTTCAATTCTCGCACCGATGGTCAAGTCGTCGGTTACCTTTGCGGTACCGACAAAGCGGACACGGCTGTTGCTGTCGTCGGCGTCGACGAAGTAGGCCCTGGTGTCTTTCCCATCGTCGACGATGTTCATGGCGCGGTTGGCCTGCCCTGAGACGGCGAGTTTAACCCGGTCCTGACCCGAGGTAACAGCCTTTTCAACGGGGGCCTGCACGGTTATTTTCACTTCTTCGGCAACAGACTTGGCTTCTTTGGCCTTCTTTTGCGCGTCGGTGGCTGTTTCCTTCAGCTGGTTCAATTGTTGTTGCAACGATTCCATCTGTTCCTGTTGTTCCTTGATGAGGCGTTCCAGTTTTTCAATCTTTCCGGCGTCTCCGGTTCCCTCCTCAGCCGCACTCGTATTCACAAAAAACACCTGCACTGCCAGCAACAGCACGACAAAAATAATGAATGCTTTTCGTTTCGTTATCATACGTATCCTCCTGTCTATTTTTTTTACTGACGACCGGTAAAAAGCGGCCGGCAACGTGCCTGCCGTACTGCCGCCGGAATGAAACGTGCGAACTTGATCCTGCCGACCCGGTAGCCGATGGACACCGCCAGAAACAGCGCCGCCATCGGTACCTTCTGGAAAAAGGCATGCAGTAGCTCCATTCCAATCCTCCGTATATTGAACGGTTTCAATTCAGTATTGTTTATTAATGTTTCTATTCCGGTTGAAACGCAAACAATACCCGACCGATTACCACCGCAAGGGCTGGACCAATTCCCTCAGAACAACCAGCAGCATTCCGGATTCTTCACCTGGTCCGCGTGTTTCCACCATGTAAGCCTGAGCACTGACCCAGGCGAGCACAAACAGCGCAGCCACGTAAGCGATCCCCAGGGCGATGTTGGTGCGACGGGGAAAAGGTGATCTCGCTAAAGAAACCACAGGCCCGACGTAGGTCGCCAAAAGCCACGCCAAACCGCCAGCGACCACCAAGGCCGCCCGGAGAATGGAAGTCTCCATTGCGTGGCCCGGGAGTTTGGCGGCAAACCGCACTAATGCAGCACTAAATGGGGCAAAGAAGCCAGCTACTGTGTGAGCGAGGCTCAGATACATCAGCAAATCACCGGCGACCAGCACCCAGTGGGTGCATACACCCACTTCATCAAAAGCGCTGGACATGATGAATGCTACCAGTGCGATCAGGGAAAGGGCCAGGGCCATAAAGAGTGCGATGTCAGCCCCCAGGTGCACTCCGTATTCGACTCCGGGTACCTTAATGCCTCCTGAGAGCCGGTAAAGCTGAACGATCTGAAACGATACGATCGCTATGTTGAATCCGATCACAGTCAGTCGAGCGCGCATCACGTTGACCGCCACGCGCACCGGTTTGCGATTATCAGTCATTACCTTTTTCTCCGTAAAGACCATTTCGAACAGACTAAGATTAATTAAATCAACCCGATCGGCCATTACAGCCAATCGGGTCGTGCTCTCCGGCAATAAACGAGAAAAACCGGAAACTCATCAGCAAGCAGAAACACTGAGTTCATCTTCCTGGACACTCCCCTTGCCTACATAACCATAGCGAGGTAACCAAGGATCAGCACCAACGCCGAGGTAATCGCATAAGGCACCGGGTAACCGACTGCCGGCATGTCACTCTGACAGATTTCCTGGGCGGCCTTCATGGATGCCGTGTGGTTACGTCCACCCGCAACCGCGCCCTGCAGGATCGCCGGGTTCATCTTGCGGAAGTAGAGTCCGTAAATCCAGGCCAGAATCGGTGGCACCACTGCCCCGAGGAGCCCGAAGATGGCGATCCAGATGACCACTGTACCCTGGAAGGATTGCAGGATCTTGGGCCCGACATTGGCAGCCAGCACAGCGATAAAGACATTCAGACCGATATCCTGAACGAAGCTTCGAGCCCCTTCGCTCATCGGTCCACCGAAAGTCGGCTTTTTAGTCCGCCACCAGGAGAAGAGGATACCGGCGACCATGCAACCGGCAGAGGTGCCCAGCGCAAAGGGAATGCCGGCAATCTCAACACTGAAGTGACCGACCAGGTAACCGATGACCATGGCCACTGCCAGGTAACTGGTTTCGGTGAGGGTGCTTTCCACCAGAGGCTTGCCACCCAACTTCGTTGCGGCGCGTTCAATGGCCTTCATCGGACCACCGAGACGGACTACGTCGCCCTTCTCGATCACGGTTTGCGGCAGGTGCGGGATCTTTTGTCCACCACGGAATAGTGCCTTGAGGTAGAGACCGAAGCCGATCTCCTTACCGATTTCTTCGATAGTTTTGCCGGCGTACTCGGTCTTGCCGATGTAAACATCGGCGACCTCGATGACAACGTCGCGGACCCGAGGTTCGTCGACTTCAGACCCCACGACCTTTTCACCACGCTCGATCAGGCCAGCGTAGCGCCCCTGAACACCGATGATATCGCCCATTTCCAGTTTTGGATTTTCGGAAGCGGTCATCACCTGGTCGCCACGCAAAACCCTGAGGACGGCTGCACGCGGGTTGCGATGGAAAAGATCCTCAACCGACAGACCAACAAGTTCCTCGTGCTCGACCTTGTAGGCGCGAATCTCCATGGGAGGGCTTCCCAGAACCGAGGTGCCGACAGTCCCCGGCAGGGCTTCTTCGCCCTCGCCGGCACCGAATGCAGCCTCGGCGTCTTTACCGGCTTTAACCGGATCGATGCCACTGACAACGGGCAGGTATTTGATCACCAGGATGGTAAAGATAGAGGAGAGGACGTAGGCAACCGCATAGCCGGCGGCCAGGTTGGCACCGACCGCATTCGCGGTTAGCCCTTCGGGCAGGTGCACTGCCCCGCTGGAAACTGCAGATTGGGCAACCCCGATGACAGCCGTAACGGTGTAACTACCGGAGATGATCCCCGCACCATATCCGACGGCAAGCCCGGCAAACTTGGCGCCGAAATAGCAGATCAGAAAGTTCGAGAAAGCTATGATCAGGCCGATGACGACCATGTCCAGCCCCCCGCGAGCGATGCCGGAAAAGAACTGCGGACCGACTTTCATGCCGATCGCATACATGAACATCAGCAGAAAAATCGTCGAAACAAGGCCCGGGGCCGAATACTTGATGCCGAAGGCCATAAAAGCTGTCAGCGATATCACGATACCCACGATCAGCGTACCAGCCGTTGCACCCAGGTTCACGCCTTTAATCGTAATTCTGCCCAGCGGATAGCCAATGGCAAGAGACAGAAAGATGAAGACAAACAGGTTTGAGCCCATGAAATTGAATATCGTACCGATTGGCCCGTAGGATTTTTTTTCTGCCTTGGCGTCTTTTTTTACCTCTTTGGCAGCATCCGCCGCATGGACTTCATTCGCAGCCAGCAGGATGCTGCTGCCTTTGTTGCCGTTATCAGCAGCCTGGGCGGTTCCGACGGCCAGAACGGTCACCATGGCCAGGACGGCGACAAGTCCCGCCCCGACCACGGGACGTGCACTTGTGAACCACTTCTGTATCTGGGTGAATATCCAAATGTACATAATATCTGCTCCTTTCTTGTTTGGGGCCCCGGCCCCACCGCTAGCCGGTCGGGCCGGGCTCTCCCGCTCAAACTTTAACGGATTTATTCAGCACTTGGCCACCGAGGTCTTGTGGGCCGCGTGCAGCTTCGGAGGTGTCGCATTGCCACCGTGCACTTCAAGAAATTCGCAGGCGCTCTCGATATCGGTTGCGAGTAATTCGGCAACATTCCGGTTCAAGTGCGGCCGGACCACTATTCTGAGGCTGTTGACCTCCTGGGCATCTGGCGGCATAGAATAGGCAGCCAGAATCCAGCCGCGCTCGCGGACTTTGTTCGAGATGTCAAACTCGTTGTATTTCTTCACGGACTTGTCGAGCGTCAACGCAACCACCGGGATACGCTGGGTTTCATTCATGATCTTAAATTTGCCACTTTCAGTCAGGCGGTCGCGCAGGTACTCGGCATTTTCCAGCGTGTGCTTCATGACGCGCGTGAACCCCTCACGTCCCAGCCGCAGGAATTGGTAATACTGGAAAAGAATC
>CAZXBD010000181.1:0-12026 GCA_964638305.1 uncultured Geobacteraceae bacterium | reverse complement strand
TCCATATCTGCATCCTCCTTCATCACCAGGGTCCCTGGATTATCATTTAGGCTGGAACGTACGTGAACAACGACATCGTATTTCTTGGCAAACTCAACGGATCGGATCTGTAATATCTTCGACCCGAGCGATGCCATCTCAAGCATCTCATCATAAGAGACCTTCTCCATCTTGGAGGCCTCTGGAACGATGCGCGGGTCCGTGGTATAGACACCGTCAACATCAGTAAGAATTTCACACACATCGGCTTTCAGCGCTGCAGCGACAGCCACTGCAGAGGTGTCGGATCCGCCACGCCCCAGAGTGGTAATATTATTGTCGCGATCAATTCCCTGAAATCCGGCCACGATGACAATCGTGCCATTGTGCAGATCTTCACGGATATTGGTATCCTCAATTTTTTCTATCCGTGCCTTCGAAGAGGAGTTATCAGTATAGATCGGTATCTGCCAACCGAGATAGCTCTTGGCCTTGTAACCCATCGACTGTAGTGCCATTGAGAGCAGAGATATGGATACCTGTTCACCGGCAGCGACCAGGACGTCATATTCGCGTTCACTCGGGAACTCGCACATCTCTTCGGCCAACGCGACCAGCTTATTGGTCTCGCCCGCCATAGCCGAGACCACGACGACCACGTCGTTGCCATCGTCATATGTGCGCGCAACCCGCCGAGCTACATTCTGTATCTTCTCGATGGTCCCAACCGAGGTACCACCATATTTCTGAACCACCAGTGCCATCTGTGGTCGATCCTTCCTGTGAGTCTCCGGAGAAACACACCCATCTTGAGATATGACCCCGCAAGGTCGATTGTTTTTAATAACAGTATTCGTATCGATCGTCAAAGGTTTTCACGGGACATTGTGCGGGTTTAGCAGCACAAAGGACATTTCCCGGCAAGTTGTCCCAGAAGCTCGCTACCGCGATCATCCAGGGCGTCAAAACAAAACCCACGCTGCTGTTCATCCAGGTGGTCAATGTAAACAGCGACCGAGGCAGTCAATGAATCCGTCATACGATCCGCCCATTCGACCAAAGTCAGGCCCTCTCCCTCGGCAAGTTCATCATAACCCAGGTCTTCCAGATCATCGACTTGTGCGAGCCGATAGAGATCAAAGTGATAGAGTGGCAATCGTCCAGAATGGATATTCAGCAGGGTATAGCTCGGGCTGGTTACTGGGGAGTCCGTAGAGACACCCAAACCATCGGCAACCCCTTGAGCGAAGCAGGTTTTCCCTGCGCCAAGATCACCATTTAAGAGCACAACCAGTCCTGCGCTGGCAAGTTCACCAAACAGTCGCCCCAATCTCCGTGTGGCTTCCGGTGTCCGGGTTGTCGTTTCCCACCGCGTCAATACTATGTACCCATACTGCGAATGATATCGAGTCTGGCAACCACCCCGACCATCCGATCCTTAGCAATAACCGGAACCAAGTGGGCCTTGTTATCCACCATCAGGCTGGCAACCGTGTCCACGGAGGTGTCCGGCGCACACACAACGACATCCTTCGAACAAATTTCGCTGACTTTGCGTGCTGTTACCTTGCGAACTTCTTCCGTGAACCTTTTGGGGCTTTCAAGGTAGAGAACCCAGTCAAACAAGGAGATTACGGTCGGGATATGCAACGCCTTATCTTGTTCAACAAGGTCGGTCTGGGTAACCATACCAACCAACTCACCGACATCGTTCACGACCGGCATGGCGTTGACATTATGCTCAACAAACATCTTGGCAAGTGCAGCAATCTCTGTGTCCTGGTGAACAGTGTGGATTTCTGTCGTCATAATATCGCGTGCTGTTAGCATTTAACTCTCCCTCGATAAGGCCTGCCGTGCAGCAGGGATTTCTCGCATGACATCAGTGGCCAGCAATCCGGCGTCACCGAAAGTATCCAGTAAGCGGTCTGCAGCGAGACCATGAAGATAAACACCTAGAGCCGCAGCATCGAAAGCCGCAAGGCCCTGGGCTAGAAGACTGCCGATCAAGCCAGTGAGGACATCGCCCATACCGCCGCTTGCCAACCCTGCATTACCACTGTTGTTGACGTAAACACGCCCGTCTGGAGAGGCAGTTAACGTGCGGGCACCTTTGAGCACCAGCACTAATTGATGACTCATGGCAAAATCACGCGCCGCAGAAAAACGATCCGACTGAATTTCGGCAATGGATATCCCGGTCAGCCTCGCCATTTCTCCAGGGTGTGGGGTCAGGACAATCTGGCGATCAACCTTTCTTTTAAATATGTTCATATGTCCACTGAGTGCAGCTAGCCCGTCGGCATCAATCACCGTCGGCAGATCAGTGTCCTGTACTAATAGACGGATCAAATCACCTGTCTCTTTACCAAGCCCCATCCCGGGGCCAATGGCCAGAGCCTGCTTCCCTACAGTCAGGGGCATCAGTTCATCGAGAGCCTGCAGACAGACTTCGCCCTGAGAATCGACCAATGGAGCAGTCATAACCTCGGTAAGCTGAGAGGCTGCGATCGACTGGACACTTTGCGGACAGGCCAGCGTTACCAGACCAGCACCACCACGTAAGCCAGATTCGGCAGTCATGACCGCGGCGCCACACTTGCCGGGGGATCCGGCCAAAACCAGGAGGTGACCAAAGGTTCCCTTATGACCATCACGACTGCGCTCGGGCAAAAGACAACGCCCTTCATCTGCGTCGATCAGCAGACAGTCTCTAGACACCTGCCTGGCAACCTGCGCCGGGATACCGATATCGACAACCGCCAACTCACCGACAAATCCTGCTCCCGGATAGCTGACCTGACCAATTTTTGGATAAGCAAAAGTGACCGTCAAAGCCGCTTTGACTGCGGCGCCCATAACACAGCCCGTTGAAGCGTCAATCCCGGAAGGGATATCAATGGCGACAACAGGGGTCTGCTGCAGGTTGAGCCACTCAATAGCCTGCAGAGGAGCTCCATGCAGTGGCTTTGTAAGCCCGGTGCCGAACAGGGCATCAATCAGAACTGTAAACTTTCCAACTGCTGAGAGGCGGGTTTGCAAGGAGGCTTCATCGGGAGCGAAAGAAACAGGGCCATCACAGCTCTCAAGTGCAGACAAGTTTACGTCAGCATCCCCTTTGACAGCATCTCGTTCCGCCAGGACCAGTGTTTGCACGTCCCAACCACGATCAAGAAGATGCCTGGCAACTACGTAGCCATCGCCACCATTGTTGCCCTTGCCAGCAAGGACCAACGCGCGAGGTGAATCTGCCGCAGCAAAGAGTTTTACGATTTCTTCAGCGACACCACGACCGGCATTCTCCATCAACACAACCCCGGGGATACCGATTTTATCGATGGTCTGTCGATCAACAGCTTGCATTTGCGCGGCGGTCAGAACTTTCATAAACATTCCAAGACTACAGTGGCGACAGCATAATCACCATCATGACTATAGGACAAGTGTACCACCCCAACCAGTTTTGCGGCAGCAATCTCGGCGGCACGCCCGGATAGCTGCAAATCGGGACGGCCAAGCTCGTCGGGGACAACTTCCATGTCGTGCCAGCTGATCCCATCACGCCACCCGGTGCCGAAGGCCTTAAGGCAAGACTCCTTGGCGGCAAAACGAGCCGCCAGATGCGGCGCCGGATCCTTTTTGGCAAAAGCGTACTCACGCTCGCCAAGGGTAAAAAGCCGCCCCAACAGGGCGGTCTTCTCGTCGGCAACAAAAGTCCGGAAACGCTCGATTCTGACCAGGTCTGTCCCCAAACCGACAATCGGCATATTCAGCGTCCATGCACCAGTTCAGCCATCTCCCGCACCGCACGGTCAAGCCCGACCAAGACAGCTCGCGAGATAATACTGTGTCCAATATTATATTCCTCAACACCACCCAACACGAGCACAGGTTTAATGTTTTGATAGTTGAGACCATGCCCGGCGTTCACTCCCAGACCAAGCTTCTTGCCGACCTTGATCGCTTCCTCTATTTTCGCCAACTCGGCAGACTGCTCTCTGCCCCTGGCATCACAATAAGTCCCGGTGTGGATTTCAATATAATCCGCCTTGACTCTGGCACACGCCTTGAGCTGTTCAAGGTCGGGGTCTACAAAGAGACTAACGCTGATACCCGCCTGCCGCAAAAGGGCAATATGGTCGGCCAATGCCTGTTTGTGTTTGGCAACATCAAGGCCACCTTCAGTGGTTAATTCCTGGCGTTTTTCAGGGACAAGAGTTACGTAGTCAGGAATGACCTTCAAGGCGATCGCTACCATTTCATCGGTAGCAGCCATTTCGAGATTGAGGTGCGTCTGCACAGTACGGCGCAACAACATCACATCACGATCCTGAATGTGCCTGCGGTCTTCACGCAAATGAACCGTGATACCATCGGCCCCAGCCAACTCTGCCATCGCAGCGGCAGTGACAGGATCAGGCTCGGTTCCGCCCCTCGCCTGACGGATTGTTGCAATGTGGTCTACATTAACTCCAAGCTTGGCCATTCCGCTCTCCTGTCACCCCTCGCCGATCGTGCTCTTTACCAGTTCGGCAATGTCATTTGCCATGTCGGTAATCTCTTTTTGGTCACGGCCCTCCAGCATAATCCGCATAAGGGGTTCTGTCCCTGAATAGCGGATCAACACACGTCCGGCACCATCCAGTCGTTTCTCTACATCTGCGATCAATTTATAAACCTCGGGAAGCGACTTGATATCACGTTTTTCACGCACCCGAACGTTTACAAGGACCTGAGGCAAGGCTGTCATAACTGAAGCAAGTTCGGAAAGCGGTTTGCCACTTTTCTGCAAAATCGCCAGGACCTGTAGCGCCGATATCATGCCATCACCAGTCGTATTGTGATCGAAGAACACCATGTGTCCTGATTGCTCACCACCAAACCGGTAACCATTGCGACGCATCTCTTCGACAACATAACGATCACCGACATCGGTTTTAATGACTTTGCCACCAGCTTGACGCATGGCGATATCAAGCCCCATATTCGACATCACTGTCCCGACCACAGTGTTCTGTGGCAAGGCATTGCGCTTGATCATATCGATACCGCAAATCGCCATAATATGGTCACCATCAACTTCTTTTCCTTGTGCATCGACAAAGATACAACGATCAGCATCACCGTCTAGAGCGATTCCCAGATCAGCACCATGTTCACGAACTGCTGCAGAAATCACTTCCGGATGGGTGGACCCGCAACCAGCGTTAATGTTGGTTCCATCGGGACTGATTCCATAAGCAAACACTTCAGCGCCCAACTCTTCAAGGACCGCGGGAGCTACGCGATACGCAGCGCCATGCGCACAGTCCAGAACTATTTTCAACCCGGTCAGGTCAAGCTCTCTTGGAAAGGTGTTCTTGAGGAAAACGATATATCGGCCGATGGCATCATCAACACGAAAAGCCTTACCAACCTCTTCAGCCGTTGGTCGGAGAGAATCGATCCGTTCAGAAAAGATCAGGTCTTCAATCTCCAGTTCTAGATCATCAGGGAGTTTGAAGCCATCACGGGCAAAAAACTTTATGCCATTATCCTGGTAAGGGTTGTGTGAAGCCGAGATCACCACACCGGCATCAGCACGCATCGAAGCCGTAATAAAAGCAATTCCGGGAGTAGGTAAAGGGCCGACCAGAAGAACATCAACGCCCATGGAGCAAATACCGGCAGCCAGAGCATTCTCGATCATGTAGCCCGACAAGCGCGTGTCTTTGCCTATCACAATTCGACTTCGCCGGTTCTCATGTTTGAAAACATAAGCTGCAGCACGTCCCAACTGCATCGCCATTTCCGTTGTCATGGGATGCATATTGGCAATGCCACGCACACCATCCGTACCAAAAAGCTGTTTGGCCATTATTTTGTCTTTTCCCCCTCGAGTGGTTCACCTGCTTCTACTGCTGGCTGTGGCGGAACATAGTCAGGATCTGGTTGCAAAACAACCTGCACTTCCACTGTTTTCGTCTCTTTCAGATCGGTATAGTTGCCAATGTAACTTATGGCCACAGTCTGTGAAAAACTTTCCTGGACGTTGGTCAAATCTACTCCCTCAGTCATCACTTCGGAAACCCCTTTGAGCTCACTTTCGGCTCCGGTGACAGTGACCTGTTTCGGAATTGACGTCGATGACCTGACCAAAAAGCCTGCCGCCGGCTCACCGGTAAGAATGACACGCACCGGAACATCCCGATCCCGAACCCGCTCCAGTTTGACGTCAACATAGGATGGTGATATCCGGGTAATTTTCAGGCCACTGGGGATGTTCAGACTCTCATCAAGGCGTTTAAAAGATGTGACTCCCGCCGAAAGTCCCTCCAGGTCCACACTCAGACTGATGTCATCAGGGCTGAGATTCACCTGCAGGGTACGTGGTCCACTGATCCTGATTGAAACAGAAGTCGGCACCTCATTTGCGATCATCAAGCCTTTCTCGAGGTTTTCATATTCCAGGGGGACAACATGGGTGACTTCCATGCGACTTTCACCCATGACGAAAAACCAGAGCACAACGGCAAAAGCCAGAGAGATGAGTTTCAATATCCAGTTTTTAGAAAACTTCTCAACCATGATCAACTCTTCTTGCCGCGCAAACGTCGCGGTTCCAGCAGTCGTTTGAGAACTTTTTTCAACGTTGTCGTCTCAAGTTCCCGCGTTATTTTACCGCCGATCACGACAGAAATACGTCCGGTCTCCTCGGAGACCACAATGACGACAGCATCGACCAGCTCTGTCAGACCGAGTGCAGCGCGATGACGGGTACCGAAATGCGGACTGACGTCCGAATTCTGTGTCAACGGCAGGAAGCAACCAGCCCGGGTTATCCGACCACGTTGGATGATTACGGCCCCATCGTGAATTGGAGAGGCGTGGTTAAAGATGGCATGAATCAGTTCGCAAGAGGGCTTGGCATCCAGTTCGACACCGACCTCCAGAAAATCATTGATACCCGTTTCGCGCTCTATAACAATCAGAGCACCCATATTCTTTTGAGCGAGGGCAACACAGGCGTTGCAGAGTTCGTCTATGACACGAGTCTCTTCACGAAAAGAAAGATCAGCAAAAAACGGATTGCGACCAACATGGATCAGGGCACGACGAATGTCATGCTGAAAAAGGACGACTATGACCAGAATGATCGAGGAGAGAAAGTTATTGAGAATCCAGTTGAGCGTATAGAGTCCACCAAGCTGTGAAGCAACAAAAACGATCAGAAGAACCGCCAGGCCGACCAGCATCTGAACAGCCCGCGTACCCTGGATGAGGAGCAAAATTCGATAAATTATAAAAGCGACCAGGAGAATGTCGAGCAAATCCAGAAGCCACCGGAAATTTGTCAGCATCTCGAACATTCAGTACATCCCCTGTATAAGATAAGCCAGATCAGTCAGTGGACCATTCGGCTCCGCAACAGACGGCCTGGGCCATCAATACTGCGTGATGCGCAGCAGCAACATCATGCACCCGGAAAAGACGAGCTCCGCCAGCATAGCCAAGAGCGAGGGTTGCCAAGGTTCCGGCAAGGCGGTCACACGGATCATGCTGCGACAATACCCGACCGATGAAACTCTTGAGAGACGTGCCAAGCATGATCGGTCTGCCAAGGCTCGTCAAGTCGGCCGTCCGTCGCAGCAATTCGAGGTTTCCTCGCACATCTTTACCGAAACCGATTCCAGGATCTACTGCGATCTTTTCCGAATCAATTCCGGCCTCTTCAGCGCGATCTATACTGCCACGCAGTGAGCAAACAACCTCTGCGACGACATCATCATAATTCGTATTACTCTGCATGACATCAGGTTTGTCGCGAGTGTGCATTACAATCAAACCGGCACCAGAACCGGCGACGACTTCTGCCATCTGCGGGTCAAAAGTAAGACCGCTGATGTCATTTACAAACTCAACTCCGGCAGAAATGGCCGCAGCAGCAACAGCACTCTTGCTGGTATCAATCGACAGTGGCAACGCCACCTCTCGTTGCACAGCTTCTATGACCGGGAGTACCCGATCCAACTCTTCTTGCAGGGTGACAGCGGGCGCCCCGGGTCGAGTGCTTTCACCGCCCACATCAATCAGCGAAGCCCCGTCCTTTGCCATGCTTTGACTTTGTGCAAGGGCTGAGTCAACCGAGTGGAAACGACCACCATCGGAGAATGAATCGGGCGTAACATTCAGGACGCCGACAACACATGGAGTTCGCAGATCCAAACGGACGGTTCGACCGGCGAGGTATTCCGGCAAACAACCTGAATATGAGACAAAGCCTTTGATTATTCCTCCACAACAGGGTCTGCTGCAGGCGCAGCGTCATCCTCAATCACTTCAGGAGGGACATCACCAGCCTCAGTCGTAGCCTCTTCCTCGGCTCCAAAGATCATCTCCCGGATTTCACGACCATCCATATTTTCACGCTCAAGAAGGGCTTCAGAGACATCAATCAGAGCATCTTTGTGCTGAGCAAGAACCTCGCGCGTACGCTCATGGTTCTCTTCGACAATCCGCCGAATTTCTTCATCAATGGCAACAGCCGTTGCCTCACTGTAATTCTTGACATGGCCGTAATCGCGACCGAGGAACACCTCTCCCTCTTTTTCGCCGAACGCCAGCGGTCCGAGTTTGTCGCTCATACCCCACTCACAAACCATTTTGCGCGCAATAGCGGTCGCCCTCTCAAGATCATTCGAGGCGCCACTGGTGACACTATCAAAAACCAGCTCTTCAGCGACCCGCCCACCCATTAGAGTGCAGATCTTGATGTTCAGGCCGTCTTTGGTTTCATTGTACTTCTCTTCTTCAGGGAGGTACATGGTGACACCCATGGCCCTGCCGCGCGGGATTATCGATACTTTGTGAACCGGGTCGGCACCTGGTATATACATCGCCACCAGAGCGTGTCCTGCTTCATGATAAGCGGTCACCTTCTTCTCTTCTTCGGTGATCACCATGGAGCGCCGCTCAGCACCCATCATGACCTTATCCTTGGCACTTTCAAGGTCCTGACGATTAACTTCGTTCTTGTCGGCACGCGCCGCAAGCAGAGCAGCCTCGTTGACCAGGTTTTCCAGATCCGCCCCTGAGAACCCGGGAGTTCCCTTGGCGATAACCTCAAGTTCAACATCCTCGCCTAGCGGGACCTTGCGGGCATGGACCTGGAGGATCTTGAGCCGGCCGCGCACATCGGGCCGTGGCACAATCACCTGACGGTCAAAACGTCCGGGGCGTAACAGCGCCGGGTCAAGAACGTCTGGACGGTTCGTAGCGGCAATCAGGATAACGCCTTCATTTGACTCAAAACCATCCATTTCAACCAACAGCTGGTTAAGGGTCTGCTCACGTTCATCATGACCGCCGCCCATGCCGGCCCCACGATGACGACCAACCGCATCAATTTCGTCGATAAAAATGATGCACGGAGCGTTCTTCTTGCCCTGAACGAAAAGGTCACGAACGCGACTGGCGCCGACCCCTACAAACATTTCGACAAAATCAGAACCGGAAATTGAAAAGAACGGCACACCGGCCTCGCCGGCAATCGCTCGGCCAAGCAGGGTCTTACCGGTACCAGGGGCGCCGACAAGCAGCACTCCTTTCGGGATACGGCCACCGAGTCGGGAGAACTTTTTCGGATCTTTCAGAAAAGCGACGACCTCCTCAAGTTCATCCTTGGCTTCATCGATCCCGGCCACATCATTGAAGGTGATTTTGGCTTGGGACTCACTGAGCAACTTGGCGCGGCTTTTGCCGAAGCTCATCGCTTTGCCGCCGCCGGACTGCATCTGTCGCATGAAGAAGATCCAAACTGCGATCAGCAGCAGAATCGGCCCCCAGGAAACCATCAAAGACATCCAGAAGCTGTTCGCTTCATCGGGCTCAGCTTCGATTGCCACACCTTGCTCACGCAACTGGCTGATCAGGTCCGGATCATCAGGGGCATAAGTTTTAAAGGACGAACCGTCAGAATAGGTCCCCTCAATGTTCGAGCCCTGGATCGTAACATCGGCAACATCACCCTCATCAAGAGCGGCCAGAAAGGTTGTGTATGGCACAGGTTTGAGGTCACGTCCCTGCTGGGTCATCATATTGAACAGCATGATCATCACCAAAGAGATGACCAGCCAGAGTGCGAGATTTTTATAAAACTGATTCACATTACCCCCTAAGACTGAAAACACCTGAAAAATACGGTGTTTGGCGTTATAAAAACAGTGGAGACTTTAGCATAAAGGACCCGTTATCACAAGTCGATTATAGCCAAACTCGAGGATCCGGCAGGACTATTTTAACTCGATTGAAAGTTAATCCGCTCAGAGCTCTAAATGGCAACTTCGGTTAGGTTCTGCCACTTGAAGTCCGCTTGACGAAAAACCATTAGGAGTTGGAGCATACCGTAATTTACAATCAAGAACACCAAAAGGTCATCAGTCTCCTGATTTCTGGACCTCAAAGCGAAGCACCGGTTCGACCTGGACGGGTCGCCCTCCTTCAGACCTGCGCAAACCAACCACCCACAGCACCTGTGAGTCTTTGACCAACAGCAGAGAGTCCTGCCTTTCTTCCTTGGTCAGTTTCAGATCGACAAAGAAATCCTGGATTTTTTTCGTCCCGCTCATTCCTGAGGGATGAAGCCGGTCACCAGGCTGGCAGGACCGCACCTGTAAAGGAAACTGCAAAGAAATGGCAGAAAACTCAACTACATCAGCTCTCTCGCCAAGAGCCTTTTCAGCAAGGGACGCATGCAACAATCGGCCCCCCGGCAGAGGATAAATCCCCGGTCCGTTCAAAACGAGTTCGAAAGGCTCCATCTTTTCAGGCTTCTGTTTACAGAACAAAAGCTTCTCGTAGCGACGGGCAACCCAGCCCCCCGGCAGGTCCAACTCCCCCTGAGGTGCCCCCGCGCAGGCTAGCTTTAGAATTTCTGCAGTATGTGTCGATGTCACACCGCGCAGATCACCTCGAACAAGATGTAATGCCTCCCTGACCACGCGACCAGCAAGCGCCGGCGCCAGATTGGACAATAACGCGCAATTCAGCACATACTCGTCACCTTGCCGCTCACCACACCGGGTCATTTCTGCCTCCGCCAGATCGGAGAGGAAGTCGTCGTCGTCACGAATCTGATCACAAAGACCGGCGATCTGGCGACGGATGTTCGGGTTGAAACTTTCGAGGGCCGGTACTAGTTGATGGCGGACGCGATTGCGTGTAAACGTCTGGTCAAGGTTGCTCTCATCTTCTCGCCAGGCAATCCCCTCCTCTTGAAGATAGCCAACCAGATCGTCGCGTTGAAAAGGCAACAAGGGCCGCACAAAAAGCTCACTCAACATCCGCATTCCCGCTAGGCCAAAAGTGCCACTCCCGCGTAGCAACCGCATCAGAAAAGTTTCGGCCTGATCATCGGCGTGATGACCAAAAGCAATCAGCTGACAATTACGGGCTCGCGCTGCTCTTGTCAGGAAAGCCCGCCTTACGTTCCTTGCGACCTCTTCGAGATTGCCTTTTTGTTGTCGTGCAAGTTCTGCCACATCTTGCCGCTCCATCATCAAAGGGACATCAAGGTCGAGGCACAACTGCTCGACAAATCGGGCATCGGCAAGACTTTCATCACGTAAAGCATGATCGAGGTGCGCGGCTTCCAGATGAAGTTCCATGACACCGGCAACTTGATGCAAGAGAGAGAGGAGTGCCACCGAATCCGCACCACCGGAAACAGCAACGAGGACACGACTGCCGGTCGGAATACAACCGGATTGCGAGAGGGATTTATGAAAACGATTCAGCAGAGACATTCGTTAACAACCTAAAAGAACAGAGCCCTCTTCCGTTGCTGGAAGAGGGCTCTGTCAGTGTGGTGGCGGTGCAGAGATTCGAACTCCGGACACTGCGGATATGAGCCGCATGCTCTAACCAACTGAGCTACACCGCCTAAAACCAGCCGGCCGCCCATCGGCGGCCGTATATTTTATTTGGTAGCGGGGGGAGGATTTGAACCTCCGACCTTCGGGTTATGAGCCCGACGAGCTACCTGACTGCTCCACCCCGCAACAGGATTT
>CAZXBD010000180.1:0-8324 GCA_964638305.1 uncultured Geobacteraceae bacterium | reverse complement strand
CGTCGGGGTTGCCCGACAGCAACGTCATTTTCTTTGTGGCGACAAAGAAAACGAAGCAAAAGAAAGCTTGTGTACGGTTTATAGACATAGTTACCTATGTCCTTGACCTGTACATTGGCGCTGCGCTTGGCATGTCTTTTTCGGGACGTCTCTGGTGGCAAGTACATTTGTTTGAGCCCTTTAAGGGGCTACGCTTCCCCCGTTAGCCCCGAGGCCCTTGAGGACCTCTATGGCTCTGGTTGCTGTTGCTTTTTGTGTGTTATGCCTTTTGCTGCAAAACCCCGCCCTCTGGAAGGCCCGCAAGCACAGGGCCGGATTCTTTAGCCCTACCATACATTAATGGCTATGGTAGCTGGCAAAGGAGATGCCCTCCGCTAGGAGAAAGACCTTTTCCCCATCCTTTTTGTGGCCGCCTGGACAAAAAGGATGGCGTCTGGCGGGACGCGACCCGCCGGTTGTTCTTTTGTTGTTAAAAAAAACAAAGGGAAACAGATTAACGACATGTTGCCCTCGCGAGGTTGTCTCATCTCCAACTTCAATCTTTGACACGAGACTGAACTTTGTCAGCAGCCTGGTGGACACACAATTTGTGTGTCCCCGTTTTTTCATCAAGTATCTGTAAAAACGATGGCCCACAAAATTCCGCTCAATCTTTACCTGATCTTTACATGTCCCTTAAACAGCCCATAAACAGAGCTGCTATACTTCAGCCATAATAAACAGAAAACATATCAACATAATCTCTGCATATTTGGAGGCCTCATGAAATACAAAAGGATTTTTATCCTCTTAACCATCGCGCTCTTTTTTACCACGAATGCCCTGGCCGACAAAACGACCCTGGCCGGCGGATGCTTCTGGTGCATGGAGTCGGATTTTGAAAAGCTTGATGGTGTCAGCGATGTGGTCTCCGGATTCACCGGCGGCACCTTGAAAGACCCGACCTACAACGGCAACCATGAAGGACACTATGAAGCGGTTGAAATTACCTACGACCCAGAAAAGGTGAGCTACCAGCAGCTCCTCGATTATTACTGGGTGAATACCGACCCCTTTGATGATCGCGGGCAATTCTGTGATAAAGGGCACAGTTACTTGGCAGCCATTTTTGTCGCCAATGAAAAAGAGAGGAAGATTGCCGAGGAATCGAAGAGACGCGTTGTCGTAATGTTCCCGGACCAGACAGTGGTCACACCCATCCTGGATGCGTCGATCTTCTACCCGATTCAGGGAGACGAGAGCTACCATCAGGATTTCTACAAGAACAGTCCCATTCGCTACAATGCATATCGATGGAACTGTGGTCGCGATCAACGCTTAAGATATATCTGGGGGGATAAGGCGACTCATTGAGTTAGACAGATGGGGCACTGAAAAGGGACACTCATTTTTGAGCGTCCCCGGCTCGGGTGAGCGGTTCATTGGTGGTTCGACCCCCATGGTGCTAAGTATTGTTTCCCCAGATTCGATGCACATCAGGCCGTTTCATATGCCAGTACCCTGATGATGCCAATGGTGTTGCCTTCACCAGAAGTACAGGAATCCGAGACAGAAACGACCTTTGTCACATTGTTGCTATCAATGAAAGAATTAACTTGGGCATCTAAAGCCTCCAACTCTTTCATGGCATGCAAAAATCTGATCTCGTTCGTGAACGTTTTTACTTTAATCATCGCTTTATCTCCTCTTGTTTGAGGTCATTGGTTCTTAGATGATAGCAAGCATCTTCAGGGAGGCAACGGCAAGGGTTACATTTCCGGGTAAGTGTCTCCAGATAATCGAGATATGGCAAGGGAGGCCCGGTTGATTATCAGCCGAAGCATGGAGTCTGGGGTCAAGGTCTGGGGTCAGAGGCCTGGGGTCAGGTCTTGCAATGCCCTGTTTTTGAGATAAACTTCCCCAGTCCACTCACCAAGGAGATTTCCATGGCTCGTCCGCTGAGAATCGAATTTCCAGGAGCTCTCTATCACCTCACCTCCCGTGGCAATGCCCGGTCAGACATTTTCGATGACGACCTCGATCGGCAAAAGTTTCTCGTCATCCTTTCATCGGTTGTCTACAAACATCGCTGGATCTGTCACGGTTACTGTCTGATGGGCAACCACTATCACCTGCTGATAGAAACACCCGAGGGCAACCTCTGTCGGGGGATGCGCCAACTCAACGGTGTCTACACTCAAGCCTTCAACCGCCGCCACGGTCGGGTCGGCCACCTGCTTCAGGGCCGCTACAAGTCAATCCTGGTGGAGAAGGAGAGCTATCTTCTGGAGTTGTGTCGTTACATCGTCCTCAATCCGGTAAAGGCAGAGATGGTCAACGCTCCGGAGGACTGGGCCTGGAGCAGCTACCGGGCAACCGCCGGGCTGACGACGGCGCCAGAATTTCTAAACACCTCATGGGTTTTGGGCCAGTTTGCTGACCACATCCCGATGGCACGAGAGCGGTATATTGTCTTTGTGCGGGATGGACTTGATTGCCAGAGCCCCTGGGCCGATCTGCGTGGCGGGTTGTTGTTGGGAGATGAAGGGTTTGTGGCCCGGATGAAGCCGAATCTGTCGGAAAAGATGTTTGCTGATGAGATTCCCCGCCGGGAGCGTCTGGCCCATCGCCCTGACCTGGAAGAACTCTTCTCCGGCCAAGAAGGGAAAGAACAGCGTTCCAAGGCTGCCTACCAGGCGCATGTTGAATGGGGTTACACTCTCAAGGATATTGGTGAGGTTCTTGGAGTTCATTATGCCACTGTGAGCCGCATGGTCCGACGGGAGGAAGAGATGTGGCGATGCAAGACCTGACCCCATATGTGCTGTGCATGGCTGTCGATAAGCCGGTCATTATGAGTTTCGACCAGCCAGAAAGGCACGTAAGGCCTGCTGGGTGACCATGGCCAAATTCTCCCTAGCGTTTTTCATCGATTCTTCAAGTGTGGTGGGACTGGTGCAGAGACTGAACACAGCGCTGATCCCATTCTCATACAGATCACCGAGTTCGCTGCCAACACTACCGGCGATTGCAAAGCAGGGTATCCCCTGCGCTTTGGCAGCAGCGGCTACACCTCCGGGTGCCTTACCAAAGACAGTCTGGAAATCGATTTGTCCTTCACCTGTGAAAACCAAGTCAGCGTCTAAGAGTTTTTCCTCTAAGCCGACCATCTCGAAAATGAGATCGATCCCCCGGCAAAGCTTTGCGCCGAGAAATGCGTGTAGACCAGCGCCAAGCCCTCCTGCGGCTCCGGCTCCGGGCATGTTCATGACATCCAGCCCCAGCTGTTTCTGAATGACTGTCGCAAGGTTTTTCAAACCCTGGTCCAGCTCTTCCACCTGATCTGGACTGGCCCCCTTTTGTGGGCCATAGACCGCTGCGGCTCCTTCGGGTCCACAAAGGGGATTGTTCACATCGCAGACCGCTTCGAAGGCTGTCTCTTCAATACGAGGATCCAGGTCTGATAAATCAATCTCGGCAATGGAGCTGAGGGATGAGCCGATACCGGGCAAGTCCTTACCATCCTTATCCAGGAACCTGGCACCGAGTGCCTGTGCCATGCCGATGCCTCCGTCATTGGTGGCGCTGCCTCCGATCCCGGTATGGATTCGCCTCACTCCCAGATCCAGCGCGGCACGTATCAACTCGCCCGTTCCAAAGGTTGTTGTCAGAGTCGGATCCTGTAAATTCTCCGGCAGCAGGGCCAGGCCGCTGGCAAGTGCCATCTCTATCGTTGCCAGACCCCTGGATTTCACATAACAGAAATCAGCAAAAACCGGGTTCTCACGGGGGCCTGTCACTTCCAGAGTGCGTCTTTCTCCACGTAAGGCTTCCACTGCCACATCGATCAAGCCATCCCCTCCGTCAGCGACCGGAACCTGAATGACTTCGGCCTTTGGAAGTACTCGCTCAATCCCCTCAGCCATGGCTTTTGCAGCCTCTGTGGCACTCAGGGAGCCTTTAAATGCATTCGGTGCTACAACAATTTTCATGGACTCCGCCTTGATGAATATCTTTGATGTCCCGAGCGAAAAGTACTATATCGTACATTTTACCCTTCTACTTTCGATCTTTTACCTGGTGTTCTTACACTCTATGAAGTCGCCATACGAAAGGGAAAGATAATAATTTCTGGTACAAGTGCTCTTCATGACTCTTCGAGTGACTATGCAGTATTTATCATAAGACATTACGCCCAATAAATAGAAATGGAATTAAGAGTAGCCCACCCTCCCTGTGGCGATGCAAGACCTGACCCCATATCCTTGCCTCGGTTGTCTGCAAGCACCGCTGGATCTGCCACGGCTACTGTCTGATGGACAACCACTATCACCTACATCGAAACACCCGAGGGCAATCTCTGCCGGGAGATGCGCCAACTTAACGGCGTCTACACCCAAGCCTTCAACCGCCGCCACGGTCGGGTCGGCCATCTGTTTCAGGGCTGCTACAAGTCAATCCTGGTGGACCGAATGGAGCCGAATCTGTCGGAAAAGATTTCTGCTGATGAGATTCCTCGCCGGGAGCGTCTGGCCCATCGCCCTGACCTGGAAGAACTCTTCTCCGGCCAAGAAGGGAAAGAACAGCGGTCCAAGGCTACCTACCAGGCGCATGTTGAATGGGGTTACCCTCTCAAGGATATTGGTGAGATTCTCGGAGTTCATTATGCCGCTGTGAGTTGCTTGGTTCGACGGGAGGAGGCGGAAATGTGGCGATGCAAGACCTGACCCCATACCTGTAACCTTGAATTACGGGGTTTCGGCCCCGTGCCGCCCAAACTTTTACACGCCCAAAAGTTTGGATCAAAAGGCGCCCCTGCTCCTTGGCCTTCGGCTACCCTCCACGACAACCCGCCAAGGCGCGCGAGCAAAACTCGCCTGCGGCTCAAACAGTTGCTCGCTTATTTCGCCTTGGACGGTCGCCGCTCCGGCTGCGTCACAAGGGGAAGCGTAGTCAAAAGCGAGGAACACTGTCAGGTGTTGGGGATTGGGTGTTGGGGGCAGTAAACTCGAACAGTCACCTCACAAGAAAAAACCACAAAAGAAAGGGCCTCTCAAGAGGGCCCGGATCCTGTCGAAGACTCTGTCGTGAAACGTACCCACCGTAATTTATAAACGCCGCAGACTACTGGCACACAACATGCTCTCCGCAGGAGAAGGTATTTTTGCATACTTTTGCTGCCGGGCAATAAGTATGGCGTCAAGCGGGACGCGACCCGCCGGTTCTTGCCTTGAAATCAAACAATGAACAAAAGCGATAAACCGCCGGACCCGCCCGTCAGCCGAGGGGCATGGGGGTTCACCTTGGTGAGGGGAACCGGGGAAGCTTATCTAAAAAAATGGCATTGCAAGACCTGACCCCGGAAAGCAAGACCTGACCCCGGAAATGTTCGGACCTGTGTTGTAAATGCTGAGATTCAATCGATTGTGAGAAATGGGACAAAGAAGATTAGGGGGGCGTTTGGCTTGGTCCATCAGGAAGTGGAAGTCACGCTACTGGCACATGAAAATGGCCTCTGGCACCGAGGTGATCGGGACAATAGTTAGACACGGGAGGCGTTGGCAAAAATTGACAATTGGCAAAGATCGCCATAATATATTTCTGTAATCAGTATAGAAAAGGAGACAGTTATGGCCACAATGAATATATCTTTGCCAGGGCAAATGAAGGAATGGGTTGAAGAATGCGTACACTCAGGGAGATACGCCAACTCCTCGGACTACGTGCGGGATCTGATCAGAAGGGATCACATGAAGTTGGAACAATTACGACAAGCTTTGATTGAAGGGGAGAACTCAGGCTCCTCTTCTGAGTTGGATATAGATAGTTTCATTGCTGACAAGAAAAAGTCCTTGTCCTTATGAGGAGAGTCATTTTATCTCCCAAAGCAAAGGTGGATCTGTCGCAGGCATGGGATTATACCTATGCTGAATGGGGTGCTGAGCAAGCCGAGAAATATACTCGTGAACTGTGGGCTGCAATTGAAGAGCGGTCCTGTGATCTCACAAAGTCAGTTGATATAAGTGATGTGAGAAAAGGCTATGGAAAGGTAAGGTCAGGTTCTCATGTCATTTTTTTCAAAGTGACTAAAGGTGGGATTCTTGACGTAGTGAGGATATTGCACCAGAAAATGGATTTTGACAGGCACCTTTAGCCCATTGAGTGTGTCATTGGCAGGCAATTCATGATTTTGGTAGAAACAGCCAATTTTGACCTTGCTTCTCAATGGCAGTAAATTGGCGATGCCTTATTTATGTATAAATTGACTCCGTTCCACAGGTGAGCGGGCTGATTTTCCTGGGAGGGAAGAATTTGAAAGCTTCTAATTGTACAGTTCTGTTTCTCGTTGCATTGATTCTTGTCGGAACCGTGGCAATGCCAGCAGTGGCAGAGATCGGACCGGCACTGTCTGGACTCTCCGCAAGTGCGAATGACGCCACAGCGGCGTTCTTTGCACCGGCGGGTATCACGCTTCTGGACCAGCAAGAAATTGTTGTTCAGGCAGCTTTTGTACTCAAGGAGTCAAAGTTCGGTGTCGATGAAGCCACCTACGGAGGGGGAGACGGGAAAAAGGACGATGAGATTGCCGTTATCCCCGGGGTCTTCTATACCAAGCCCCTGAACGAACGCTGGAGTCTCGGGCTCTCTGTGAATGTGCCGTCCGGTATCGCCAGCGCATACGGCAAGCATTGGGCTGGACGTTACCACATCGACGAAAGCACTCTCACGTTCGTCGCGGCAAACGCTGTGTTGGCTTACAAGCTTACAGACAGCCTCTCACTGGCTGCCGGCCCCTATGGGATGTATGTGGACTCAAACGTCGAGACGCGTGTTAATAACCTTCTGCCGAACTACGGTGACGGTCGCATGAAGCTGGAGGAGGATGGCGCCGATCTTGGATTTACGCTTGGGGCGATGTATCAGTTCACAGATTCAAGTCGCGTTGGCGTGACCTACCGCTCAGAGCTCAAACCTGATCTGGAGGGGACGCCAACATTCCACAACCTCGACCCTTTGCTTCGTGAGACCTTGGCCGCAGCGAACCTGCTTGGCACCGAGGTCGACGTAGATTTTACCGTTCCACAACAGCTCCAGGCAGGCTTTTACACCGAGTTTACTGACCAATGGTCGATGACCGGTGACGTGATGTGGATTGACATGTCCGAGTTCGGGATTACACATATCAGGGTTGAGCAAGACAGTGTTTCGGTGAACAGTAAATTTCGGGACATGTGGGTTGGGAACGCTTCGCTCAAGTATCGTTACGGAGAAAATCGTGCGGTTTCGGTCGGTGGCTTATACTCCTCGTCCCCCATTAAAGACAGCAATCGCGATGCCGGCTTGCCCCTTGATCGTATCATCGGTGCGGGCGTCGGCATTGACATGCCAGTACTCGATTATCTCTGCCACGTCAATTTGAATTATTTCGACTTGGGAGATGGTGATGTGGACCAGAAGGGTGGCCCGCTCACCGGCGATTTTAAAGGGTCCTTTGACGATAACTGGGCGGTGATGTTCGATCTACAGTTCAGAAAGCTTTTTTAAGTTGGCGGGCTGATTCTGGAGATACAAACTGTTTCGACAAGGGGGCTGGCACAAATCCAACTTTGAGTTCCGGTGTTCCGGGGACACCTCACTTAATTCACTGTCAAAATATACTACGATTTGGATGCTGAACGTTCATTTCGCATTAATGAAGGTTCAACGTAAAACGCTACAAGCTGAAGTTAATATTCGTCATGCATAAAACCATTTAAGACAACGACTTTGGAGGAAGCCATGAAAGAAAAAGACAAAAATATGATGGACGCGAATCCTTTCGACGATTTTTACGGGCTGACGAGGACAACCTTAGGCATGCCGAAAAACGAGTTTCCAGCTGCTGAAGAAAACCCCAGGGTTATTTACGCGGCAGTCCACGATGAACTGATGCTCGATGGTAATTCTCGGCAGAACCTGGCGACTTTTTGTCAGACCTGGGCGGAGCCGGAGGTACACACACTGATGAACGAGTGCATCGACAAGAACATGGTCGATAAGGATGAGTATCCACAGACGGCCGAGATCGAATCGCGCTGTGTTCGCATGCTGGCCGATCTCTGGCACTCTCCTGCAACAGGTGAAAATGCCGTAGGCACCTCGACCACCGGCTCTAGTGAAGCGGCAATGCTCGGCGGCATGGGGATGAAACGTCGCTGGGAAGCGAAGCGCAAAGCCGAGGGTAAGCCGATTGATAAACCGAACCTGATTACCGGGCCGGTGCAGATCTGCTGGCACAAGTTCACCCGCTAATGGGACGTCGAGCATCGCGAGATTCCGATGGAGGATGGTCGGTTGCTGATGAC
>CAZXBD010000179.1:0-5544 GCA_964638305.1 uncultured Geobacteraceae bacterium | reverse complement strand
AGCATCGGGTACCCACGCTGCCCACGCCACCTACCCTCAAGGCAAGATCGGCCATCCGAAATCGAGAAAGCAGCTGCCGCCTCTCTTCAGGCAAGCTCTCCAGATATTGGGTCCACGCCTCCTCGATCTGGGATCTCGTTGCCAGTTTCTCCTGCTCTTCAGTGAGTAACTCATCAAATGGCACCAGCAGTGGTGGCTCGCTGATGAATCGCCGCCGCCCATCAACCCAGTGAGTCATTTTCTCTAAAGTCTGCTCTTGCGTCTTCCTTTGGGCTTTTCCGACCATCTTTTGAACGCTCTTACGCGCTTTCTTGGATGAGCGTTCGAATGCTTCTTCAACCAGCTCCGCATCTACTTGGAAGTACCAGACGTCCAGAGTGCGAGCTTTGGCCAATGTATCCATCGCTTCGGCATATCTCTCAGTGATAGCGATGGCCAACTTTCGGTTGGCTTTCTCACTGAAGCCGTTATCGCGGCCGGCGACCACAGCGCTGGCAGCCAGGCGCTTGAGATCCCATTCCCACGGACCAGGGTGGGTCTCGTCAAAATCGTTTAAGTCGAACACTAATTTGCGTTCTGGCGTGGCGAAGACCCCAAAGTTGGACAAATGGGCGTCCCCGCACAACTGGACTTCCAGACCAGTGGAAGGAGTGTTGGCCAGATCGGCAGCCATGACGGTTGCCGAACCGCGTAGGAAGGCGAAGGGTGAGGCCACCATGCGACCGTACTTGATGGGTACCAGGTCCTGTAGCCGAGAGGCGTCCTGCTCTTGCAGCAAGCTGATGGGATCCGGCCGATCTGGATCCGGTTCCCACGCGCCGTGGCTGCTATGTGGGATCTTTTCACGCAATGTTTTCCCATATTCCCGACGTTGTGATCGGGGTGACATTTCTTGTGAATGGCCTGTTGTTGACATGGTATTATCCTCCTAAAAAGTCTGAATTGGATGGCCTGGCAAATTAGATGTTAGGTAACGCTTCTCTCATTATGAGAATGTAAGGGCAAAATTATAGTTGATTATGAGCTCAATGCGCTAGGTAAGATGTTCAGGCATTTCTCTTCATTACAGGATTCGAACTCCAGGATCCAGCAGCCACTGATCAAATTAGAAAGTTTCAGAAAAGGGACGGATCCTCTGAGCTATATCTGGAAGCTTGTCGATCCGTGAGGTCATTGATCCTCTTGACCCTAAGGATCAGAAAGGTACAAGGTATCAAAAAATCCTGGTACTCAGACCAGGATCAAAAAAATGGGCGCGACAAGACTTGAACTTGTGGCCTCACGGATGTGATCCCCGTTGACGAGGATCGCAATCGTGATGTCATTATACTCGTGGTAGAATCCTTTAACAAAGGGCGATTTTGAAAGGAACCGTGGGGTCTGATCTGCAACGTAAATGTAAATCAGCCTATTACTACAATTTTATCGCAAAGAAAATCTATAATTCAGCAAGCTCTGATGATGGGAACTGCTCGCTATGCTCTCTCGTGGGGTTAATCGAAATACGTTTTGTCGGATTAGACGACGGGCAGGTTGGCTAGATTCCCACTAATTACGATCCTATTTCGCGAAAATTCGTGTTAATTTGTTGCTAAATTTTCTTTCTTCGACGAACTGCTAGAAAAAGATCAGATATAGCATGAAGGCACCAACGACAATGGAAATTGGAAAAGCCCAATCAAAAAAGTTGTCGATCTGGTTAGCCCTTTCTCCATGGCCCGCGAGTTCGAGACGGCGCAAATACACGTTGTAAACGACAACCAGGGCACACAAAATAAAGGTCATACTCATCACGGCGTCAAGCAAAGTCAGGTAACCCAGCCGCGGATAGTTGTCGGCCAGACTGAAACTGAAGGCGATGAAAACCAAGAGGTTCGCGCTGGCTAACTCAATGCGCAACGCATAATCACGTAAGAAAAAAGTGACCCATAAGACGCCCAAAATCAATATTATCGGTATAAAAACCTGTAAAATGAAGTAGATTTGATGACGTGGCCCACCAAAACTAAAGGTAAAGCGAGAAGTTTGGGAGAGCGTGCTGGCCTGTTCGCTGGTTACTTCTGTTTCAAAATCGCCAATCTGGAACTCATCTTCCCCATGATCAGAGCTGAGCTCGCTGTAACCCTCTAAATCAGTGTAATAATAGAAATTCTCTGGGAAAATGGAATCGATCAGGATCACGAATTCCTCGCTGTCAAACGGATACTTGCTAAAATCAAAATCGACCTGCAAATTGGTGGAAAAGCGCTCGAAGTAGAGCGCGTGTCCGTCTTGCCAAATCACGGCAATACGGTTTTGTACCCAACGGTTGCCTTGCTGGTTGAACACAGTAAATTCAGGCCAAAGACCACCAGTGTCGGCCTGGAACTGGGCGAAGTCTTTCTCGGTATAAGTCTTGAAGACACAATCACAACTATCGGGGCTAAAGGCCAGCGTGGGATCATCCCACTCCATCTGAATACTGGCAACGGCCGTAAAAAATTCGTTCTGTTCGTCAACCTCGACAATTTGCTGCAATTTGATCCCGATAGCCACCGGGATGGGTTCCTTAATTATGCCTTCGTCGGTTTCTTGGCCCATGCCGTTTAAGACATCGGGCGCATTCACACCGACCAGCAGCCGGTAGTCGCCGCTGCTCCCTTCTTCATCACAACAGCCGATGATTCTCACCGAAAAGCCACGCCCCCTATCTTCGATTGCATATTCTAACGAGGCGGTGCTCTCCTGGCCATTGACATTGGCCGAACGCACCGGTTTATCAGCATAGTTGAGCAAGATTAAAGTCGGGCGTAGGTCGCCGGATGTCGCTTCGACATGCACAGAAATCGAGTCACCTGGTTTTACTTCATGCAGGTCTAATGTGGTCTGTTGTTGTCCTGTGTTAATTGTTCCCAGGATTTCCTCTACAGCCACAGCTTGTGAGGAAGCTGCGAGATCGAGTGTGGCGATTGGTTCACCTCTGGCAGTTACCTCCCCGCTCAATTCTAGTGGTGTAGCGAGACCGATCTGTAGTTCGTAATTACCAGAAGTAGCCTGACCTAAACTGGTTAAGGCACCGGTGATGAAGAGGCGGTAATCTCCGTCAGCAGGCATGATATATGAGAAGTCTGCCGATAGCCCCTCACCGCCGTCATCATCCCAGACTAAAAGGTTTTTGTCTAAGAAGTCCTGGGAGGCAATCAGCGGATCGTCCCCGTCTATAATAGCTTCCTGGATTGCTGCTTTATACCGTTCTTCAAACCCATCGGCATCCGTATCTGCACTAATCAAGCCCATAGCCGGGTCCAGGTTGCCGCTGGTACTACGTAAATGAACGTTGAGGTTTTGACCCTGCGCCAGATCCGGCAAAAGATACCAGAAGAAATCACCGCTACGCACAACGCCGGTCTCAATCTGGATCTGGCCTTCTTCCTGGGCGTATGCTCTTTCCGTAAAAATGATCAGGAATAAGAACAAAAATAAACCAAGAATGGCTATTGAATAGTGTTTTGACAGTAAATTGATATGAATTCTGCAAAGTGTTGCCATTAGATTCGGGGCTTTATTCATAATTTTATCGTTATTGGACTTTTGACAATTAAGTTAACATAAATAAATAGATTTGTAAAAAAAGCGAAACTGCTCCATTCATAGTGTATGATTTCCACACCGTACACCCATGAATTGAAGCAGTTCCGACAACGACTTTACCAGAACTTTGACAATCGAGCCGACACCTTGATGGAATTGGTGGATGCCATATGCAGCCATCCTGATGCCCGCTCCGTGGTCGAATACAGCCTGACACCTTGTTACCGGCGCAGCTATTCAACCATTTTCCAGGCAATCAACGAGATGGCCTGGGATGAATTGATGGTCGCTCGCCTGGTGACGCCTTATCTGCCCCGACCGCAGCAACGGCCGTACTGGTTGTTGGCCACCGATGTGACCCCGCAGCCACGACCGTTTGCGCCGACATTACCTGACAGAGGGATGGTGCATCAGCCGAATCCGATAAAAGGGAACAAACCGATAACAGTGGGGCATGAATACAGCAGCCTGGTGTTGTTACCAGAAACGGAAGCAGAGGTGGCACCCAGTTGGGTGGTTCCTCTGGCGGTGCGCCGGGTGCGGAGTCAAGAGGATAAGGAATTGGTGGGCAGCGCCCAGATTGATGCGCTACTCCAAGACCCAAACTTGCCCTTTGCGGAAAGTTTCTGCATCGATGTGGCTGACACCAGCTACAGTAAGCCCGCTTGTTTGTACAGCAAACGGCACCATGCCCACCTGGTGAGCGTGGCGCGTCTGCGGAGTAACCGGGTTCTCTACCGGCAATTTGTAGCCGACCCGACAGAGCCCCGTCGGCCAGCTGGTCGGCCACGCAGCTTTGGGGACCGCTTCGCCCTGAAAGAGCCAGACAGTTGGCATGAGCCGGACGAGACCGTCACTATCATGGAAAAAAGCCGACGGGGTCAAGGGTACCGGTTTGAGATTAAGGCCTGGCACAATATGCTGATGCGCGGCAAGAACAAGCCACAGCGGCTATCGATGGAACATTATCCCTTCACGCTGGTACAGGTTGTCCGCTATGAGGCTGATGGTAACCTGGCCTGCCAACGGCCGCTATGGCTGTTGGCGATGGGTGAGTACCGGGTTGCCTTGAGCGCAACCGATATTTACCAAGCATACAGGCAACGGTATGACCAGGAACATTTCTTCCGCTTCGGCAAACAGAAGATGCTGCTGGATGGTTTCCAGACACCGGTTGAGGACCGGGAAGAGAAGTGGTGGCAGTTAGGGCATCTAGCCTATGCTCAACTCTGGCTAGCCCGGCATGTGGCCCGTTGCTTGCCCCGACCGTGGGAACGAAATTTACCAACGATGAAAGAGCGGTTGTTATCGCCCACATTGGTGCAGCGGGACTTCGGTCGAATTATTCGCCAGATAGGGACACCGGCTAAGCCGCCCCAACACCGATTTAATGGGCTAGGCCGACGTCAGGGTATGAAATTACCGCCCCGACCACGCTACCAAGTGGTTGTCAAGAGCCAACAAACGGCCAAACCGCCCTGATTTGATGGAAAACGGCTCGATTATTCAGTTTGAAAAGTGCTTGAATTGACTCAATCGTTATTGAGTTCGGTTCTCGATGTCAAAAGTCCAAGGGATAATGACTTCATCAAATCAACAAGATTTGACGGTGTCCGGGAAACCTTGTACATCCAAGCGAAATTTCAACCTGGATTCAGACTCTTTTCTGCCCCAAATTCGACATTTTTGGCAACTGATCCCAACTTCTAAATCGATAAAATCTAATCCAGGCACCAAAAACGGCTTTCGTAGCAACATTTTCGGAAATAGCGACGCCCCAAACGTTGTTGAACTAAACGCTTCGCGTAGAATAGGGTGAGCCACCCATAAGAATTCCCGCCATTAAATCTTCATCAAAAAGGGCTACTATCTCCTGTAATTATCAACCGTCTAAATTCACATTACAGGAGATAGAATTATGACCCCCTTACGACAAAGAATGATCGAAGATATGCAACTGCGTGGCTTCTCACC
>CAZXBD010000178.1:0-5030 GCA_964638305.1 uncultured Geobacteraceae bacterium | reverse complement strand
CGGCGAGCCCAGTCGCGAAGCATCTTGGCCTGCAATGCGGTCTTGCTATCTTTGGACGGTGTCACGTGATCGATGACCGCCTTGATCTTGGTGTTATCGAAGACCCGGTCCTTACCGCGCCACTCAAGGTCGGCGATGGCGACCGGCGTGGTAATTTCGTGACAAAGGACACGATCCAGGTCAAGCACTTTGGTGCCTGGAAAAGGCTCATCACGAAGATGTGCGGCAAAAATCTTTTCAGCTGTAGTCTGACCCATAATGACTCCTTCAACCCCTTAAAACAGGGGGTCTAATCGAAATTTATGCAATAAAAAGTGTTATAGCGTAAAGACGCGGAGAACGCGAAGAAAAACTCATTCCCTGCGCGCCTCCGCGACAAACACCTTGCTGTTTCGCGCTACGCATCACGCGCCACGCATCTCTTCGATCTCTAAATTTCTATCTTAGTTCGCTGGGAAACATCCAAAGCCTTGTTCAGTGCGTTGATGTAAGCCTTGGCGCTAGCAACAATGATATCCGAATGAGAGCCCTGCCCCAGAACTTCGTGCCCATTATGTTCGAGTCGAACAGTGCACTCACCGAGAGCATCGGTACCACCGGTGATTGAACCGACGGAATAATTGATCAGGGCCGGCGTCATACCGGTTAATTTCTTGATCGCTTTAAAGGTCGCATCAACAGGCCCGGCTCCCATAACGGCAGCCTTTTTCGCTTTGCCCTTGAATTCGAGTTCAACGGTCGCTGTCGGGGCTGCAAATGACCCGGAAGAGACATTCATCTGCATGAGTTTGACGATCTCGGGAACCCGGATAATTTCATCAGAAACGATCGCATCGAGATCTTCGTCGAAGATTTCTTTCTTCTTGTCTGCCAGCGCCTTGAAGCGAACGAACGCCTTCTCTACGTCGTCCTGAGGCAGGTCGTAACCAAGCTCATTGAGGCGGGCGACAAAAGCGTGGCGACCCGAATGTTTGCCAAGGACAAGCTTGTTGGCATTGAGACCAATCGACTCAGGTGTCATGATCTCGTAAGTTTCCTTATCCATCAAGACGCCATGCTGGTGAATACCCGCTTCGTGCGCAAAGGCATTGGCACCAACGACAGCCTTGTTCGGCTGCACGGCAATTCCGGTAATCGTTGAAAGCAAACGACTGGCAGCGTAAATATGCTCTGTATTGATATTGTTTTCATAAGGCATGATATCTCGACGGGTACGCAATGCCATAACGACTTCCTCAAGGGAACAGTTGCCAGCACGCTCGCCAATGCCGTTAATGGTACACTCCACCTGCCCCGCTCCAGCCTGAACCGCAGCCAGTGAATTAGCAACTGCCAAACCAAGGTCATTGTGGCAATGAACCGAGATAACGGCCTTGTCAATATTCGACACATTATCTTTCAAATACTTGATAATATTATGGTATTCAAATGGGATTGAATAACCAACCGTATCCGGGATATTGACCGTCGTCGCACCGGCATCGATGACAGCTTCAACCATCTCGGCAAGAAATTCGAGCCGGGTACGGACAGCATCTTCACAGGAGAACTCAACGTTTGGCGTATAAGCAACCGCATGCTTAACCGCCTTCACCGCCGTTTCAAGCACCTTGGCCGGAGCCATCTGCAGCTTACGCTCCATATGTATGTCTGAAGTAGCTATGAATGTATGAATACGTGCTCGGTCTCCAGCATATTTAAGCGCTTCCCAGGCCCGGTCTATATCCTTGATATTGGCGCGGCACAGACCAGCAATTTCAGGCCCCTTGATCGTCTGGGCAATTTTCTTGACGGCCTCAAAATCACCGTCTGAGGCAATCGGGAAGCCGGCTTCAATAACATCGACATTGAGTTTCTCCAGTTGACTGGCAATACGCAACTTCTCTTCGATGTTCATACTGGCGCCAGGGGATTGTTCACCATCACGCAACGTCGTATCAAAAATTTTAATCGTCTGGTTCTTACTCATCATGGACTCCTCTAAAAATTCGTTTCAATTTTTTTATGGGACGGCTCTATAGCTCCACCACTCACTCTTTCAAATACTTTTATGACCATGTCCAGGTCACTTAGGTCGCATTCCACAGAACCACCCCCTTTCAAGGAATTTATCGTTGAGCTGAAAAATAAAAAAGCTCCCGCCCCGGTCAGGGGCGAAAGCTAAGCTTCGCGGTACCACCCTGTTTGGTCTCGTCGCAACGAAACCCTTCATTAGCCATTTACGCTGGCTCACGGCGGAAATTACTTGGGCAATGAATACCCTTTGACGTCCGCAGCTCCAAGGTCAGTTCGGATCCTAATCTGTGTCGGTTCGCAGCACCACCGACTCTCTGAGACAGAATCAGACCTTACTATTCCTCTTCAACGCTCTCTTGAACTTAGTTCAATAAAACAGATAACCCGAGCTATTGTCAAGATATCTGATGATTTTTCTTTAGGATACGTCAGAACCCGGAACCACAGGGTCGTTCTCTTCCGGTGGTGTTTCTGTCTCCTCCAGTGGTTTACGCTTGAAATACTTTAACAGCGTACCAACTGGCCCTGAGGCAATATATATTAATGCTATGCTGAAAAGCATGATTTCAGGCTGAGCAACGACGACAATGATGAGAATGATCGCAAGCACCAGGAAACTAAACGGTTGGCGCTTGAGCAATTCAGGATCTTTGAACGAATTAAAGCGGTGGTTACTAACCATCAAGTAGGCGAGCACATAGATTAACAGAAGGACTGATATCTTCTTGATCGTTCCTTCACCACCGAGATGATAGAAAAGCAGGACACAGGAAGCGACCATCCCGGCGGCGGCCGGAATCGGTAGGCCAACAAAGCGTCGCGACTCAACGGTATCAACCTGCACATTGAAACGTGCTAGCCGTAAAGCCCCACAGACGACATAGAGGAAGGCCGCCAGCCAGCCGAACTTTCCAAAGGATTGCAACGCCCAGGAGTACATCAGCAAACCGGGCGCAACACCAAAGGAGACAAGATCGACGAGGGAATCGTACTCCACCCCAAAACGACTCGTCGTTCCGGTCAAGCGGGCAACTTTTCCATCCATTGCGTCAAAAACCGCAGAAATCAGGATAAGCCATGCGGCGAGATTGTAATCGCCATTCATTGTAGCGACAATCCCGTAGAAGCCAGCAAAAAGGCCACCGGTTGTCACCAGATTCGGCAAAAGGTAGACGCCTTTCTTCAGATTCTCACGTCTACTAGATAAGTCACCAACTCGCCTCACAAAAGAGTTCCCAATACGGTTTCTCCAGCCACCGTCTTATCACCAAGCTTGGCTGTGACCTCAACTCCCTCAGGAAAATAGAGATCAACCCGTGAACCAAAGCGAATCAAACCATAGCGTTGGCCCCGTAACAGTGTGTCACCGTTCTCTGGATAAGAGACAATTCGCCGAGCAATCAATCCGGCGATCTGTACACACAAAATTTTGAGACCAGATTCAGTTTCAATCAACATGCCCGACTGCTCATTTTCAAGACTGGCCTTATCCAGAGAAGCATTAAAAAAACGGCCCTGATTATAAAACTGGCTGAGCACCTTGCAATTAACCGGTACCCGGTTGACATGAACATTGAAAACATTCATGAAAATACTGATCTTGGTCACTTCCTCTCCGCCAAAACAACGATCTTCGGGGACCTTTCCAACAAAAATAATTTTGCCGTCTGCTGGGGCAACGATGGCATTCTCATTTTCCGGAGGGAAACGGTCTGGATTGCGAAAGAAATAGACCGTAAAAGCTGTCAGACCGAGACCGATGGTAGCGAGGCAAGACCAGCCGACAGCGGCACAAAAGAGAGAAATAAAGGCGAACAGGCCGATAAAAGGATAACCTTCAACGGCCACGGGCTGATGCTGATTTTTCATGGGTAGATGAGACCTTTTGAGTAATTAAGCGGGGGAATGATGCCCCCACTACAGGATGAGTTAATTAGTTCTTGCTCTTGTCAACGTCCTTCTGGATCCGGGGCATCATGCTGCGCATTTTTTCGCCGACCTGTTCGATCGGATGAGCCGCATTAAGCCGACGATACGCTGTCATCTCAGGGTAGTTGGACGCCCCTTCAAGGATAAAACGCTTGGCGTATTCGCCGTTCTGAATGTTGTTCAAACATTCCTTCATCGCCTTACGGCTATCGTCGTTGATCACTTGTGGACCAGTGACATACTCGCCGTATTCGGCATTATTGGAAATGGAGTTGTTCATGTTGGTAATGCCACCTTCGTACATCAGGTCGACAGTCAGCTTGAGCTCGTGAAGACACTCGAAGTAGGCCATCTCAGGGGCATATCCACCTTCTACCAGGGTCTCGAAGCCAGCTTTCACCAGTTCCACAGCACCACCACAAATGACAGCTTGCTCACCGAACAGGTCGGTCTCGGTCTCGTCTTGGAAGGTTGATTCGATAATTCCGGTACGACCGCCACCGATAGCGCTGGCATAAGAGAGAGCTACCTTTTTGGCGGTACCAGATGCATCCTGGAAGATGGCGATCAGATCAAGGGCACCACCACCTTTGACAAACTCGGAACGAACCGTATGACCGGGAGCCTTGGGAGCAATCATGATGACATCGAGATCGGCGCGCGGCACAACCTGGTTATAATGAATAGCAAAACCGTGAGCGAAAGCCAGCGCAGCACCTTTCTTCAGATTAGGCTCAATCTCATCACGATAAAGTTGTGACTGGAATTCATCCGGGGTCAGGATCATAATCAGGTCAGCAGTAGCAACAGCGTCAGCAACATTCATGACTTTCAAGCCGGAATTCTCAGCCTTGACCGCTGAAGATGAGCCTTCATGCAAGGCAACGGTTACATCAACCCCGGAGTCTTTGAGGTTATTGGCGTGAGCATGCCCTTGGGAGCCATAACCTACGATGGTCACCTTTTTCTCTTTGATCAGAGAAATATCTGCATCTTTATCGTAATAAACGTTCATTTTTATTTCTTCCTGCGGAAACTTTATGTACGAGGAAGCTGTCGGACAATCAATGAACTGACTGCTCCCT
>CAZXBD010000177.1:0-28585 GCA_964638305.1 uncultured Geobacteraceae bacterium | reverse complement strand
GAAGATGAGCGCTTCTCGAGTACCCGTGTTGCCTGGTCCGAAGAAACGTGACTCATCTCTTCGGCAACCCGGCTGTCCTGAAAATCAGGATCCGTGGCTTTGCGTCACCAGATTGCTCTGGCTTTGCCCGTTCGGAGATCTGCTTGTTTTTTAACTGTGAATTGTTACTTATCTTCTACAACAGATAGGGCCACATTCGATGTGGTCCTTACCAGCTTTGTTTGAAATCAGTTGATCACCTTGAATTCAGCCCGGCGGTTCTTTGCCCAAGCCATTTTATTTTTCCCTTTATCGGCCGGCATCTCCTCACCGTAGGAAATAGTTTCCATACGCTCAGGCGCTACACCAAGAGACATCAAATAGTCTTTGACCGCCTGGGCACGGCGCTCACCCAGAGCCAGGTTGTATTCATCCGAGCCACGCTCATCGCAATGGCCTTCAATACCAACCTTCAATGCGGGTGCGGTTTCAAGAACTATCGCATTGGCAGCGAGAGTGTCGCGGGCCTCAGGTGTTAAGGAAAACTGGTCGAATGAAAAAAGGACCTGATTCAGGGTAACGGGGGTAGCTACAGCTTCCTTAACCGGAGCCTCTTGCACAACTTGAGCTGTTTGCGGCGCCTCACTTAGCGTCTCTGGAGACGATACTTGCGTGTCCATAGGTGCTTTCTTAGCACAGCCTGCTGCGAGCAAAAGACAAAGCAGGGCTAAGATGATCGATTGTACGGTGATGATTTTTTTCATGGTTTTCACTCCTTAGAATAAGTGGCCAATCTAGACCATTTTGGAAGCCTGTATTTATCGATAATGATCGCGGCTTCTATATAATAATTAGCAGCGATGGATTTAAAGTGGGTTTCGCTGAAAACAAAAAAGCACCCAATCTTCTGCCGAAGATGAGTGCTCCTGGAAGGGTATTTGACTGCCGGATCCCAAGAAATTTGACTCATCTCTTCGGCAACCCGGCTGTCCTGAAGTTCAGGACCCGTGGCTTTGCGTCACCAGATTTCTCTGGCTTTGCCCTTTCGGAGATTTTTACACGTCACATGTGCAACGGTAAAAACTTGTGTTTATTGATAGCACAAACTGTTCCAGCTTTCCGTGAAGGTTCGAGACTTTTTAATTAACATCGTAAAAACAGAGTTTTTGGACATGAAAGATAGGGGTTGAACAATCGGTCTTCACTCAGAGAAAGTGACACATATTGTCAGAGCGCACCGTTTTTTGCCGGAATCCAAAAGTAATATCCAGTGGCAGGAGTCAGCCGATACTTGCAAGTTCGAGACGGTTCCCCCATCGTTCCCTGAGGACAGATCGTACGTGTTTCGATTCTCTGAAGTCGCGGTTTTTGACATACGCGAAGGCATCCTGACGAGCCTCTTCAAGAATACGACAGTCACGCAGGATGTTAGCGACACGGAAGTCCGGTAAGCCGCTCTGGCGAGTACCCAGAAATTCTCCCGGGCCACGAATCTCCAGGTCTGCTTCAGCAATGCGGAACCCATCATTGGTGGAGCGCATAACTTCAAGTCGTTTCTCGCCATCTTCGCTGCACTTATATGATTTCAATAAGATACAAATACTGTCAGTTTCTCCACGGCCAACCCTGCCACGCAGTTGGTGAAGCTGGGCAAGACCGAAACGTTCGGCATGCTCAACCAACATGACGGTAGCATTTGGGATATCGATACCGACCTCGATGACCGTCGTGGAGACCAGGATGTCGATTTCTTGGTTTTTAAAACGGGTCATGATCTCTTCTTTTTCCGCAGGTTTCATGCGGCCATGCAGCAAGCCGAGACGCGCCTCGGTAAAAACCTCGTTTTTTAACTTCTCCGCACCTTCCGTTGCTGCCAACAGGTCGCTCTTCTCCGACTCTTCAACCAACGGATAAACAATGAACGCCTGGTTGCCTTTTTCAATTTCCTGGCGCAAACGGCTGTAAACCCTGCCTCTTTGAGCATCGGAAACAACAATTGTTTCAACCGGAGTGCGCCCTGGAGGCATCTCGTCAATCACCGACAGGGCCAGGTCGCCGTAAAGAGTCAACGACAACGTCCGCGGTATAGGCGTGGCCGTCATCACCAATATGTGCGGATTAGTGCCTTTTTCTCTGAGTACGGCACGTTGACGAACACCAAACCGGTGCTGTTCATCGACAATACCCAAGCCAAGCGCCTTAAACTCCACACCTTCCTGTAGTACCGCATGGGTGCCAACCACCAGATTTATCTGACCTTCCCTCAGTCCCTCGAGAATCTGGCGCTTTTCGGCAGCCGGCATTTTACCCCGCAAAAGGGTCGCTTTCAGGCCCAGCTGATCCAGCCAGCTATGGAATTGCAGGTAATGTTGTTCAGCAAGGATTTCCGTAGGAGCGACTATCGCTACCTGGGTGTAGTTTTCTATGGCGACCAGGGCAGTCATCAGGGCGACAATGGTTTTGCCGCAACCAACGTCTCCTTGAATCAGGCGGTTCATAGGGTGTGGTGACATCAGGTCTTGCTTGATTTCGCCAAGCACACGTCGTTGGGCGTCCGTCATACGGTACGGCAACAATGCGACTAGCGGTTTGGTGTACTTATGGGTGACATCAAAGGTTATCCCTGGCTCCAGTACGACTCCGCGTCGTTTGAGAGCGAGACCTAGTTCAAGGAAGAAGAACTCGTCATAAACCAGTGAACGGATGGCCGGAGCGCGGTTTGTCTCCAGTAAATCCAGCCTGGTTTCATTGTCGGGCCAATGAGCCTGCTGGATTGCATCGGCCAGTGGTAGCAAATTATGTTTTTTAACCAGAGAATCCGGCAAGTGCGAAGGTACGTAACAGGCAAAAAGATCAACCGCCTGCTTCCATATCCTGCGTGCTGCGTACTGAGTCAACCCTTCAGTCAGTGGGTAAACCGGCAGGATACGGCCGAAAGCCAGCGGGTCTGAACTTTTATAATTGTCCAGAGATTGATCGGGGGCAAGAAACTCGACATCGGGATGGTGAATTTCACGCGTGGCGCCATAGCGTTTTACCTCGCCGGTAAAAACGGCACGTCGGCCGACAACGAAACGCTTCGTCATCCAGTCCTTGCGATAATGGAACCACTTCAGAACGATCTGTCCGGTGCCGTCACTAACAACGGCCTCAAACAGTTTGCGACGTCTGCGTGATGTAGTCGCTTCCCCACAAGCCAGGATTTCTCCGGAAAAGACTTCATGCGTTCCATCACGCAAGTGAGCTATCTTCCTGAATTCTCGTCGATCTTCATAGCGGTGAGGCAGGATATAGAGGAGATCCTCTACGGTATGGATATCAAGCTTGGCGAGTTTTTCGGCGATACGGGGTCCAACCCCTTTTAGATGAACAACAGGGGTGGATAATTGCTGGCGTGACTGATCTGTGGACGCCTTGGTCATCTCCCCTACTCCTTACAGTCTGTTTGCACAGAAAGAAAAAAAGAAGATAAAAGCGTAACGCAAAGGCGCCAAGAAAATCCGGGAAAGGCGCAATGAGTAAAACTCAGGGTCTAAAGCTAAGAACAAACGAAAAGACTGTTTAAGCTTAACCCTTTTGTTTGCTCAAAGGTTTTCTTTGCGTTCTTTCCATTAACTTTGCGTCTTTGCGTTAAAGACTACAGCCGAGGTCTGGATCGTAGATCTGACTTCGTAATGAAAACAGATATTTAATCGAAGATCGCATTCAGTGCAGTGAGAAGCTCTTCCACGTCCAGGCCGTGAGCCTGGGCACCCTGCTCCAGTGATTCATTCTGAGCACCCATGCAGCCGACACAGCCAAGGTTAAAAGAACCGAGGACCTTAACAACTTCAGGGCTTTTACTCATCACTTCATGGAAAGTCATGTCTTTTGTAATCGTAGCCATTTTAATCTCTCCTATATGTACTGAATGTCTATAATTTCGTAAGCGCGCATACCTGACGGCACCTTGATGTTGACTTCATCATCGATGCGATGACCGATCAAGGCATTGGCAACAGGGCTGTTGACAGAGATAAGTCCCTGCTTGATATCTGCCTCGTCCTGACCGACGATACGGTAGGTCACTTCATTTTCCGACTCGACATCAAACAGCTTGACGGTCGCACCGAAAACAATTTTGTCTGTTTCAATTTCTGTGACGTCAATAACTTGTGCGCAAGCCATCTTGCCATTAATTTCTGAGATACGCCCTTCAACAAACCCTTGGCGATCCTTGGCCGCGTCATATTCGGCATTTTCAGACAAATCACCATGAGCACGGGCTTCAGCAATATCCTGAATGACTTTCGGACGCTCAACACGGATCAGATGCTTCAACTCCTCCTGAAGCCTCAGGTGCCCCTCTGGGGTCATTGGTACGGTCTGCGCCATAATACTTTTCTTCCTTAGCTTAATAATAAAATTGTTCGGGCAGGAAATCCCACCCGAACATTATGTGTTTTAAACAATCAAAAACGGGCAAAAAGCTACCCGTTTGCAGGATAATACTCCTGTAGCGGCGTAACGTCAAGACTTTCCCGCTGCAGAGCCAGTATGCCGTCTGCCGCAGCCTGGATTCCTGCTACAGTCGTGAAGTAAGCAACGTTGTGCATGAGCGCCGAGCGGCGGATCTCAAAAGAGTCAATGATTGACTGAGTGCCGAAGGTTGTGTTGAAGACCAGGGCGATCTGATTGTTCTTGATTGCGTCAACACAATGTGGACGCCCTTCCTTAACCTTGTTGATGGGGGTCGCTTGAATACCGTAAACACGCAGAAAGGCAGTTGTGCCGCTGGTGGCAATAATCTCGAACCCGGCAGCACAAAGTTTTTGTACGGGCTCAACAATCGCCGGTTTATCTTCTTCTTTAATACTGACAAAAATCTGGCCAGAGGTCGGCATACGCACGTTTGCGCCCAACTGTGCCTTGGCAAAGGCCTTGCCAAACTCGTAATCCATCCCCATAACCTCGCCTGTCGACTTCATTTCCGGACCAAGCAGGCTATCGACACCAGGGAACTTGGTAAAGGGGAAGACCGACTCCTTGATCGAAATCTGTTCCGGGATGATTTCCTTTTCAACGCCCAGCTCTGCCAGAGTTTTCCCTGCCATAATACGCGCAGCAATTTTAGCCAAGGGGCGGCCTGTCGCCTTGGAGACAAAGGGAGAAGTACGGCTGGCACGTGGATTGACCTCGATCAGGAAGATTTCGTCATCCTTGACGGCGTATTGAATATTCATCAGTCCACAGACGCCTAGCTCAAGGGCCAGGGCAACGGTTTGACGACGAATCTCATCCACCACAGGCTTACTCAAAGAATACGGCGGCAGCACACAGGCTGAATCGCCAGAGTGAATGCCTGCCTCTTCTATATGCTGCATGATCCCGCCAATCACAACCTGTTTTCGATCACAGAGCGCATCAACGTCAACCTCAATCGCTTGCTCAAGAAATTTATCAATGAGGATTGGGTGATCCGGTGAGGCCTCTACCGCAAACTTCATGTAGTTACGTAACTGTTGAATGTCATAAACGATTTCCATCGCCCTGCCGCCAAGCACATAGCTTGGCCGCACGACAACCGGGTAGCCGACTCGCTCGGCAATCTTTTCCGATTCTGCAATAGAACGGGCAATGCCGTTGGCGGGTTGTTTCAGGCCAAGCTTGTGCAGAAGTTCCTGAAAGCGCTCCCGGTCTTCGGCCCGGTCGATAGCGTCTGGTGAGGTGCCGATGATCGGTACACCGGCCTTTTCAAGGGCCACCGCGAGCTTGAGTGGCGTCTGGCCACCGAACTGAACGATAACACCCTCAGGCTTCTCAACGTTGACGATTTCAAGGACATCTTCAAAGGTCAAAGGCTCGAAATAAAGTCGATCCGAGGTGTCGTAGTCAGTAGAAACAGTCTCCGGATTACAGTTGACCATGATCGTTTCAAAATCATCTTCGGCGAGCGCAAAGACACCATGGACACAGCAGTAGTCAAATTCGATGCCTTGACCTATACGGTTCGGCCCGCCACCAAGAATTATGATTTTACGACGATCCGATGGCGCCGCTTCGCATTCCTCTTCGTAGGATGAGTAAAGATAAGGCGTATAGGCTTCAAACTCGGCGCCGCAGGTGTCTACTCGCTTGTAGACCGGACGAATATTGAGACGATAGCGTAGTTCACGGACCCGCTCTTCACGGGTATTCCAAAGGCGGGCCAGTCGCATATCCGAGAAGCCCATCTGTTTCGATTCGCGCAACAATGCCTGAAAAACTTCGCCATCCGGCTGTTCCAGAAGAGTGGCGGCTTTTACGAGGCGATCTTCCATCGCCACGATCTGCTCGATTTTATGCAGGAACCAACGATCGATATAGGTCAGGGCAAAAATTTCGTCAATGGAGAGACCGGCACGCATTGCGTCGGCAACGTACCAAATCCTCTCCCAGTTCGGAACCCTGAGTTTCTCTTCCAGCACACTCCGCTCGGAGCCCTCAAGAGTTCTTCGATCTTCAAGTGATTCATCAAAAAAACGACTTTCAAAACCGCATGAGTCGATTTCCAGTGAACGCAACGCCTTCTGCAGACTCTCCTTGAAGGTCCGCCCTATCGACATGGCCTCACCGACTGATTTCATCTGCGTAGTCAGAGTAGCATCGGCTTGTGGGAACTTTTCAAAGGTGAAACGCGGCATTTTGGTGACTACATAGTCGATGGTCGGCTCAAAAGAGGCGTAGGTTTCACGTGTAATATCATTGGGTATTTCGTCGAGCGTGTAGCCAATTGAAAGCTTGGCCGCGATCTTGGCAATCGGAAAGCCGGTGGCCTTGGAAGCCAGAGCCGAAGAACGCGACACCCGGGGATTCATCTCAATAACCACCATGCGGCCATCATCAGGGTTGATGCCGAACTGTATGTTTGAGCCGCCAGTTTCAACACCAATCTCACGAATGATGCGAATTGAGGCGTCACGCAGCAGCTGATATTCCTTGTCGGTCAATGTCTGTGCCGGGGCCACAGTGATCGAGTCACCGGTGTGGACTCCCATCGGGTCAAGATTTTCTATCGAGCAGATAATCACCACGTTGTCGGCGGTGTCACGCATAACCTCGAGTTCGAACTCTTTCCAGCCGATCACAGATTCTTCAACCAGGACCTCATCGGTTGGCGAAGCATCGATCCCGGCCATGACGATCTGCATGTACTCTTCCATGTTGTAGGCAATCCCGCCGCCAGTACCACCGAGAGTGAATGAAGGCCGGATGATGACCGGAAAGCCTATCTCTTCGATAACTTCTAACGCCTCCTGGCGATTGTGAGCAAGACCTGATTTAGGTACAGCTATGCCGATATTTTGCATTGCCGCCTTAAAGAGTGTGCGATCCTCGGCTTTTTCAATCGCTGGCAACTTGGCGCCAATCAACTCAACTCCATACTTGTCGAGCGTGCCATCCTTGGCCACAGCGACAGCACAGTTCAATGCAGTCTGGCCACCAAGAGTCGGTAGCAGTGCGTCTGGACGCTCCTTGGCAATAATACGCGCCAGCGTGTCTGGATTCACCGGCTCAATATAGGTGCGATCGGCGAAGTCAGGGTCGGTCATGATCGTTGCAGGATTGGAGTTGAGCAGGACAACCTCAAAGCCCTCTTCCTTAAGCGCCTTGCAGGCCTGAGTGCCGGAATAGTCGAATTCGCAGGCCTGGCCAATTACGATTGGGCCAGCTCCGACGATCAGGATCTTTTTGATATCAGTTCTTTTGGGCATCTTACTTCCTTAGTAGCGCGTAGCGGGTGGCGCGTGGCGCGAAAAGTCTTATGGTCTTGTCTTTGCTCGCGACGCGCTACGCGCCACTGGTCTTCTGAGCTTCCATCATCTTGATGAATTCACCGAACAGGTAGTTGGCATCATGGGGTCCCGGAGAAGCTTCGGGATGATATTGGACAGAAAAGGCAGGCAAGGTCTTATGGTGCAAACCCTCGACCGTATTGTCATTGAGATTGATATGGGTGACGACGGCATTATCCTGCAGGGAGTTGGCATCAACAGCGAAGCCGTGGTTCTGCGAGGTGATCTCAACGTTATGTCCATCTCCTCGTCTAACAGGCTGATTGCCTCCACGGTGTCCGAACTTCAGCTTGTAGGTGGAACAACCCAGCGCAATCGAAAGCAGCTGATGGCCCAGGCAAATACCGAAAAGCGGCACCTTGCCGAGCAGTTTTCGGATGCTTTCCTGAGCATAATCGATTGGTTCAGGATCGCCGGGGCCGTTACTAAGGAAAACCCCATTCGGCTGCATTGCCAGCACTTCTTCTGCCGGAGTGGTGGCGGGCACAACGGTTACGGCACAGCCATGACTGACCAGGTTGCGCAGGATATTGCGCTTGACACCGAAATCGTAAGCAACCACCTTGAACTTGGCCGGCCCCTTAACCTGCTCGTAACCGTTTGCCAGATCCCAGACGCCTTCATTCCAATCGTAACTTTCCGCGCAGGTTACTTCTTTAACCAGATCCTGGCCGACAATGGACGGCGCAGCGGTAGCTTTTGCAACCAGACTGTCAGCGTCCAGATCCGTTGTTGAAAGGATGCCGGTCTGAGCACCCTTGTCGCGAATATGGCGCACCAGGGCGCGGGTGTCGATCCCGGAAAGACCGATAATGTTGTTTTCCTTCAGATAGGCATCAAGAGACATTTCCGAGCGCCAGTTGCTCGGGATGTCGCAAACCTCCTTGACAATAAACCCGGACAAGTGTGGCTTGGATGACTCCACATCCTCCAGATTGATACCGTAGTTGCCGATCAACGGATAGGTCATTGTTACGATCTCTCCACAATAAGAAGGATCGGTCAGAATCTCCTGATAACCTGACATACTGGTATTAAAAACGACCTCACCGGAGATTTCTCCAGAGGCACCGAAGGCCTGACCGTAAAAGATCCTGCCATCGGCCAGGGCTAATGCTGCTTTCATAATTAGTGGCTCCCTATCTTCTTTCAGTTTGTTCTCAGTTTATAGCTGCTGGTGATACTCCTGCAAGCTGCGCACCTGGCCCTTACCTTCTGTACGGCAGGCAGCAATTCCCTCGGCAGCAGCGTTTGCCGCTGCGGTTGTCGTGATATAGGGAACCTTGTGCTTTATTGCTGCTTTACGGATATAAGAATCGTCGTGAATACTGAGGCGTCCGATTGGTGTATTGACCACCAGCTGAATTTCATCATTCTTGATTGCATCAGCTATATTAGGCCGTCCTTCGTGCATTTTCTTAATCAACTCAGAGGCGACACCGTTTTGATCAAGATAGGCCTGGGTTCCTTCCGTTGCAAAAATCTTAAAGCCGAGCCGGGTAAACTTCTTTGCGGCTTCCAGCCCACCCGCACGATCCTGCTCAGCCACAGTGATCAGAACCGCACCTGACAACGGCAACATCGTCCCTGTTCCTTCCTGGGCCTTGAAGAATGCCCGCCCGTAACTGTCCGCCAGGCCAAGGACTTCACCGGTAGAGCGCATTTCAGGGCCAAGCACCGGGTCGACCTCCGGGAACATGTAGAAGGGGAATACTGCCTCTTTAACACCAAAATGTGGAATTGCTTTGCGCACCAGGTTCATATCCTTCAGTTTTGTGCCGAGCATTGCCTGAACTGCCAGGCGCGCCATTGGGATATTACAGACCTTGGATACCAGTGGCACTGTTCGACTGGCACGCGGATTGGCTTCCAAGATATAGACTTTGTCCTGATGGATTGCATACTGGATGTTCATCAGACCGACAACGCCCATTTCGACCGCAATGCGCCGGGTATGCTCTTCAATGGTGTCAAGATGGCACTGCGGGATATTAACTGGCGGGATGACACAAGCGGAATCACCGGAATGGACACCGGCCATCTCGATATGCTCCATCACGGCCGGGACAAAGGCATCAACGCCATCACAGATGGCATCGGCTTCTGCTTCAATGGCGTTATCGAGAAACTTATCAATCAGAATGGGTCGCAACGGGCTGACGTCGACGGCTTTTTGTACATACTCGCTCAGCATCGCATCATCGTAAACGACCTCCATTGCCCGTCCGCCTAACACGTATGAAGGTCGAACCATCAATGGGTAGCCAATTCGTCCGGCGATTGTGAGTGCCTGGTCCAAACTGCTGGCCATCCCGGACTCGGGCTGCAAGATACACAACTTCTGCATCATGGCATTGAACTGCTCGCGATCCTCAGCCATGTCAATAGTTTCAGGGCTGGTTCCTATGATGTTTACTCCGGCAGCCTGCAGCTCCGCAGCTATATTCAAAGGGGTCTGACCACCGAACTGGACGACCACTCCCTCCGGTTTCTCTTTGGCATAGATTGAGAGTACGTCTTCAACAGTCAACGGCTCGAAGTAGAGTTTGTCCGAGGTGTCGTAATCAGTAGAGACGGTCTCGGGGTTACAGTTGACCATGATCGTTTCATACCCTGCATCGCGCAGGGCCATGGCGGTGTGAACACAGCAATAGTCAAATTCTATACCCTGGCCAATTCGGTTTGGACCACCGCCCAACACCATTACTTTTTTTCGGTTGCTCGCAACCGTTTTATCAGGAGCATTGTAGGTGGAGAAGTAATAAGCCGCATTTTCAACACCGCTCACCGGAACGGGCTCCCAGGCCTGTGCCAATTCGAGAGAGAGACGCTTTTCACGTACATCCTGCTCGGAGATTTCAAGGATCTGGGCCAGATACTTATCGGCAAAGCCGTCATTTTTGGCTTGAATCAAAAGCTCGTTCGAAGGCAAGTGACCTTTACTCTCAAGGATCTTCTCCTCCAGTTCGACCAACTCCAGCATTTGCGTCAGGAACCAGGGCTTAATGTGGGTTCGCTTGTAGAGTGTATCAATGTCGGCACCTTTACGCAGCGCCTCATAAAGAACAAACTGGCGCTCGCTGGTAGGCGTCAGCAGCAATTCCATCAATTCGTCGAGCGATTTACTATTATAGTCATTGGCAAAACCGAGACCATAGCGACCATTTTCCAGAGAACGTATCGCCTTTTGCATAGCCTCCTTGTAGTTTTTGCCAATACTCATGACCTCGCCGACAGCGCGCATTTGAGTGCCCAGTTGGTCTTTTGCCCCCTTAAACTTCTCAAAAGCCCACCGGGCAAACTTGACCACCACATAATCACCTGACGGAGTGTACTTTTCCAGGGTGCCATCACGCCAATAGGGAATTTCATCGAGGGTCAGACCCGCGGCCAACATCGAGGAGACCAGAGCAATGGGAAAGCCCGTTGCCTTGGACGCCAGTGCCGAAGAACGGGACGTTCTCGGGTTAATTTCAATAACGACGACCTTATCAGTAACGGGGTCGTGGGCGAACTGAACATTGGTACCGCCGATCACTTCGATAGCGTCAACGATATCGTAGGAGTATTTCTGCAGTCTCTGCTGCAGCTCTTCAGTGATCGTCAGCATTGGCGCGGTGCAGAAAGAATCACCTGTATGCACGCCCATAGCATCAACATTTTCAATAAAACAAACCGTAATCTTCTGATTTTTAGCATCACGAACGACTTCAAGTTCAAGCTCTTCCCAACCGAGAACCGACTCTTCGACCAGAATCTGACTGACCGGACTGATCGACAGGCCACGATTGGCAATATCTTTGAACTCTTCCATGTTGTAAGCGAAGCCGCCCCCTGTTCCACCCATAGTGTAGGCAGGTCGAACAACCACTGGCAGACCAATCCTTGCAACGATTTCAAGGGCATCTTCGTAGTTGGTGGCTATCTCACTGGCCGGCATTTCAATGCCGAGTTTGGTCATGGTCTCTTTGAAAGTCTCGCGGTCTTCACCTCGCTTGATTGCATCAAGGTTGACGCCGATCACGCGAACACCAAATTTGTCGAGAACTCCGGCTTCAGCCAAGGCACTTGACAGGTTGAGGCCTGTCTGTCCGCCGAGGTTGGGCAATAAAGCGTCAGGGCGCTCCTTGGCAATAATTTCAGTCAAAGTAGCGATATTGAGGGGCTCGATATAGGTGACATCAGCCATGCCTGGGTCGGTCATGATCGTTGCGGGGTTTGAATTGACAAGAACAATCTGGTAGCCGAGTTCTCGCAGGGCCTTACACGCCTGGGTGCCAGAATAGTCAAATTCGCAGGCCTGACCGATAATAATCGGACCTGAGCCGATAATCAGAACTTTATTTACATCGTCACGACGAGGCATGAATAGCTCCTTTATTATACTTCAACAAATCTCATGCAAGTGATTGATTTATAATTACTATATGATAATCACTTGCGAGAAAAAGCCACTTTTCCATTAACAATAGTACAGACTGCCGCACCCTTCATCTGCCAGCCGTCAAATGGGGTGTTCTTGCTCTTGCTCACCAACTGCTGTGCATCGACTGTCCAGTCGAGGTTTGGGTCAATCACTGTGACATCAGCAACACCACCCTCCTCCAGTTGCCCGACGGGCAGACCCAGAGCGTTGGCCGGCCCACTGGTCAGCAGTTCAATCGCCTTCGACAGGTCAATGAGACCTTCTTCGACAAGCTTCAAGGTCAGCGGCAAAGCAGTTTCCAGGCCGACGATACCGTTCATAGCAATAGCAAATTCAACGTTCTTCTCGTCGATATGGTGTGGAGCATGATCTGTGGCAATCGCATCAACGGTGCCGTCTGCAATCCCCTGGCGAACCGCCTCCCGGTCTTCCGCGCTGCGTAGCGGTGGATTCATCTTGGCGTTGGTGTTGTAACCACGCACGGCCTCATCCGTCAGGATAAAGTGATGGGGTACCGCTTCACAAGTGATGTTCACGCCCCGCTTTTTGGCCTGACGAACGATGTCGATCGAGCCTTTAGTGGAAACGTGCGCAACATGCAGATGGGCCCCTGTGAATTCAGCAAGCATGGCTTCTCTGGACGTTGCCGCATCTTCGGCGACCCAGGGAATTCCCTTAAGGCCGAGTTCAGTGGAAACAGGACCTTCGTTCATAACGCCGGAACCAACCAGGTCAAGGTCCTCGGCATGGGAAATGATCGTCATATCAAACGGTCTTGCATACTCCATGGCCCGACGCATCAACTGTGGGTTACTGACCGGCCGCCCATCATCGGAAACGGCAAAAACACCGAGCTCTTTCAGCTCACCCATCTCTGTTAGAGACTCACCTTTCAATCCTTTGGTAATGCTGGCGATCGGGAACACCCGACAGTGTCCTTCCTTTGCCGCTTTATTCAGAATATGACTGGTCACTGTCTGGTTGTCATTGACCGGCTGGGTGTTAGGCATACAGGCCACAGAAGTAAAGCCGCCAGTAACGGCTGAAAGAGTCCCTGAAGCAATATCTTCCTTGTATTCAAGGCCCGGATCTCGCAGATGGACATGAATATCAACCAGGCCGGGTGTGACAACCATACCCGCGGCATCAATCAGATCAGCACCCTTGGCGTCCAGATTCTTGCCAATCGCTGCAACCTTGCCTTTTTCAATCAGAACATCACAGGTCTTGTCGAGCTTTTGTGCAGGACTGATGACCCGTCCACCTTTGATCAGTATTTTCGCCATGGCTTTCACCTTTTCTATATATCGTCTGTTTCAAGAATTTGTTTTTAAAATCCAGGGACTGTACCCATAGGGGACTGTCCCTTTAATTACGTGGTTTGCATCGATTCGACACCGCTGACGAGATAGAGCAGCGCCATACGCACCGCAACGCCATTTTCAACCTGGTCGAGGATGACATTCTGTACCCCGTCAGCGACAACCGAGGATATTTCCACGCCACGATTCATCGGTCCGGGATGCATAACGATGGCATCAGGTTTGGCCAGTTTCACGTTGGTCGGATTGAGCCCGTAAAAACGGGCATATTCTCGCAGACTGGGCAACATGATGTTACTCTGGCGCTCCATCTGAATGCGCAGCATCATGATCACATCAACATCTTTGATAGCTTCGCGCATGTCGGTAAAGACTTCTACATTACCGAGTTGTTCGATGCCAATTGGCAACATGGTCCCAGGGCCGCACAACCGCACCTTGGCCCCCATTTTAGAGAGGGCGTAAATGTTGGAACGAACCACACGGCTGTGGGTAATGTCACCAACAATCGCCACCTCAAGGCCTTCAATGCTGCCCTTATGCTCACGCATGGTCATCAGGTCGAGCAGCGCCTGACTTGGATGCTCATGGGCACCATCGCCAGCGTTGACAACAGAGCAGCCAACACGCTCTGCCAGGTAGTGTGGTGCACCGGAGTGACCGTGGCGGATAACGATGATGTCAGGGGCCATAGCCTCGATATTCTTGGCAGTATCCTCCAGTGTTTCCCCTTTCACAACTGATGAGGTCGAACCTGAAATATTCACAGTGTCTGAAGAAAGACGCTTACCGGCAATCTCGAACGAAAGACGGGTGCGGGTACTGGCTTCAAAAAAAGCGTTGATAATGGTTTTGCCGCGCAGGGTCGGTACTTTTTTGATATCTCTGGAGTTGACCTCTTTGAAAGAGTCAGCTGTGTCGAGAATCAGTTGAATGTCCTCTTTGGCCAACTGCTCAATGCCGAGAATGTGTTTGTGCGTGAATGACATACTGTTCCTCCCTGACGTTTATGGCTTGACCAGTCGGACTTTAACCGGATTTCGTGATTCATTGAAAATGACCTCGACGTCCTCTTCGCGAGCCGTCGGTACGTTGCGGCCCACGTAGTCAGCACGTATTGGCAGCTCACGATGACCGCGGTCGATCAGCACTGCGAGCTGAATCGTACTTGGACGACCGAAATCCATCAGGGCATCCATTGCCGAGCGGATGGTACGGCCGGTATAAAGGACATCGTCAACCAGGACGACATGTTTGCCATCAAGCGGAAACGGAATTTCCGTTTTGCCGATTGGAAGATTGCCACGGGAGGCCAGGTCGTCGCGATACATGGTGATATCGACGGCGCCAAGTGGGACCTCAACGCTTTCAATCTCCTTGATGCGCGCCTGTAGTAGCTCGGCCAGGTGATCGCCACCAGTGCGAATGCCGATCAGGGCAAGATTCTCCACACCCTTGTTGTATTCCAGGACTTCATGGGCGACCCTGGTAATGGCGCGGGCTATGCCGGCCTTGTCCAGTATCGCAGTTTCTGCCTTGGCCATGTTCTTCCTCCCGTCGAATTTAGGACAAAAAAATACCCCTCCGTCAATTACGGAAAGGCACAGATCTATTTTTGTGTGTTTTGTGAGGCATTGTGGCCACCCTTGCCGACCTCTCGGGATCAGCTTAAAAGGAGACATGTTACTGTCTGATTTCGTGCAATATAGCAAGGCCAAAATGGAGAGTCAACAAAAACAGATTGTTTCAGAATTAGTTTTTACTCTTCTTTGTCACAGCTAATTATTCGGGGGACTTTTTGCGAATTACAGTCAATCAATTAGCAAAATCAAACTACCTGCCACGGTGAGGAGAATATTGGCAAAAGCGTAAGCGCCCGTATAACCGAGTGAGGGAATAGTGCTCTTAGCTTCTTTATTGACGATACTCAGGCAGGCGCCACTTGTCATCGCTCCGGTAATTGCACCAAGCAACAGGACCGGGTTGATCTTTAAAACCTTGCGGCCAAAATAGTAGCTGAACAGGGTCGGGATGACGGTCGTCAGAATCCCCGCAACAATCAGGGCGGGACCGGATTTTTCCAGTGCCGCGACGATACCGTGACCGGCCTTGAGGCCGATAGCTGTCATAAAGAAAAGCATGCCGAGTTCCATTAGAACATAACGTGCAGCGCTAGGCATCCGGCCGAAGGTAGGATGGATTGAACGCAAAAACCCAATCACCAGGCCGACAGATAAAAGGCCACCGGCGGCTCCGAGTCCTACCTCCACCCCCATAACATTAATAGTATAGCTGCCGATCAGAATACCGGCTGCAATGCCGAGGGCGAAAGTCAACAGGTCAGTCTCATCGATATCTCGTTCCGCATGGCCAAAAGACTTCTGCATCCGTTCGATACTGGCAATAGGTCCGGTAACGTTAAGGACATCGCCGCGTAGCAAGACCACGTGGGGATCGAGTGGCACGGCCACTCCCAGGCGCCTTACATCAGATAATACAGAGCCATATTGTCGACTGATGCTTTTACGGCTAACGCTTAAGCCTGTCGCTTTCCTCTTGGTGACGACGATTTTACAGGATTCCGTGCCGGCATCAAGCAGGTCAGGGTCGATGATTTCCGGTCCGACTTTTTCTGGCCCCAGGATCAGACGGTCCTGTGCCCCAACAAAGGAAATCTTGTCTCCAAGTTGCAGAACTGTGTCCTCATCAATCTCGACGAATTCATCCCCCCTCTTGATCTTGTGGACTGTCACTGCTCCTACACCGGATTTTAGCAGTGTGCCAAAGGAGATGCCGACCAGATCTTCTTTTGTCACCAGAAAGGCCCGGGTGATAATCTTGCCGAGGTCCGCCATCTGATTACTACTGGATGCTATGCCGCTGCCAGCAAGGGCTTCTGCTTCAGCAACAAGATCGACCTTGGTCAGCAGCGGGATCAGGCGAATCAACAGAATCAGGCCGATCAACCCAAACAGATAGGTGATTGCGTAGCTGGTCATGATGTTGCTCAGCATCATTTCGCGGGAGAATCCATCTGGTGGAAGGATTGTGCCGCTGCGTATTGCGTCCTCTGCGGCGGCCAGGGTCGGCGTGGTGGTCAGGGCTCCCGCGAGAATGCCTGCGGAGGAGCCTGGCTCAAGAGTAAAGAATTGCGCCGTTGCCGCAGCAACAACGAAACCGCTGACGGCTACCACAAGGGCAAGGATAAAGTAACGCAGGCCATCCTTCATCAAAACGGAAAAGAAGCGTGGGCCGGCTTGCAGGCCGACCGAGTAGATAAACATCATGAAACCGATACTCTGTACCGGCAGATTCTCGCCGTAGCCGTAATGCCCGAAGACAAGCCCTACAAAGAGAACGCCTGCGACCGGACCGAACTCAAAGCCTTTGATCTTGATTTTGCCGATCAGATAACCGAGGCCGAGCACGAGGAAGAACAGCAATGCCTGATTTTCATGTAATAGTTGGGCGAGGTAGTTAAGAAACATAGGATGTCTCACAAAATGCGAAATTTTGTATTGAGTGTAATTGATGACAGACAAAAAGCAAGCAATGGAGACAAAGAAGTTTTGTCAAAAACAGGTAACAAAAAGCTGTTTAATAGGAGGGATTTACAGCTTTTGGAAAGAGAAAAAGGCGCCCCGATAAATTCGGAAGCGCCCTTCTTGGACAATTAAAATCTCGTGCAATTAATTGCGTGTATCAGGCAACGTCATTCAATGACTCGCCCGATACGATTCCAACGCGGCGAGAATTTTTCGCTATTCCAGGACCAGTACTTGATGAAAGCCAGGCCTTTGATTTCCGAACGATCAACAAAGCGCCAGAAACGACTGTCGTAGGAACGGTCACGGTTGTCACCCATCACAAAGAACTTGTCAGTTGGTATGGTGACAGGCCGCATGTTGTCGCGCGGACCGGCGGTCATGTTGCCGTCCTTATAAACGGCCTCCGGAATCCGATAACGCTCTCCATTTACATAGACATTTTTATTGCGTATCTCGATCTTATCACCCGGTTCGCCAATCACACGCTTGATGAAGTCGCGCCGTTTGAAATAGGATTTATCCTTGTCATCGGGAAATTCAAAAACAACAATATCCCCACGCTTCGGGTCACGCATTGCCAGTACCGGTTCCTCGGTGAACGGCAGGTTCAGGCCGTAAACAAACTTGTTCACTAACAGGTGGTCGCCTATAAGCAATGTATCTTCCATCGACCCAGACGGGATTTTGAATGCCTGCACCACAAAGGTGCGAAGAATCAGGGCCAGGACTGCAGCAACAACCAGAGCTTCGGTCCAGTCTCGCAGCTGTGATTTCTTTTTCACAGGTTGTCCGTCGGCGGGCTTGCTTTTGGAGAAAAGCTTCATCATTTGTTTTCCTTGACTTTCAATATGGCCAGAAAGGCTTCCTGCGGCAGTTCCACGTTGCCAACCTGCTTCATGCGCTTTTTGCCTTCCTTCTGTTTTTCCAATAGTTTGCGTTTTCGGGTTATGTCGCCGCCGTAACATTTTGCCGTGACATCTTTACGCAAGGCCTTGACCGTTTCCCGGGCAATAACCTTGTTGCCAATGGCCGCCTGAATTGCAACTTCAAACTGCTGGCGGGGGATGAATTCCTTCATTTTGGCCACCAGGTCGCGACCACGATATTGCGCTTTTTCTCGATGGACGATCAGGGAAAGTGCATCAACAAGCTCTCCATTGATGAGGATATTCAGGCGCACAAGTTCACTCGGACGATAGTCCAGATGCTCATAATCGAGGGATGCGTAGCCACGCGACAGGCTCTTGAGCCGATCAAAGAAATCGAGGACTATTTCGTTAAGCGGCAGCTCGTAAATAACCATGACGCGATTTGCGGTGAGGTACTTGATTTCACGCTGTACACCGCGCTTTTCCTCGCAGAGAGCCAGTACTGCTCCGACAAACTCGTTGGGGACGTGTACCGAAGCGAGGATAAACGGCTCTTCTACCTGTTCGATAAACTGGACATCGGGAAGTTTGTTGGCACTGTCGACATTAATAACTTCACCTTTAACAGTGGTGACCCGGTAGACAACGGTTGGCGCGGTGGTGATCAGGTCGACACCGAATTCCCGCTCCAGGCGCTCCTGGATAATCTCCATATGCAACAGGCCAAGAAAACCACAGCGAAAACCGAAACCGAGCGCCATCGAATTTTCGGGTTCGAAAGAGAAGGAACTGTCGTTGAGGCGTAACTTCTCCATAGCATCGCGCAAATCTTCGTAATCACCCGAATCTATCGGATAGAGCCCGGAAAAGACCATCGGCTTGACTTCTTTGAATCCGGGCAGTGCCTGGTCCGTCGGTTGACGCACATGGGTAATGGTGTCACCGACCTTGGCATCCTGAACCACCTTGATGCTGGCAGTAATGAAACCAACCTCTCCTGCCGTCAATTCATTGACCGCCACGGTGTGGGGAGAGAAGACGCCGACCTTCAGGATCTCATGTTCGGTTCGGCTGGCCATCAGGCGGATCTTGTCGCCCTTCTTCAGCGAACCGTCGATAACACGGACCAGCACGATCACGCCCTGATAGGAGTCGTACCACGAGTCAAAGATCAGTGCCTTCAATGGTGCATCAGGATCACCTTCTGGAGGCGGGATCTTCTGCACAATAGCTTCAAGGACTTCTTCAATACCGATACCGTTTTTAGCACTGGCAACCACAGCATCACTGGCATCAAGACCAATAATCTCCTCGATTTCCGCACGTACGGCTTCAGGATCGGCGCTGGGAAGATCGATTTTATTGAGCACGGGAAATACTTCGAGGTTCTCATCAATGGCCAGATAAACATTGGCCAAAGTCTGGGCTTCCACTCCTTGCGAGGCATCCACGACCAGCAGTGCCCCCTCGCATGCGGAAAGTGAGCGGCTGACTTCATAAGTGAAATCAACATGCCCGGGAGTATCGATCAGGTTGAGGGTATATTCCTGACCATCCTTGGCAAGATAATTCAAGCGCACCGCCTGGGCTTTGATCGTGATCCCTCGTTCACGTTCGAGATCCATCTTGTCGAGGAACTGGTCTGTCTTCTCTCGAGCTGAGAGAGTTCCAGTTGCTTCGAGCAAGCGATCAGCCAAGGTCGATTTGCCGTGATCAATGTGGGCAATAATGGAAAAATTGCGAATCTGTGACTGTTTCATATACTTAAGAGGTAAATCCTTGCAGTCAAAAGCTGATTAAAGTTGCGAATAGCGTCAATTGAAGAACAATGAAAAATATCGGAATCTTGACATTTTGTAAAGGAACAAAAGCCTGCGCGCACTTAATTGCTTTGCCCTGCAAAAGAGACCGACAGGCTTTGTTCTTGCCATGTGGGCAAACAGCTGATTAAGATGCAACTGAAGGCCTCTTATCGGGCGGTAAATATTAAAACAAGACAAACGTGTAAAACGTGGAGAACTCAGTATGTCACTGATTGTTGAGATGTTGCATGAAAGTTGTCGCAGACAAACACAAAAAACAGCTTTGCGTGCCAAGGTTGCCGGCCACTGGATCGAACACAGCTACGAATCGGTTTGGACCACTTCCGACGGGATCGCCTCCGGACTCGCTGAATACGAAATTGTGGCAGGAGATCGGGTCGCCCTGCTGGCGCCCTCCTCGCCGGCCTGGGTGATGGCGTACCTTGGTATCCTTAAGAGCAACGCGATCGCCGTACCGATAGACAAGGACCTCAAGCAGGGAGAGTTACGTCATATTCTAGCAGACTGCGGCGCCCGCGTGCTCTTTACTGAGCAGTCTTTTCTTGATGTTATTTTTGAAATTTCTGAAAGCATTCCCTCTCTCGAGAAAATTGTCATTTTAAGCGACTCTGCCGCAAAAAGCGGGCAACTTTCGCCACAGGCAGAGAATGCCCTGGCACGATTGGTCAGCGCTTGGCACAGCCTGAGCCGCCGTTATCAGATCAGCGACAACGACATCCAGGATTTCGAGAATCTGGCCGAAAGTTTTCAGGAACTGGCAGTGCCGTCAAAGGCTAAACGGGATACAGACAGAAAGAACTTCTTTTCACGCATGCTACGCGCCCGTAACGTGGAAAAACCACCTGTAAACGTTGAAGCCATGGATGACTTCCAGAAAGCGTCACCGCCACCGCCTTTGCAATCTCAAGCCTTTGATCCGGCTGTCATTTTATACACTTCCGGAACCACGGGGCGATCCAAAGGGGCGATGCTGAGTCATGCCAACATTGCCAGCAATGTCCGTAGCGCCATAGAACTTTTTGAGCTGAACCCGAGCATGCACACCCTCTCTTTTCTGCCAATCAATCATGTCTTCGAGCAGGTAGCCGGAATCATCCTGCCACTGTCTGTCGGCGGCACCATTTCCTTTGCCGAGAGTCTGCGCAAACTTGGTGACAACCTCGGTGAAGTCAAACCGAATTTCCTGCTCGGCGTTCCAGCGGTGTTCCGCCTTCTTGCAGATCGCATGACACGTAAAATAGAGAGCCAGAAGCTGTCAAAGGCGCTCTTTGCCTTCAGCCCGACCAGGCCTTTGGTTACCAAAAAAGTGCGCAATGCTTTTGGCGGCAACCCGGTATTCATCAGCGGCGGCGCGGCCCTTGACCCGGTCATTGCCTCAACACTCACGGCCTTGGGGCTTAATGTTTACCAGGGTTATGGTATCACCGAAACATCACCAGTCATTGCCGTGGAAACGCCCAAAGTCAAACGGCTTGGTACTGTTGGCAAGCCGATGCCGGGAGTTGAGGTCAAAATACACGAACCTAATATCGAAGGAGTTGGTGAGATCTGGGCCAAGGGTCCGAACATCATGCTCGGATACTACAACAATCAGGAAGCCACCAATGAAGTCATCACAGATGGTTGGTATCACACCGGCGACATGGGGTGTCTCGAGGATGACGGCTTACTCAGGATTTGTGGTCGGGTCAAGAATCTCATCGTCACGGCAAACGGCAAGAATGTGTACCCAGAAGAGGTTGAAAACGAAATATCAAACAGCGATTTCATTGCAGAAATAATGGTTTATGGGCACAAAGTTGATGAAATATCCGAAGAAGTCTACGCCATGATTTACCCGGATCACGACGCACTGGATGCGTATGCCAAAGAAAACGATTCGGGAGTACTTGGCCCACAAGAGATAGAGAATCTTATCCGTCAGGAAGTTCTTGAACGGGGAAAAAATCTGGCTGATTACAAAAGGATCAAACGCTTCACTTTACGTGACACAGAGTTCCCCAAAACCACGACGCGCAAGATCAAGCGTTTTGTGGTTGAGGCGGATATTGATGCGGAAGGCTAGACCAGTGGCATGAGTCGTGTCTTTAAAGGGAGCGTCTTCACTGGGTCTATGCAATGTTACTGTTTAACGCGACTTCCAGGTTAGCCTGTTCAGATAGAGAGTGTCGATTGTTCGGTTGCGATCCAGAAAGAATGGCCCGTCCAGAGTGGACGGGCCATTTTACATCTTACTGCGCGAACATTGCTTAAAATTTCAGAATATGTCTTTAACAGACAACTATTCGTTCAGGGCTTCGTAGACTCTTCCCACCATGTCAGGAGATGGCTTAAGAGTTTTGTCACCTTCTTCCTGCCATTTCGAGGGACAACCCTCATCTTTCTTTTTCGCTAGATAGAGGTTCGCTTTAAACTTACGCAACAACTCGCCTATATTTCGACCCATATTGTAAAAGTTGACCTCAGCATTCATCAATACCCCCGCCGGGTTAATGATAAACGTGCCCCTCAAGGCAAGACCGGAGGTGTCATCATAAACACCGAACATACGAGACAGGTTGCCGGTTGGGTCTGCTCCCATGGAATATTTTACACCAGCGAGCTCTTTTTCATGGCGCTGCCACGCCAGGTGAACATAATGCGTATCGGTGCTGACGGTAACAATATCAGCTCCCATTTTGCTGAAGCGTGCGTGCTGCTCTGACAGAGCGGCAAATTCAGTAGCTCAGACAAAGGTGAAATCAGCGGGATAGAAAAACAGGACGGTCCATTTTCCCGTTTTTTTTTGCTCTGCAAGGCTGATTTTACCAAAATCCTTTAACGATGGCTCGTAAGTATCAAGCTCAAAATCTGGGACCAGTTGACCCAGTTTAAGATGACTTTCGCAACAATCACTCATCGTCACACCTCCCTTAAGTTTGGAATTGTTCCCCCTGACTCTGGTCAGTAGGGTCAGCTTAACTCGGTTTTGAATATTGTCAATGTTGTCAATGCCCTACATCGTTGTCGGTCAGGCGGTTCAGCGGTACTTACTGCAAGAGTGTTTGCTTGCTGATCATTGCTAGAGGGGCCATTCACTGCCCCTGCCTTTTGAGAAAGCTTAAGTATATTTCAAAGAGCCTGTTATTCAACGAATTCGCTTCTATAGGTGAGTCGATCAATCTGTTCAATCACCATTTCCAGAAGCCGTATTATCGAGAAGTTTTTCAAGATATTGGTCAATCATGTCAGCATGTGATTGGCTGACCTGGTGAAAAAGTACACAAAAAGCTTGCAAATCACTTTCTTTGACATCGGTCAGGTTGTAAATCACGCTCCCGCTCAAAGGAATTTTAAGTCCATCCAGAATAAGCACCATCTCTATTCCCGTGCCGGTCGGCAAACTTTGAGGAGAGGAGATCAGAGCACCCCCCTTGGAAAGAGCGAGCACATCATGGGTGCGTGGCTGTTGACTATTGATCGCAACTTCGGCGGTCAAGTCGACATTGCACCTCAAATTCTTTCGTCGTTCCATATCAGGGGTGACCCTCGCATACAAGGCCTCATGCAACTGTTTCGGTTGAATCGGCTTGGACAGGTAACTCTGGCAACCGGCGTCGTAGCAAGCCTTCTGCTCGTCCGGATCGTTACATGTACTTACTACGATAATTGGAATAGAATTATCGATGATGCAGTTTGCCAAATCCTGAACTATGGCATGAACTGGTCTGGATCCTTCTTGATCCCCGACAATCAGAATGTCGGTAAAGCCTCGCGACAAGACGCTCTTGGCTGCTTCAAACTCGTTGACCCGCAGAGACTTTAAACCCATACGCTGAAGCAGCAAGGTCAAGTACATCGAGAACGTCTGACTCTTTTCGAGGATCAACACACTGATGGGAGATTTCATTTTTACCTCTTCTGGGGCCCTTTGCCTCTGAAAACTCTAACCATAAAAAAGGATATTACAATAAACAAATAGTAGCATAAAGCATCTCAAACATTTCTCACAAAAACTCTTACGCTAAAAAGGCCCATCTCACAGCGAGAGGCCTTTTTGGCTTGCAATCTACAAGGGGTTTTTACAATTGATTCGTCTTGTTCTTCAGCCTCCCACGAATTTCTCGACTGTGAATCTCGTCGTCTGGAGCATATTTAAGCCTTTTTTCTTGTGCTTTTTGATACCAGAAGAAATAAACCCCGGCAGACGACATTCTCTCGGTTTTCTCAAGACTCTTTTGGTTCGTTGAGACATTATTGCCGTTCATCAAATCTGAACATCAGTTCTCCTGTCGTTCTTCAAGCTCCGCCAAACGCTCGCGCAGTGCTTTATCTTTCAGGTGTCGCTGAGTAATATCACGCATGATTGCAGCGACGCCGAGAGGCTTCTTGTCATCGTCAAACAGCAGCACAATAGAAAACTCGGCGGATAATCTTGAACCACTATGGTGCATCGCGGGCACTGCCAGCATTTCGGTTCCATAGCGTGTCTCACCTGTTGCCATGGTCTTGTGGTAACCCTCCCAGTGACGAGCCCTGAGTTTCTCGGGAATAATCAGATCTAGGGATTGACCAATTGCCTGTTCAGCCGGGCAACCGAAAATACGCTCTGCTCCCTGATTCCAGAGGCGGATAATTCCTTCACGATCGGCAAACATGATCGCATCGGGCGCAAACTCTAAAATTTGAGAACTGAGAAACGTACTGTCTGTATTTGACATATTAGGTTCCTAATCTTCCTTATACAACATCGGGGGTGGCAAGATAGCCCTGCAAAATTTAACCTGGTCGGAAAGCCTGGTTTATATTTATGTCTGAATCTGAGAGTAACTAACGAAAGCAGACTATGGATTCTGAATATACGCGTCCTTCCTGGTATAGAACCACCAGTTGATAACCAGACAGACAAAATAGAAGATAGCGAAACCGTAAAGCGCGTATTCCGGAGTCGTCGCCTTGATCTGCTCACCGAAGACCTTGGGAATAATGAATGCACCATAAGCGGCAACCGCAGAAGTCCAACCTAGAACGGGGCCGGCCTGTTCAGCGTTAAAGATCATGGCAACTGAACGGAATGTCGAACCGTTACCTACCCCGGTTGCTGCGAAGAGGATGATAAAGAGAATCAAAAACGGCACAAAGTAAGTCTCTGGTGTTGCTGAGCCGTAGGCTGCCTTCATGAAGTACGCGCAGCCCAATGCAGAGACAATCATCACAATAGAAACCCATTGGGTGACAATGGCACCACCCAATTTGTCGGCAATCTTGCCACCAACCGGACGGATTAACGCACCGATAAAAGGCCCCATCCAGGCAAACATCAGAGCACTCGGCCCGTTAGGGTTAATCGTATTGTGAGTCATGACGCCATCGACCATCAAATGCGAAAAGCCAAAGATGACCTTAATCGACAGGGCAAATGCAGCAGAGTATCCAATAAAGGAGCCGAAAGTCATGGTGTAGATAATCGTCATGGCCCAAGTATGTTTATTATTAAAGATCTGGTATTGCCGTTCGAGGTTTTCACGCAAGCCCCCCTTGGTCAGATACTTCATACCGAAGACTGTCGCAGCGATGACTAGCGGCAGCACAACCCACTTGCTGAGCAGTCCGAGACCAACTGGAGCCGGAAGCATCAGGTAAAGACCAAGGCTGGCGGTGACAAAGGCGATGAGCAACAGACCGGTAATCATGGCAAACGATTTGCCAGTGGAACCGAGGTCCGGAGTAACTGTTTTGGTAGTAATATTATTCATGCCGAAGAAACCAGCAAAAGCTAACGGGATCAACAGAACCAGCCAGAGATAACCGGCATTATGAATATAGGTTTCGGAGCCAGCGGGAATTTTGCCGATCAGGGTGCCGCTGGTGTTGAGCAGTTTCTGCGAAGTACCACCAAAGAGGCCGAATGTCATCGACAAAGGGATCAGAATCTGCATGGTGGTGACACCGAAATTGCCCAAGCCGGCATTGAGACCAAGAGAGGTCCCCTGGACTTTTTTCGGGAAAAAGAAACTGATATTCGACATGGAAGAAGCAAAGTTGCCACCACCAAAGCCAGACAGCAGGGCAAGAATGTAATAAACCTCGATAGGTGTAGCGGGGTTCTGCAGAGCAATACCAGTGCCAAGCGCCGGGATCATCAATAGTGCCGTAGTAAAGAAGATCGTGTTACGGCCACCGGCAACCCGGATCATGAACGAACTTGGTATCCGCAGGGTGGCACCGGTCAGACCTGCGATGGCCGACAGTGTGAAGAGCTGAGACTGGCTGAAGGGGTAGCCAAGGTTGAGCATCTGTACCGTGATGATTCCCCAGTACAGCCAGACGGCAAAACCACAGAGCAGACTCGGAATTGAAATCCAGAGATTACGGGTGGCTATCTTTTTACCCGTGGACTCCCAAAACTGTTCATCTTCGACGTCCCACTTATCAAGATTAATCGACATGTGCTGCCTCCTTGCTATCATCTTCAAATAAAGTTTCTTTATCTTCTTCAATTCTCTTCATGTCTTCAGGGTGTTTTTCTCTCATCATTTTCTGGGCAGTCAGATGCAACCAGATCAGGCAGATCAGGGACAATATGAACATGAACATCCAGCAACTGGTCCATAACCCGGTGTATTCAAGCAGATAGCCAAAGATGATCGGACAGAAAAAGCCACCCAGGCCACCGAGTACGCCAACCATCCCACCGACAACCCCGACCTCCTCCGGGAAATAATCCGGAATCAACTTATAAACCGCAGCCTTGCCGATCCCCCATATGCTACCGAGCAGGATAATGAACACGGCGAAGATCCATACGTTTGCCTGGAAAAAGATCCGGGTCACACCCTTTGCCAGCAGTTCTTTTTTCTTAACGCTCTGGCCTACCTCGACCAGAGGTTCCTGCCAGGCCTGCTTGCTCGGTAGAATGAGCATCTGTTCGTCGTAATTCTCTAACGGTTCGGGCTTGGTCTTAACACCGTAAGACATACCATCGACTACGACTACGCTACTGGAAACCTCAGTTACCAGCCCGGCCCTCTTCGCCATAACCCCACGTCCTGGAGAGAAGAGCTCCATCCTCGGAATGATGACGAGAAAACTGATCAGCACTGAAGCACCGAGGACCCAGTACATAACTGTCCGACCACCGAACTTGTCGGACATCCAGCCGCCCAGAGCACGAATCACGCCGGAAGGAAGACTGAACATCGAAGCGAAGATACCGGCGGTGACCAGTGGCAGATAATAGACATTGACGAAGTACGGAACCAACCACTGCGAAAAGGCAACGAAACAGCCGAACACCAGGAAGTAATAGAGACCAAAGCGCCAGACTCGTACGTTTTTCAGAGGTGTCAGCATCTGGGTGAAAGACTTGCCAGAAGATGCCGGTTTCCTGTTTTCGGAGAAGATAAAGAAGATCACACCCATGATGGCTAGCATAGCAGCGTAGTAAACTGGCAGATCACGCCAGCCTTCAAGGTTAGTACCATTGTTGGTCAAACGATTGAGCAGGGTTGGGGCAAGCAGGGTGGTCAGGGCCGCACCGGCATTGCCGGCTCCGAAAATACCCAATGCCGTCCCCTGACGCTCCCGAGGATACCAGACCGAAGAAAAAGCAATACCGATGGAGAAACTGACCCCGGCCAGACCAAAACCGAAACTGCAGAGAGCAAAAGAGGTAAAGCTGTCTGCCTTTGAGAGTAGATACATGGGGATAGCGCAGATAAACAACAGAGTACCGTAAACTGGCTTACCACCAAACTTGTCAGTCAACATACCGGCTGGCAGCCTGAAGAGCGAACCGGTCAGCACCGGGATCCCCATCAACCAGCCAATCTCGATCGGGCCCCAGTCAAAAACCTGGTTATCGGCCAAAAATGTTACCAGGACACCATTGAACATCCAGGCAGCAAAACAGACCGTAAAGGCAAGCGTATTCAGGAACAGGACTTTGTGTGACTTTGCGGTTGCTACTTCTAGCATCAGGCCTCCTACATAAAATTGAAAAGCTTTTTAACGCCCGTTCGCTTTGCTCACTCAAGGCGCGAAGAGAATCCAAGAAAGACGCAAAGAGAACTTTGATTTTAGTTTACCCCTAAAGCATTTCCTTTGCGTCCTGGATCTTCCCTTTGCGCCTTTGCGTTAAAAGCAGGTTTTGTTCAAAAAAATTCACCCGGTCCGTCGTTCCCGGTACCAGACCACAACCTGATAGGGCCGTGCCAGATAGGTCAATGGCACGCTGACGACATGGACGAGCCTTGAGAACGGGAACAGCGCAAGGATCAGGAAAGCGTTAAATGCGTGCAGTTTGACCACTGCCGGTAGCGCTGCAAGATAATGGACCTGGGGATCGAGTTTGAGGAGTGACCAGAGCCAGGGTGTGGCTGTATGCAGATACCAGACTGAGCCCCAGCGCAACGTGAAAGCAATATAAACACCTGTCGCAACCTGCAGCAACAGAGCCACCAATACCAGCCAGTCAACCGCTGAAGTAACGGCTGAAACCCTGGCATTGCCGACCCGACGAAAAATCAGCAAGGCAACTGCGATCAGTGTACTTATACCCAGAGCCAGTCCTGTCACTTCCAGCATGTAGAGGCGCAAAGGATTACCGACCACCACAGCCCAACCGGACGGGATCAGAAAAGCCAGGAAGTGCGCCAGCAGGATAATAAGGATGGCATAGTGCCAGGGGACCGATCCCCAGAACAGCACACGACTCTCCAGGAACTGCGACGACTGCGACGACCAGGAGTAGCGATCAATACAGTATCGGTATATGCCGACGCCAATCATCAAGGCGACAGCCACATAGGGGAAGACGCCAAACA
>CAZXBD010000176.1:0-15850 GCA_964638305.1 uncultured Geobacteraceae bacterium | reverse complement strand
AAAGATTCATACCTATGACATTTGCCACCAGTATCCCCGAGCAAGACATGCCAAGCGCAGCGCCAGTTTTCTTTTGCTTCGTTTTCTTTGTCGCTACAAAGAAAATGACGTTGCTGTCGGGCAACCCCGACGGTTTTGCTTTTATCCTTTAGATTACAAAATCCAACAAAAAGGGGGCAACAGATTAACAATCTGTTGCCCCCTTTCCAGCTTCAACTTTTGACACAACGCTGTACTTTGTCAGCAGTCTGGGGTGCCTCGAAAGGCACCCCTATTTACTTGTATAGCAACTGTTGGATTAGATACCAGCAGCTTCTTCCAACATCGCGGTCGTAACCGACTTAGGACGCTCAATGGCGTAACCAAGAGCACGGTCCCAAGTGATATTGGCGAGGCAGCCGAGTGCGCGGCCGATACCAAACAGGACAGTATAGAATTCATACTGCTCCACACCGTAGTACCATTGGATGACGCCAGATTGTGCGTCAACATTTGGCCAGGGGTTCTTGGCTTTGCCGTGCTCGGTGAGCACGCCAGGAGCAACTTCAAAGATCATCCGGATCAACTGGAACAGTGGGTAGTCTTTGAGACCTTCGGTCTTCATGCAGAACTCACGCTGTGAGGTGTAACGAGGGTCGGTCTTACGGAGAACGGCGTGGCCGTAACCTGGGATAACCTGACCGCTGTTGAGTGTGTCCCACAGGGCCTTCTTGAGCCCTTCTTCGGTCGGCACTTCACCACCAAGTTTCTCCATGAAAGCTTGAGTCCAACGGAGGACTTCCTCGTTTGCCAGACCGTGCAGAGGACCGGCAAGACCGTTAAGACCAGCACTGTAAGCGTAGTATGCATCGGACAGAGCCGAAGCGACCAGATGAGTTGCGTGAGCAGAAACGTTACCGGACTCATGGTCAGAGTGGAGGATGAAGTACATACGTGCAACATCATCATAAGGAGCATCAATACCCATCATGTGAGCGAAGTTTCCGCCCATGTCGAGGTTTGGATCAGCAGCAATCTGCTCATCATTCTTATACTTCTTACGATAGATGAAAGCACCGATAGGACCAAGTTTTGCCATCAAGTTGTTGGAGTCTTCGTACATGTCTTCCCAGCAAGTCATCTTGTTGAACTTGCCGGCAGCATAGTTAGAAGCAAAGACCGAATCGTTCTGCATCGCCAGAACTGCAGAGGAGAACATGGTCATTGGATGAGAGTCACTTGGCATGGCATTGAGCACGTCATAGACATACTGAGGAACCTCGGAACGAGCTTTCCAGTCTGCAACAACTTCCAGAGTCTGTTCCATGGTCGGAACATCACCGGTCAGCAGCAGGTACCAGAAACCTTCAACGTAAGGCTGTTCGCTGCCTGGGACTTTCGGCAAAGCAGCGAAAGTTTCAGGGATGGTCAGGCCGCGGAAACGGATACCTTCAAATGGATCCAGGTAGGAAATATCCGTTACCAGACTCTTGATGCCACGGGCACCACCGATAGTCTGGGCAATGGTTACGTCACCGAGTTTGACATCACCGCATTCCTTGACCAGCTTGGTGGTCCGGGGGCGATGCGCATCAATCTTCTGACTCAGAACTGTTTTCAGTGTAGACATAATTCTCTCTCCTTTGGGAATTGGAATGGTGGTGACCCATATGAGTCACCTAGAGTAAAACTGTCCCTTGTTTACAAACAACCAACTGTCAAATGACAAATCATCCCGCCGACAAATCGACCCTGGTGCGATGAACCCGCACCTGCAAGGACTTAATGCGGCAGGAGAAATAAACGAATCTGATAAAGAGTAAATCATGCCTGTGATTCTTTACCTTTTATCATTTACCAAATAACGTTCTAACAAGTCACCCCGAATGTGTCAAGCCGATTTTGTATACAGTATGCTATTTCTTTTTCCATCAGAAGCCCTCTTTTCATTTGCATTACAAACTTGTCATGCTAAAATGCACAATAATTAGGCAGACATCTTATGAATATCGGTTCCCTGGAACTCAAAAACCCTATTATTTCTGCGCCTATGGCGGGCATATCAGATTTACCCTATCGTCTCATCATGAAACGCCATGGTGCTGCTTTGGTCTTTACCGAAATGATCAGTGCCAATGGTCTTTTTTTTAACGGTAAAGCCACACGTGTGTTGTTGCAATCCTCCCCGGAAGAGCGGCCACTGGGCATTCAGCTCTTCGGTGAGTCACCAGAGCGCCTTGCTGAAGCGGCCAAAACAGTTGAAGAATGTGGAGAGCTTATTGACCTCAACCTTGGCTGCCCGGTCCGCAAGGTTATCCGTTCCGGGGCCGGCAGCGCCCTGTTACGAGAGCCAGGCAAGGTGGCCGATATTATTTCTGCTGTACGCCGCGCGACCACGCGTCCATTAACGATAAAATTCCGCTCGGGCTGGGATTGTGACTCTGTCAACTTTCTTGAAATTGGCCGGATCGCGGCCGAAGAAGGGGTTGACGCCATCACTCTGCATCCGAGAACACGTTCGCAGATGTTCGGCGGCAACGCCGACTGGCAACAGATCAAAGCGCTCAAAGAAGCCCTGTCAATCCCGGTTATCGGTAGCGGTGACCTCTTTAGTGCGGAGAGGATTAAAACCATGTTTGAGCAAACGGGATGCGATGCCGTAATGGTTGGGCGGGGCGGCTACGGTAACCCCTGGATCATTGGCCAGGCTCTGGAATTGCTCGCCGAAAAGTCAGCTACAGAACCATCCAGCGAAGAGCGACTGGCCGTTGCTCGTAATCACCTGGACCTCAACCTGGAGATTTTCGGCCCGCAGAAAACTTTGGGACAGATGCGCAAGCATCTTTGCTGGTATGTACACGGCATGGAAAACGCCGCAGGTTTTCGTGCGGGGATTAACCAGACAAAGACGGTCGCCGAAATGAGTGCCCACCTTGAGGTTTTTTTTGCAAATGCCGCCTGAACTGCCGAGAACAAAACAAAGCAACACAGCTCCTTCCGGAACAGAATCGACTCTCTACGGCATGATTCTGGAGAACATCGACCGTGCTGTCATCGCCTTTAACCAGGAAGGTAGGACAACCCTCTTCAATCCGGCTGCCGAAGCGCTTATGCAGCGTTCATCACGCCAGATGATCAATCAGTTCTACCAGGATCTATTCAAGGGCCAGGAGACACTACTCTACCTGGCTAAGGTTGCGCTGGAGGAAGGCAGATCCATTACCGATGACGAAGGACTTTACCTGCATCGGCCAAACGCTGCGTCGTTACCGGTCAATGCTTACGCAGCACCAATCTACACCAAGCAGGGTCATCAGGATGGAGCGGTCATGATCATCCGTGATCTGTCGCGCATCAAGGAGTTGGAGGGGACCTTGCGACGTGCCGACCGACTTTCGATTCTCGGCACTCTTGCTGGCGGGTTGGCCCATGAAATCAAGAACCCTTTGGGAGGGATCAAGGGGGCGGCACAATTGCTCTCCATGGAACTTGGCGAGGACAGTTCGCTTCAGGACTATACACGGATCATGATCAAGGAAGCGGAGCGGATCAATTTCATCATTGAAGAATTGATGGATCTTGGTAATCCACGGCCGCCCGAAATCGGCGATGTCGATCTGGTCAAGATTCTTGATGATATCGTCTTGCTGCAGAGAGAGGCCGCCCGCGGCCAGGACATCAAGTTCACACTCAAGCTGGACCCGAGCATACCACCGGTGGAGGGAGATGAGGGGCTTCTGACCCGACTCTTTCTCAACCTCATCAAGAACGCAAGAGAGTCAATCGACCATACAGGTAAAGTAATGATCGAAACCAGGGTTGCCTCCAATTATCACATAACCAGCCCTGGCAGGCGTTCTTCGCCAATGGTCGATATTACGGTTAGTGATACGGGATGCGGTATAGAAAAAGCCGAAATGGACAGGATCTTTACTCCCTACTTCACCACTAAAACCAAGGGCAGCGGACTCGGGCTGGCGATTTCTCAAAAAATAATTGAAGACCACCGTGGTCTTTTGAAAATTGAAAGTTCCCCCGGTGTGGGGACATCCATGATCGTTTCATTGCCGCTGCACCGCTAGGGCGAGGCAACGACTTCAGGGAGTACCTTATAGATGTCGATCAAAAGAATTCTGGTTGCGGATGACGAAGAGAGCATGCGCTGGGTGTTATCCAAAGCTCTTACCAAGCAAGGCTTCCAGGTTGACCTTGCAAGCGACGGCAAAGAAGCGTTGCTCATGAGCAGAAAGCAGAGCTACGACCTGGCCGTTCTTGATATCAAGATGCCTGGTCTCTCAGGACTAGAGCTGTTAAGCAAGTTCCAGGAGGAATGTCCGCAGGCTCTGGTCGTGATCATGACGGCAGAGTCATCGATGAAAAATGCTGTCGAAGCGATGAAGCGAGGTGCTTACGATTACCTGACCAAGCCGTTTGACCTGGATGCCCTTGATGCCATCATTTTCAAAGCGCAGAAAGCGTCTGCCGTCTCCGCCGAAGTCTCCGTGCTAAAGCAGGAGGTCAAAGATCATTACCAGCTGGAGCGCACAATCATCGGTCAAAGCCAGCCGATGCAGAAGATCTACAAGGTCCTCGGCAAGATCGCCCCCTCCAATGTCACGATTCTGATTTACGGTGAAAGCGGGACCGGCAAAGAACTAATCGCCCGGGCGATCCATTTCAACAGCCCGCGTCTCGGCAAGCCATTTATTGCACTTAACTGTGCTGCGATCCCTCGAGAGCTTCTGGAGAGTGAACTCTTCGGCCACGAAAAAGGGGCTTTTACAGGAGCAACCGAAAAGAAGATTGGTAAGTTTGAACAAGCCAAAGAAGGCACGCTTTTTCTGGATGAAATTGGTGACATGCCCTTGGAATTGCAAGCCAAGCTGTTAAGGGTTCTGCAGGAGAAGGAAGTGACCCGCACCGGCGGCAACAGCACGATTCAGGTCAACACCCGCATCGTCGCTGCAACCAACCAGGACCTCAAGGAAAAAGTCCAGCAAAAGAAGTTTCGCGAAGACCTCTATTATCGCCTCAACGTGGTTCCCCTGGAGCTACCACCTCTGCGCGAACGCCGCGAAGACATTCCAACCCTGGTGGATTACTTTCTGACCAAGGCCGGTCAGGAATACGCCTCTCCAGCGACAGGCCTCACCAAAGAGACCATGAAACTGCTCCGCGAATACAGCTGGCCAGGCAATGTCCGCGAACTGGAGAACTGTATTCAAAGAGCCTCTCTGCTCTCGCCCGACGTACTTCTCAATGTTGCAGATTTCCCCAGTCTCGAACCGGGACAGGTTAACAGCGGTACTGGAGCATCCCTGGAAGGGTTGATCACTCAGAAGCTGCAGAGTTCTCTAGCACAGATCGACCTGCAGGACATGAACAACCTGTACGAAATGGTCCTGCATCAGATGGAACGGCCGCTGATCAATATCGTTCTACAGAAAACCCGAGGCAACCAGGTGAAAGCGGCCGAAGTTCTGGGGATCAACCGCAATACGTTGCGGAAAAAAATCCAGGTTCTGAACATCTCAACCAAACGTAACTAGAACAATCGAGCGAACAAGCTTAACAACAAAAAGGGCCGGTGCTCGACAAACGAGCACCGGCCCTTTTTGTTTAAGATCTTTTATCGACCAACCATTAAGGGCGTTTCCCACAGCGCTTCTACTTTATCTCCTGTTTCAGGAATGTTATCTTGCACGAATGCAACAACAAACGGACCTCACGTCTTATCCAGGCATCCCCCTTGTAGCAATCGTTGTAGCCATGACCGAGGATCGTATCATTGGTTCTGGAGAAGAGCTCCCATGGCACCTGCCTGATGATTTGCAGCTCTTCAAACGTCTGACTATGGGTGGCACAATCATGATGGGTCGCAAGACCTACGCATCCATCGGTCGCCCCCTGCCGGGACGACACAACATTGTTCTGAGCAGCACCCTGAAAGAGTCGCCTGGCGTACAGGTTTGCAAGACGTTCATGGCTGGCCTGACCAAAGCAGCCCAACTCGGTCGTCCGCTCTTTATTATCGGCGGGGAGCAACTTTACCGTAGAGCGCTTGTGATCGCTACGGAACTGCATATTTCTCGGGTCAAGACAGCCATTCCAGGCGATGTTTTCTTCCCCGAATTTAAACCTGCAGACTGGTCCCTATGTGAAGAAAAAGACTATCCTGGATTCCGCTACGTTCGCTATCGACGCGCAGACATCTTTGGTTTGACAGAGAGGTTAAATTCAGAGATGTCGTGATAACGCTGCCATGGGTTTGCAAAAAGGGAGAACAGAGATGAGACGATTATCGGCATTAATTTGTCGGCAACTAAAGGTACGGTGCATAGATAAAGAGCGACCCTAAGGAGGTCGCTCTTTTTGTTATTATGGTCGCAATAGCTGAACTGGCCTCTGTAACTAAGGCGCAGCATGAACAACAACCTTATTTTTACCCTCCGCCTTTGCTTTCCTCATGGCCTGGTCGGCCCATTGAACCAGCTGATCGAAGGTGTTGGAGTTATCACTCGTACAGGTTGAAACCCCGGCACTGATCGTGATGCGTTCATCAGAAGCGATCTCATAATCAAAGTCACTGACAAGGGTAGTGATGCGCTGTGCCAACTGCAGTGCGCCCTCCACGTTGGTGCTGGGCAGCAATATGGCAAATTCCTCACCACCGTATCGTGCTGCAACGTCACTGTTCCGAACTACGCTTCTGATCAAACGTCCAACCTGCTTAAGGACTTCGTCACCGAGCATATGCCCGTATTTTTCATTGACCTTCCTGAAATCATCAATATTACATAATATCAATGACAGCGGCGACTGATAGCGCATGGTTCGAGAGAACTCTTTCTCGAGCTGGTCGTAGAAGTGTCTGTGGGTGTAGAGCCGGGTCAAACCGTCACGAGTCACGAACTCTTCAAATACTTGTGTGGCAGTGGCCATTGACTCGAAAAGGGTGGCATTTTCCAGTGCGTTGGCAGAAATATTGGCAACCATGTGACAGAGCTTGTAGGCACGGTCAGAAATGTTGTCCTGCATTTTTGTTGCTGTTCCCAGAAATAATGAACCAATAACACTTTCTTTCTTGACGATGGGAACGACGAAAATCGAATTCAAGCCCCGTTTTTCAAGCTGAGCCCGAACCGGCTCCATCAGGGGGTCACTGGTAGCGTCGTTGACAACGACTGCGCTACGGGTTTCAAAGGCTTTACGTATCTCTGGATAACCATCCAGATCCAGTTTGATCTCATCTTGCTCTTCTAAATCGTTACTCGCCTTGACAGTAAACTGATGATTGTCGTTAATACTGACAATGGAGCAACGGTCGACACCAATGATTCCGGCAACCCTGTTAACAACCATACGCAAGATTTTCATCGGGTTGCGAACAACCGATATGGAGTTGGAGAGTTCGAGGAGAAGCTTTAAATCTTCAGGTTCCAAGCCATCCAGGAAATTTGTATAGTTGAGGTGTGCGTCAACCCTGACCAGAACTTCGGCAGGGTTGATCGGTTTGGTGAGGTAATCGTCGGCACCGGCTTTCAGGCCAAAGATGACGTCCTCTTTATTGGCATGAGTGTAAGTGAGAATGACCGGGATTTCACTGGTATGCTTAGTCTCTTTAAGCCTCCGGCAGAAATCGATACCGCTAAGGCCGGGGATGTCTATATCAATGATTACGAGAGCGGGGGTGGTTGAGTCCGCAAGCCTGACGGCTTCGAAACCATATTTAGCCTCAATCACCTTATAGCGCTCCTCCAGCGCACCCTTTACGGTCTGGCGCATTACTTTATCAGCGGAGGCAACTAAAATAGTATCGGAAGACATAATACCCCTGTGTCAAATTGCGGATCATAGATACTTGAATATATTTAGAAACAAATATTACAGTTTATTCCATTGCTTTTCAAGCGAAGCTTTCCACACGCAAGGGTTGAAAGCGTAGGGCAACAGAGGCGATGGTTAAACGCCCCGCAACGGTTTTCGACGACAAGTATCTCCGGGTTTTTCAGTTGCTCCAGTGAACAAGTGCTCCACACTTCAGCTACCGGTCGGAAGCCCCTCCGTTTAGCCCATTTTCAGTCTGTATCTCACCGGCATCAGACACAGAATAGTCGTCCTTCCCCACGGGGCAATTCTTGCCCTGCAGAGGCAGCAAAAATCTGGAAAGTCGAGGCTATGCGGTCACTATAAACAGGCGAAAAGAGCATATGGGACACCGAGGAATATTCAAGGACAAACTGTCGAAAAAAATTACAGTTTTTATCGTAGGTCTTTTCGCTATCCTAAAGCTTCGGAATTGTGGGCTATTTTTTTTTGGAATACCTTTTGCTAACAATCCTACTGAGGCAGAATAAGTAGCCATAGTGACGACTTGAATAACCTCAACAGTAACTCCTTAGAGCTTAGACTATTTGAGCGGCACAAGAATCTCAGTGAAAGAGGCTTACTGAATGGAAGAACGATCCAACGATCGACCGATCAGAAAACATTCACGCTTTAAAGCTCCGCCACGCGCTGTGGTTTTCTTCCCGAGAAACCCTGAGTCACTGCCTTGTCATATTATTGATATCAGCGAGGGAGGTCTTTCCTTCCGCTATCTCGGTGAAAGAGACAAGCCCAGTGAAATCTGCTCAGTCAGTCTTTATCATGAGCACGAATTGATTGTCGGGGGGCTGACTGCCAAGTCCGTATCTGACAATCACCTTCGTAACGGCTATATCCCGGTACGCCGCGGAAGTCTCAGATTTGCACAGCTCAGCAGCGAGCAACAGAAGAAACTCTCAAGCTTCATTGATCAGTTCACCGCCCCCCTCCATTAAACAGGCAGACATCGCAATCAAAACTGCCAGGAATTTCTTAGCAAATCATCAGCCGAGTTGAAGGAAGATTCATAACAGTGGCCCAGGTTGCACGATTTTTTTGTAAATCGGCAAGCCCCAGGCTCATTCTGCCCCGCCAATCTATCACATAGAAACAAAAAGGCCGGTCATCTCTGACCGGCCTTAAGCTGCGTAATCATCATCTCGTCGAGTCTGACTCTCGAAGCGTGTATATTCACCAAGGAAGGTTAATTGTTCGACCCCGAGGGGACCGTTACGTTGCTTACCGATAATCACTTCGGCGTTGCGATCATGACCCTCATTGCAACTATTGTCACGTTTTTTACAGGCATCACAATAGACCGATTCCCGGTAGAGGAACATAATAACGTCTGCATCCTGCTCAATAGCTCCCGATTCGCGCAGGTCAGCAAGCATGGGACGCTTATCGGTACGGCTCTCCAATGAACGGTTAAGCTGAGAAAGAGCTACAACCGGGACATTAAGCTCCTTGGCCAAAGCTTTGAGAGACCGTGAAATCTCGGAGATCTCCTGCTGGCGATTTTCGGTATTGCTGCCCGTCATAAGCTGCAGGTAATCAACGACAATTATACCAATATCCCTCTCCTGCTTGAGGCGACGGGACTTGGCGCGCAACTCGAGGACAGAAATGGAGGGCGTGTCATCGATATAGATCTGTGCTTCGGCAATATGGCCGGCCGCATTGACAAGTGTCGGGAACTCCGACTGGGCCAACTTGCCTGTTCTTACGCGGCTGGCGTCAATCCTGGCAACCGAACAGAGTAACCGCTGGACAAGCTGCTCCTTGCTCATTTCCAGGGAAAAAACAGCGGATGGAACCGGCTCTGATGCGTGCATAGAGGCATATTCAATGAGGTTGAGGCAAAAGGCCGTTTTACCCATGGATGGACGACCGGCGATAATGACCAGATCACCACCCTGTAAACCAGAAGTCATATTATCGAGATCGGTGAACCCGGTCGGAACACCGGTGATTTGTTCTTTGCGATCGTAGAGTTTCTCGATCGTCTTGATCGTGTCCTTGACGATATCCTTGGTCGAATAGAAAGACGGACGGGATTTCATATTGGCGATCTTGAAGATTTCGCCCTCCGCCCAATCAAGAGAGGTCTCAACGTCGCCCCCTTCGTAACCTCGACCTGCAATCTCCGTGGCAACCTTGATCAGTTCACGAGAAATCGCCTTCTCTTTGACGAGCTTGCAATAGTAGCTTATATTGGCCGCTGTCGGAACAAAATCGACCAGCGTCGAGAGATAGGTGCTGCCGCCGATTTCCTCAAGAGAGCCATGCTCTTTAAGAACGGCAGTCAATGTCACCAGGTCAGCCGGTTCACTACGGTCGGAAAGGGTAATCAGTGCGGTAAAAATCTTGCGGTGTGCTTCACGATAGAAGTCTTCAGGACGTAAAACTTCCAAAGCCCGGTTAAGGGCTTCATTTTCCAATAGGATCCCTCCCAGAACAGACATTTCTGCTTCAAGGTTCTGGGGTGGCAGGCGATGTTCGGTGCGATCTGGCACGTTCGCCCTCAGTGGGGAAGGCAAGGACCTGTCCATGGACAGGCCCTTGAATCAGTTAGTGATTACTTCTCTTCAGCGGCAACTTCAGCGGCAACTTCAGCGGCAACTTCTTCTGCTTTCGCAGCAGCAGGTTTTTCCTCCACAGCATTTTCGCTGGAGACCTTCACCTTGATGCTTGCATTGACTCCAGCATTAAGCTTGATATCAACATCATACTCACCCAGAGTTTTGATCGGCTGATCGAGCAAAATCTTGCGACGATCAATCTCGATTCCTTGAGCTGCCAGACTTTCAGCAATCTCCATTGTGGTAACAGAGCCAAACAGCTTGCCCTCTTCACTGGCTTTATGCACGAAGGAGCACTCAACGGCCTCTATTCTGGCCTTGATGTCAGCAGCTTCCTTGCTCAGTTTCTCAGCCTTGTGAGCCAGTTGACGCTTGTGATGCTCCATCTCGTTGAGATTACGATCATTCGCCTCAACAGCCAGACCTTGCGGGACAAGGTAATTACGGCCATAGCCGGGCTTGACTTTAACCACTTCACCAATGGTCCCAAGACCTTTAACATTTTCCGTAAGAATGATATCCATCTTTTAATCCTCCCAAAACCTTTATGATTCAGGTTCTTTTGGTTTGCGAAAATCTGCCCACAGGTCAAACACGCCGAGACCGGTGACCACCATGGGCAACGGATTAACCAGTGTGACCAGCAGGTAGCCGACCGCTCTGATTATCGGCGAAAAAGCCTTGCGGCGGAAAAAACAATCAATGACTGCCAGACCCTGCAGAAAATAAACCGGGAGCAGGATCACTAACAGGTTCAGCGCAAAATCACTAGGCAACCCATCGACAAACGCGACCAGGAAGCCAGATATTATCAGCAACCAGACCAAGGGTTCGGGAGCCTTCCACTCAGGGAAAGCCCTGCCTGGAACCTTGTATCGTCCTCGTGCCATTAGCGACAGCAAAAAAACCAGGCCTAAAGTCATCAGACCGCTGACGGTGATGGCTATACCGGGATAAGCTTTCTGCAGAAAAACTGCCATTTTCTCGACCGCGAGACCAACATCTCTCTTCTGATCGGCCGGAAGATCAGCCTCAGCAAACATTTCCTGCATAACGGTCGTAGTCTGGGCAATTTCCTTACCGATTAAATCTCCGGCAAGGGAAATAGGCGACTGTCCTGCAACCAACGAAACGACCAGCAGGCCACAGATACTGACAAAAACCATCGCCCAAAGAACTGCTACAGTAGCCTTGTCCCAAGCTACACCGCGATTCAACAACCACGGCAGAGCAGCTCCAGGAATACCAAACTGGACCAGGTACATAAGTACTGTTGACTGACCACTCGACAGCAAGATCAGTACCGCGGTCGCGGCAACCGTGGCAAAACCGGCAGTCGAACCATAACGCATGCCCACAAAAGCCGCCGGTAGCGGCGTAAAGAGATTCACTGCAACCGCAGCAAAGCCCAACGCGGCAAAAGTACCGAATAGTGCATACCCGGCTAACGCACCGAGTACAACAAAAAGGCCTCGCTGCATCATCATCGTACGATCGCTGTAACTAACGTCTTTCGAGAGCGTGGCTGGCCGTGAACGGCAGCAGCGCAATATTGCGAGCACGCTTGATTGCTTCAGTCAGCTTGCGCTGATGGTCCGAACAGGTACCGGAAATCCGACGAGGCGTGATCTTGCCCCGCTCAGAGATAAAATAACGCAGAGAACGGACATCTTTGTAATCTATAGTAGCTTTCTTGTCGGCGCAGAAACGGCAAACCTTGCGACGGCCATAACGCCTGCGGGGTCCACTGGTACGACTTCCACCATATGCCATGATTATATCTCCTTCTTCATCGTCGTAGATTGATACGGAAGTTAGGCTTCTTCCGGCTTCTCTTCGGCAGCAGCTTCAGTCTCAGCAGAGGCCTCTACAGCATCCTCGGTGACTTCGGTAGCTTCTCCAGTGGTTTCAGCCGCGGTCTCAGAGACCTCGGTTGAAGTTTCTTCTGGAGCAGCCTCAACAACGGGAGGCGCTTCGTAGCCGCCTTCCATGATGACCGTCTGGAACTTTATTACCTTGTCGTCGATGCGCATACGGCGCTCATACTCGGCAATAACTGTCGGTTCGGCATCAAAGATCACCAGGACATAACAGCCCTTGGTTAGCTTCTTGACCGGATAGGCCAGTGTCCGAACGCCCCAGTTGTCTATCTTGAGGACGTCCGCACCTTGATCTGCCAAAATCGTCTTGTACTTGTCGATGATGGCGACCTGGTCGTCCCCGACAACTTCCGGGTGTACGATGAAGATTGATTCGTAGGTTCGCATTAAACAGCCTCCTCTTGAGTTGTTAGCCCCGTCTTTGCGGAGCAAGGAGCGGAAGCATCCTGTATGCTTCCGTCGAAAGAACTTTGTTTTTTACCACACCCCGTATTGAGAGGCAACGATTTTAAAAAGAATTCCGTACTCGGAAGGCTGGAACGCTAAAGAGGCACAGACTTCTGTCGTCAGCCCCCCAGCGACAAGTCTACATTCCCTGTATTTTCAGACATTAAAACGGAAATGCATAACATCGCCGTCCTTAACGTCATATTCCTTACCCTCCAGCCGCATCAACCCTTTTTCTTTGGCACCGAACTCACCTTTTGAAGCCAGGTAATCAGCGTAAGCAATAACCTCGGCCCGGATAAACCCCTTCTCGAAGTCTGTGTGAATCACTCCGGCGGCCTGCGGTGCGCAAGCACCATCACTAACAGTCCAGGCCCTGACCTCTTTAACCCCGGCGGTAAAGTAGGTTATCAACCCCAGCAGACGGTAACCGGCATGAATCATCCGGTCGAGACCCGACTCGCCAAACCCTAGCTCATTGAGAAACTCTACCTTTTCGTCCTCAGGCAATTCGGCAATCTCTGCTTCTATTTTACCGCAGATGATTACCATCTCCGCACCCTCGGCGGCAGCATGATCCTTGAGCTTGTCCACGAAAGGGTGAGCACCAACAAGGTCGTCTTCGGCAACATTGGCAACGTACAGAACAGGCTTGGAGGTAATCAGGCACAACTCGCTCAGAATCTGCCACTGGCCCTCTGTCAGATTGGCATTACGGGCAGGCTGACCACTGTTGAGACACTCTTGAACTCTCTCCAGAAAAGCCAGCTCTTCCTGCATCTTCTTGTCGCCACTTTTCGCCTGCTTGCTGACCCGGTTGATGCGCTTTTCTACTGTATCCAGATCAGTCAGGTTGAGTTCAGTTTGAATCACTTCAACATCACGCAAAGGATCAATACTGCCGTCGACATGTACGACGTTATCATCCTCGAAACACCGAACAATGTGGGCGATGGCATCAACCTGGCGGATATGTCCCAAGAATTGATTACCTAAGCCCTCACCGCGACTGGCACCCTTCACCAGTCCGGCAATATCGACAAACTCCATGGCCGTAGGCAGAACCCGTTGCGGATTGACTATATCTGCCAGCTCGTCAAGCCGCTGGTCGGGAACCGTAACAATGCCAACATTTGGTTCAATGGTGCAAAAAGGGTAATTGGCCGATTCCGCGCCGGCGGAGGTAATCGCGTTGAAAATTGTCGACTTGCCGACATTGGGCAAGCCAACGATACCGCATTTGAATCCCATGATCGTTTGTCCGTCTATCCATTAAAGAACGATAGCCGGGGCAAGCCCCGGCTATCGATACATTCATCTTATGTACATCGGGTCTAGGCCAGCAGAGGTGCAATAACCAGTGCGACAACACTCATCAGCTTGATGAGGATGTTCATGGCAGGACCAGAAGTGTCTTTGAAGGGGTCGCCAACGGTGTCGCCGATAACAGCAGCTTCGTGAGCAGTTCCACCTTTTGCTTCGCCTTCAACCTTGCCTTGCTCGATATATTTCTTGGCGTTGTCCCAGGCGCCACCGCCGTTGGACATCATCAGCGCCAAAAGGACACCGGCAAGAGTGGCACCAGCGAGCATGCCGCCGAGTGATTCTTTACCAAGCACGAAGCCTACCAATACGGGAGCAACAACTGCAACCACACCAGGCAGGATCATTTCACGCAGAGCAGCTTTAGCCGAGATATCGATACATTTCTGGGAATCAGGCTTAACCCCTTCTTTGCCTTCGAGAAGGCCAGGGATTTCACGGAACTGGCGACGAATTTCTTCGACCATCGCGCCAGCAGCACGACCAACGCTGGTCATGGTCAGTGCACCGATAAAGAACGGTAGGGCACCACCGATAAAAAGACCAATAACAACCTTGGGGTCAATCAGGTTGATTGTTTTGAGGCCAACGGTCGTGGCATAAGCAGAGAAGAGCGCAAGAGCAGTCAGTGCAGCAGATCCGATAGCAAAGCCCTTGCCGATAGCGGCAGTGGTATTGCCGATGGCATCAAGACCGTCCGTAATGTCACGAACCTCTTTCCCGAGACCAGCCATTTCAGAGATTCCACCAGCGTTGTCAGCAATCGGGCCGTAAGCGTCGACCGTCATAGTCACACCGACGGTGGCCAACATACCGACAGCCGCGATGCCAATACCGTAAAGTCCGGCAAAATGATTGGCGACAAAAATAGAGACGCAGATAATCAGGATCGGAATTGCAGTGGACTCAAGACCAACCGCAAGGCCATGAATGATGTTGGTCGCCGGGCCGGTTTTGCTGGCCTCGGCAATGCGCAGAACAGGTGCATGAGCAGTATAGTATTCAGTGACCTGACCAATTGCGATGCCTGCCAGTGTGCCGGCGAGAATGGCCCAGAAAACACCCGTGGTCAAACCGAGGTAGCCAATAAAGAAGAACGCGGCAATCAAGAAGCCACCAGCGGCAACAAAGGTTGTATAATGCAGGGCCTTGGCCGGGTCCATCGACTTGAGGACTTTCATCGAACCGATACCGATGAAAGAGAAGAACAGGCCGATCATCGCCAGACCAAGAGGCAGCAGCATTGCCGCTGACTGCGTATTCAAACCACTGGAGACGGTACCGAGCTTGAGAAGCAAAGAAGGGCTCGCCGCAGCAGCAATCGCGATGGTTGCGATAATCGAACCGACATAGGACTCGAAAATATCAGCACCCATACCGGCAGTATCACCAACGCAATCACCGACATTGTCAGCGATAACGCCTGGGTTACGTGGATCGTCTTCGGTAATACCGGCTTCGACCTTACCAACCAGGTCAGCACCAACGTCGGCAGCCTTGGTGTAGATACCGCCACCAACACGAGCAAAGAGTGCAATTGAGGAAGCGCCCATGGCGAAACCATTGATGTATTTGGATGTTGCAGGATCGCCGCCAAACATAATGTAAGCGATACCAACGCCAACCAGACCGAGGGAAGCCACGGCGAGACCCATAACGGCCCCACCGTTGAAGGAAACCTCAAGAGCTTTAGCCTGACCCGACGCGCGGGCAGCTTCAGTGGTTCTGACGTTAGCGCGAGTCGCTGCCTTCATACCAATGAAGCCACAGGTC
>CAZXBD010000175.1:0-6694 GCA_964638305.1 uncultured Geobacteraceae bacterium | reverse complement strand
TACTGTCGAGAGGAGAGCAAAAGATTGTGTCAGGAGCTCTCTTACTGGCCCAGGCGGGTCTGTTGTGCTCTATCGGAGAACCACCGGTCATTCTTCTCGATGATCTGGCCTCGGAATTTGATCAATTTCATTTCAACAGCGTTTTAGTCGCATCACTGGAGCGGGGTGGGCAGGTATGGGTGACCGGTACTCAGATGCAGCCCCCGACAGGCGAAAAGAAAGTGTTTCACGTGAAACATGGAACAGTCCAGGAAGTGCTATAATCACGCCTTGCAAAGAACTCCGCGAATACCCATCTTTCAGTGAATAATAAAATTTTTAGATACTGAAAAAACAATTGTTTTTAATGAGTTATAAACCCAAAAAGGGTTGGACAGGTAATGAGCAGAACAGACTACGATTCAAAAAACATCAAGGTCCTTAAAGGACTCGATGCAGTCAGAAAAAGACCTGGAATGTATATTGGAGACACAGATGATGGCACCGGATTGCATCATATGGTTTTTGAGGTAGTCGATAATTCAATAGATGAAGCCCTTGCAGGCCACTGTGATGCGATAAAGGTTACCATTCTTTCAGACGAATCGGTGAGCATTGAAGACAATGGCAGGGGAATTCCAGTAGATGTTCATGAGGAAGAAGGAAGATCCGCGGCAGAAGTCATAATGACCGTACTGCATGCCGGCGGAAAATTTGATGATAACTCCTATAAAGTTTCTGGTGGACTGCATGGGGTAGGTGTTTCGGTCGTAAATGCTTTGTCAGAAGAACTTCATTTGAGAATAAAGAGAGAAGGTCATGTGTGGCGCCAGACTTATCATATGGGTGTACCGGAAGAGGCACTGAAAATTACAGGAAACAGTGAAGATACGGGTACTAAGGTGTTTTTTAGACCCAGTCATGACATTTTCACGAGTATTGTTTTTCATTACGACATTCTTGCCAAACGGTTGAGAGAACTCAGTTTTCTGAACTCAGGGGTAAGAATTGAACTTGGCGACGAACGAACCGGTAAGTCGGATGTCTTTGAATATAAAGGCGGAATCAAATCTTTTGTAGAACACTTGGGGCAAAACAAAAACCCGCTACACCCGACCGTAATGTACATGTCAGCTGAAGCAAACGACATCACTGTCGAAGTAGCGATGCAATGGACGGACGCGTATCAGGAAACTGTTTTTTGTTTTACCAATAATATTCCTCAGAAAGACGGCGGGGCGCATTTGGCCGGTTTTCGGGCGGCACTGACCCGCACCATAAATCACTACATCGAAGATTCAGGTATTTCCAAGAAAAACAAGGTATCTACAACGGGTGATGACGCCCGTGAAGGCTTAATTGCCGTTTTATCGGTCAAAGCCCCCGATCCCAAGTTTTCCTCCCAGACCAAGGACAAGCTGGTTTCCTCTGAGGTCAAACCGGTGGTCGAGTCCCTGGTAGCCAGCAGGCTGAAGGATTTTTTGTTGGAAAACCCGGCAGAGGCCAAGACCATCACCGCAAAGGTTGTGGATGCTGCCAGGGCGCGAGAGGCGGCTCGCAAGGCGCGTGAAATGACCAGAAGAAAGGGCGTGCTCGATATAGCGGGACTGCCTGGAAAGCTGGCTGATTGTCAGGAGAAAGACCCGGCGTTGTCTGAAATCTTTCTGGTTGAGGGCGACTCAGCCGGAGGTTCCGCCAAGCAAGGAAGAAATAGAAAATATCAAGCAATTCTGCCACTTAAAGGCAAAATATTGAATGTTGAAAAGGCACGATTTGATAAAATGCTGGCTTCTGCCGAGGTCGGAACCCTGATAACGGCTTTGGGTTGTGGCATTGGCCGTGATGAGTTCGATCCGGACAAATTGCGTTATCACACAATCATTATCATGACGGATGCTGATGTTGACGGATCGCATATCCGAACACTCTTATTAACTTTTTTCTATAGGCAAATGCCGGAAATTATCGAAAGAGGACACATCTATATCGGCCAACCACCGCTGTATAAGATAAAGCAGGGTAAACAGGAACAGTACCTCAAAGACGATGCAGAATTGAATGATTATCTTCTGGCGCGGGCACTGGACAACGCGGAACTGGTTTTTGATCCGGATGCGCCACCACTGAGGGGAGAAGCGCTGGAGCAACTCATGCGGGACTTTCTGGCTGTTCATTTGACAAATCAGCGCCTGTCACGACGATTCGATATACTATTTCTTGGCCATCTAATTGATTCTGAAAGGTTTTCGACAGAATGGGCGGAGAACGAGAAAGTGGACTGGTGCAGGCAGATGGAGTCAAGGCTTCAGAATCAAAGCTCACCCAGCGTCCGTTATCTGTTGGAAGTGGTTAAGGGAGAAGAAGGGCATGACCTGCTTTTAAAGAAAATGACACACGGCGTTACCGAGGAAACACGAATCAAGTCAGATTTTTTCATGGGACCGGAATATCGCTTGATTGGAAATCTGGCAGACACGCTTTACGCGATGTTTCAGGAGGGCGCGTTCGTGCGTCGCGGAAAATCGGAACAGGAAGTGGCGTCATTCAGGGAGGCTTATGAGTGGCTAATGGCGGAAAGCCGCAAGGGTAGAAGCATACAGCGTTTTAAAGGCCTGGGTGAAATGAACCCGGATCAGTTGTGGGATACAACGGTGAATCCGGAAACCCGCCGGTTGCTTCAGGTCACTATTGAAGATGCAGTTGCTGCAGACCAGATATTTACAACCCTGATGGGAGATGAAGTCGAGCCGAGACGGGAATTCATCGAGAAGAACGCTCTTGAAGTAAGTAACCTGGATGTTTAAGTTGTTACATAAAACGCAAAATATCAATATGTTATCTAACTAAAATAGGCCTTGGAAAGCGCCTTCAATTCACCCATTAGAGTGCGTTTTCTGTTCAGGTATACGGCATGTATCCCCAGATCGCGACCCGTCTGAACGAATTTCCTTCTGGAACTTAGCAAGTGACATTGATCCGGTTTTACTGAATAGCGATGCATAATGTCCTTTTGCGCCTGTTCACGGTTTCGTTTCTGGGTAAGTAGCGAGCGTGGAACGTAATAAACGCCATCGAGCACCCCCCCGGCATCCGCCAGACGTTTGCGAATACTATCCGGACCCAACAGGGCATCATCCGGGCCGCCGTGGGTGGCAAACCAGCGATCCGGTTGTGGTGCGGTAGCCAGAAGATGGAAATTGTGTCGTGTGAACCGCGCCAGAAAACGAAAAAGCCTTGTACCGTGCTTATCATCCGCAGCCCGGAGGATGTCATCACGGCTGATCAGCAGGAGGCGGCGGTCTTGCATCAGCCCAGCACGGAGAGATCAGCAATACGATCGAACAAAGCTTTCAGGCGGGCCAACAAGGCAAGTCGATTGGCCCTCAATCCAGCATCTTCATCCATCACCATAACCGAGTCGAAAAAGGTATCAACCGTTGATCTCAGTCCCGCCAGCAACTCCAGGCTCGCTGCGTAGTCTGCCGTTTCCAGAAGGGGATAGACTTGTTTTTCAAGAAGAATAACTTCTTCGAAAAGGCGGGCTTCTTCAGCTAGAACCAGCTTATCAGTGTCGATATGATTCGAAATACTCTTTTCTGACTTTCTCAGAATATTGCCAATTCTTTTGTTGGCCGCGGCCAGGCTTGAAGCAGCGTCTTTTCCCATGAAGCGGTTGAGTGCTTTGAGTCGAAGGTTAAGATCAGGCAGGGTGTCCCAGTCTGAAGCAATCACCGCATTGATCAACTCAGCACTGAAGCCCTGCTCGCGGTAGTGATTTCTGGCTCGTTCAATGACAAAACCACGGATTTCTTCCAATAATTCAACGTCAACCGGCAACTGAGCGGCCAATTCATTGGCTGCCAAAGACAGGAGTTGCCTGAGCGAAAGAGCCATGTCCCCTTCAAGCAAAATACGCACCACGCCAAGAGCAGCCCGCCGCAGGGCAAAGGGATCTTTGTTACCGCTGGGACGTAAACCGGCCGCGAAAATACTGACAAGCGTGTCCAGTCGGTCGGCAATGCCGACTACGCGACCGACGTTAGTCGCCGGAATGCGGTCTCCAGCAAAGCGAGGTGCATAGTGTTCTTCAATGGCCGTGGCAACGGCAGCATGCTCACCACCAGCCAGTGCATAATGATGGCCCATCACACCCTGTAACTCAGGAAATTCACCGACCATCTGAGTCATCAAATCACATTTAGAGAGGAATGATGCCCGTTCGGACAACTCAGGATCGACGGATATTTGTTCCGCAATCTTCTTTGATAAATTGCTTATCCGCCTCGATTTGTCTCCAATTGTTCCCAATTTCTTTTGGAAAATCACGTGATCCAAAGCGTCAAAAAAGGATTCAAGTGGCTTTTTCAGATCCTGTTGCAGAAAAAATCGGGCATCAGCAAGTCTGGGCCGAATGACACGCTCGAACCCCTCGCGGACCAGAGAAGGGTGGGTGCTCTCTATGTTCGCAACGGCAATGAAATGATTGGAAATTTTTTCGGAGCCGGATGATTCCAACACCGGAAAGAATTTTTGGTGGTCTTGCATGCTGGCAACGAGGGCTTCATGAGGTACGGCAAGAAACTCATCGTCGAAAGTGCATTGAATAGCTACTGGCCACTCGACCAGGTTGTTGACCTCGTCCAGCAAATCCGGATCGATGTGTACGTTTTCTGAGCATTTTCGTAATTTGTCGCGTATCAGTTCGCGGCGCCCTTCAGGATCTGCCAAGACATACGCCTCCTGCAGCACGCGGCAATAGTCTGAAACGCTCGGAATACGATGAGGCCCAGGTGAATGAATCCGGTGGCCCCGGGTCGTATCAGCGGCATTCTGGCCCAGGAGTGTTCCCGGATAGACTTCATCACCGTGCATGACCACCAGCCAGTGTACGGGCCGCACAAAACTGAAATCGTGGTTGGCCCAACGCATGGGCTTTGGCACCGGTAGATGTTTGATGGCCTGCTCCAGCAAGGGATAAATCATCTCAGCCAGGGGTTTTCCCGGGACATGTTGCCGGGCAAAGAGCCATTCACCCTTGTCGGTGCTGAGGGTTTCGAGGTCAGAAACTTCTTTTCCTACCGAACGGGCAAACCCTATGGCCGCTCCGGTAGGCTTACCGTCCGCATCGAAAGCGGCCTTGACCGCCGGGCCACGGCGCTCGAGGTCCTGATCCGCCTGGCTCGACGTCACGCGCCGGATGAGTACAGCCAGGCGCCGGGGTGTGGAAAAAGAACGGCTTCCATCCGCCTCGAATTCGAAATTCTGTTTTTTAAGTCCTGCCTTAACTGCATCACAAAACGCCTGCTGGATGTCATCCAGGGCCTTGGGAGGTAATTCCTCACAGCCCAATTCGATCAGGAGATCCTCCTGATTCAGATGCTTGTACTGAGTGTCAGTCATTACCCGGGCTCCTGCAGCGCGGGGAAGCCCAGGGCCTCGCGTCGCGCGTAGTAACTTTCTGCCACCTGGCGGGCAAGGTCGCGGACTCTCAGGATGTATCTTTGCCGCTCGGTTACCGATATGGCGCGGCGCGCATCGAGCAGGTTGAAGGTGTGCGAGGCTTTGAGGACTTGCTCATAAGCCGGCAACGGCAAATCGAGTTCGACCAGTTTCCGTGCCTGGGTTTCGCAGGTATCGAACCAGGCAAACAGGGAATCTACATCCGCGTGTTCGAAATTGTAGTGAGACTGCTCCACTTCATTCTGGTGAAAAACCTCACCATAGGTGACGGTTCGGCCACCGGTATCCGTCCACACCAGGTCATAAATGCTGTCGACACCCTGCAGGTACATGGCGAGGCGCTCAGCCCCATACGTGATTTCACCCATAACGGGCCGGCACTCCAGACCGCCGGCCTGCTGGAAGTAGGTAAATTGAGTGACTTCCATGCCGTTCAGCCAGACTTCCCAACCCAGGCCCCAGGCGCCAAGAGTCGGAGACTCCCAGTTGTCCTCCACGAAACGGATGTCGTGGATCCTGGGATCGATACCCACGGAATTCAGTGAATCCAGATAAAGATCCTGCAGGTTCTCCGGTGAGGGTTTCATCACCACCTGGTACTGGTAGTAGTGCTGCAGTCTATTGGGGTTCTCGCCGTAGCGTCCGTCGGTCGGTCGTCTGCTGGGTTGAACATAGGCGGCGTTCCAGGGTTCCGGGCCAATGGATCGCAGAAAGGTCGCCGGATGAAAAGTACCGGCGCCTACTTCCAGGTCCAGCGGCTGAATGAGAATACAGCCCTGATCCGACCAGTAGGCCTCCAGCTGTTGAATGAATTGCTGAAAAGTCATTTATCTACAAACCCATATAGTGCAACCGTACCCTGATGCCGATGCAATACGCGGGCTAGTATAGACAATGCCCGCCTTTGACAGAAGAAAAAAGCGATGCAGCTATATTACGAATCCCCAAGGAGCCGCTTGACAGTCGGCCCAGGCGGGTCTCACACGCTGTCCGGCGCGGTTCAGTCTGCGCGCTCGATTACAAAAATGACGCCGTCGACGCCGGTCACGCGCACCCGTGTTCCGGCCGGCAGATCAGGGCCCTTGACGCGCCAGGTCGAGTCATCGACTTCGACCTTGCCGACACCATTGACGATGGCGTGATCGAGTGTGAATAACCGGCCGGTGTATTGCTGGCCGCGTTGGTTCAGCAGGGGCTGATCGGAAACCGGCGGATGGACTTCGCGATAGCGCCTCCAGGCCACAACGGCAACTAC
>CAZXBD010000174.1:0-3531 GCA_964638305.1 uncultured Geobacteraceae bacterium | reverse complement strand
TGACAAGGAGAGTCACCCCCATGGCATCAACATATACTCGTGAGGACCGCTACAAGGCAGCCGCTTCCCTTTTCGCTTGTAGTAATAGCATTGCTGCATCCAGAGAGACGGGCATCCCCGCGTCTACTATTCGGCATTGGTCGCTCAACGATATTGAGTTCCAGGAGATGGGCCAGGAGATACGGGCGGAGTTTGGCGAGACCATCAAGAACAAGCTGGCGGCAATCGTTAACGAGTCTGCTGATCAGGCATTGGACCGACTGAGAAACGGTGATGTGATCCGTGATCCGAAAACGGGTGATCAGGTCCGGGTACCGGTCAAAGGCAGGGATGCAGCCATCATCGGGGCCGTGGCTTTTGACAAGTTACGTTTGGCAGAGTCTCAACCTACAAGCATTGTCCGACACGAAGACACTAAGGCACAGATAGAACGACTGGCAGATGAGTTTCGTGCAATTTCTGAGCTGAACAGTTAGCTACTTAACCGATTTAAGCCCACCAGCAGCAATAGCGTACAGTTCGGCGTCAGTCATGGTCTCTATCCGGTCGTCCTGGACCGTGGCCTGTAGTTCTTGCGCCTGAAGGTTTGGTAAAGCCTTGTTTAGCAAGATTTCGGCGGACCTAATCTGTCCATTGGTCATTTCTATAGGATTGCCTGATTTGTCCGTTAGTTTACCGTTGGCGTTGTCCTGTAGCCGCTTGATCAAGTGTGTTGCCTGTATGGCAGATCGGCATTTATCCGATTGCCTCTTGGTCAGTCGAACGCCTGTTGGTCGTCCTGTTACTTTGCCCATAGCGGTACTCAAGCTGTCTGATAGTTCATTGCAAACCAAGTAAGAAAAGCCCTGCTTAACGCGGGGCTCTTGTCAATCATGTGTAGGCAGTTACTGATGGCCCGATTAAAGGCACAGACCACGAGGTACAAAGTACTTCAGATTGACCTTTTCGTTAGGCGCTCGTCATCACCGCAGATGCTCCAGGTGGCAGCATCTGCGTCGAGGCCTTGATACCAGTTAGATCAAGTTTCTCCTATTGCTCGGTACGCGTCACAAAGCTTCAGATATGCTCTCTTCCAATCTTCGCGATCGCGAGCACGCTCGGCTGCCTTGAGGGAAGATCTGGACTCTCTTACAGGTACTGACTCGCTCTCAGCATTTTCTATCTTCGTTTGAACGAGAAAGTAAACGTCATCGCGCTTGCTGGGCATAACGAAATCAGCAATCTGAAGGCACTGGGCGACTTGCAGTTCGATCTCGCGTCGCTGGGCGCGGCACACACCCAAATTATCGCGAAGTGTCTGCGCAGCCTTCTGAATCAGATCGAATGAAATTGTCATAACCTTCGCTTGTGCTTTAAGAGGATTTGGGACCACCGTTTCAGAACCTTCTCCGACGATGGTTCCTCCGACCGTTTCCGATGTCAAGGTTGCAATCAAGTCTACTACCTGTCGAATGTAAAACACCCAGTACTCGATTCGGTTCAAGCGAATGGGGTCCAATTCTTTATCAACCCTCTTTTCCCAACGGCGACAAAAGCGTTGAGTGGGCGTTTCATCGGAGAATGCCCTGGTGGTTGCCAGTAGCGAAGCGGTATTCCCGGTTTGCTCTTCTTGCAGTCGTAACGAGAATATATCGGGATCACCGATTTCATCGAATATGCTCTGGAGATTCGCCGGCGCATCCCGCCAGTCAGGAGTTCTACTCAATGCTTCATAGATTCCGAACAGAATGATTGGTGGAGTGTTGTTGACGATTTTAACCGCACGACTACCATCGCCGAATCCCCCCTTCTCGATGATCGGAAAATTGAACCGCTGGTCACCTAATTCCCAAAAAAATGAGGATAGATCGATACGAAACTGCGCGCATACTGTATTAAAACCGCACCTCGGCCCGCTCGTCACTCCATCGGGATAAACAAAAGCGCGGTATGGCCCCTCACGCTCCTTCAACCATGTCAAGAAGTCGTGAACGGACTCGCGGAGAATAACGCCCCTGCTAACTAAATCGTCTAGTTGCTCTCTAAGGTCAGTAGAAACTTTTTTGAGATTGCCGTCAGCCCCTATAACTTCCTTTTTTATATCTTTTACGTCATCGAGTAAATCTTTCTTATTGTCGTCATTCCAGGGCAACGCCATCGCTGGCAGACTGACGAGCAATGACAACGCCAGAAAAAGCAAGATTAGTAAGTTCTTCATTGACTTTACTCCTTTGTCGTTGCAGCCCAAAAGCACGGCAACATGGGCGGTCTTAAACCGACACGCCTAATTGTCCCGGCCTGCAGCCAGACACCGTTTGCTTTAGGAAACAGAAAAAGAAAATCGGGAGAGGCGCAGACGACAAACCGCAGTCGCGAACCCCAACTTCATGCAGGGACGTCTAGTGACCCTGCCGCAAAACACCATGTAACAATGATTCTTATTCTTGTTTACTAGTGCTCAGCCACCATGCGCCTTTTGGAAGTATAAGTCCAACTAGGTGCATAAAGAGCCAATTACTCATCAGCAATCAATAGATTGGAATCGAGAAAACGCCATCGGCCTGTTGACGATCTGGATTGATCCGCAAACCTTTGGAGCTAATTCTTACTGATAGTCCGGGCGACACTGGACGGTGAGATATCCAAAACCCATTATCGCGTCCCAACTAGGTTGTCTGACGTTGTGGGGCCACACCAGTCTACGATCCTTTATTCAGACAAAAAAAGCCCCGCACTAAGCGGGGCTTTTAATTGAAACCTCTTCTTAGATCAGACTGTTTTTCTGCGTCTCGCCAAACCCATTCCAGCAAGGCCTATACCGAGTAGTGCGAGGGTGCCGGGTTCGGGGACAGATGTCACGACGTAACTCCAATTAGAAGTGAATGCACGGACATCTACTCCACTACCTTGTGCTATGCACCACCCGAGCGGCTCGGCCTCGCAAAAGGCCATAAGGCCTGGCGAAAGGGTCGGGTCGGTTGAAAACGTGGATATACCCGCGAGGTCTGGTGTGCTGGAAAGATAGTCCATAAAAACGCCAAACCAAACCACGCCGGAAAAGCTCAATATCTCGTCCCATTGAAGCAAACCGTCGCCTGTATCATCAAATACGACAGTAAAGTCCGAATACGAAGCAGGGGCGAGTGAAGTTGCCTCAACTCTAATCAAATCGGCATTCGCCACAAGCGGTGAAATCAACAAAAAGGCTGCAATTATTAGTTTTATTCGTCGCATGGTCGTGTTCCCCTTGATTTGTTCTTTCCATACACATAAGCAATTATTGTGCCGGATTGCCAATTCGATAAGTATCAAGGGGTTGGGGCTGCACCCATTCGACGTACCCGTTTTCTTGTAAAGGGATTCGACGTAATCTGGTTACGGTTGAGACCGCTTTCCTTCATCAGAATTAGGACGCGAATGAATATCCGACCTTTGGTTGGAGACGCTTCCTCCTGGCCCACTATGTTTGTGCATTCCGGCTCCTCGTAACGGTATGCCTTGCCTACATTGTGAATTGCCAACCCTCTTAGAAGCATCCATGCCCCCTGATCC
>CAZXBD010000173.1:0-12739 GCA_964638305.1 uncultured Geobacteraceae bacterium | reverse complement strand
TTACAACCTCGGGCTCAACCTCACCTGGGAGGCCGATTTCTGGGGGCGCTTCCGACGCCAGGTGGAGTCGGCATCGGCCGAGCTCGATGCCAGCGTGGCCAGCTATGATGACGCCATGGTGCTGCTGATGTCCCAGGTTGCCCAGAACTATATTCTGATCCGAACCTACCAGGCCCGGGTTGATGTGACTCGGCACAATATCAAGGCCCAGGAGGAGAGTCTGCGGGTTGCCCAGGCAAAATTTGACGCCGGCGATGTCAGCGAGCTGGACGTGGACCAGGCTGAGTCATTGCTGTACAACACCAAGGCCTCGCTAGCTGCTTTGGAAGCATCCCTGCAACAATTCAAAAATTCTCTGGCAATTCTTTTGGGAAGTCCCCCGCAGCAGTTCAATGGCCTGCTCAGCGAAAAGGCCGGTATCCCGGAGGTGCCTGAAGATGTCGCCCTGGGCATGCCGCAGGACCTGGTCAGACGACGTCCCGACGTGCGGATCGCAGAGCGCCAGCTTGCTGCCCAGAGCGCCCAGATCGGCTTTGCCGTGACCGAACTCTACCCCCACCTGACGATCGGTGGCGGCATCGGCACCAGCGCCATGGAGAGCAACAACCTGTTCGAGAGCGCCAGCGAGACCTGGAACCTGTTCGGTGCGTTCGAGTGGAACCTCTTCAATTACGGACGACTGCAGAGCAACGTCAGGCTGCAGGACGCGCTCTTCCAGCAACTGCTGGTCGATTACCGTAATAGCGTGCTGCAGGCCCAGGGCGAGGTTGAAAATGCCATCGTCGCTTATCTGAAATCCCATGAACAGTACAAGGCCTACACCGTGGCTGCTGCGGCATCTCAGCGGGCCGTGGATGTTGCGACCATTCAGTACCAGGAGGGGGCGATCGACTTCAACACCTTGATCAACACTCTCAACGCTAATCAGCAGCAGCAGGACCTGCTCGCGTCAACCCATGGTACTGTTGCGGGCAATCTCGTTGCGGTCTATAAAGCGCTTGGTGGCGGTTGGGAGGTCCGCGACAACCGGGACCCGGTGGACCTGCTACCCGCGGCTATGAAAGACGAGATGCGCGAGAGGACCGAAGCCTGGGAAGGTGTTCTTAAATAGTTTTCGTCCGGAAACGGCCCTTTTTCGCAATCTCGGCGTCAAACTGCACATTTGATTGTGCGGCGTAAAGTACTACGCCTCCGCTCAAATGCTTGATTTCCTTGACCTTGCAAAAAACTGCTCGTTTCCAAATCGAAAACTGCACCGCATCCATCCGGAGTTTCTGGATGGACACTAAATAGGATTCTTTAGAAAAAATCTTTACTAAATGCTGTCATCCCCGAATGATTTTATCGGGGATCCATGGATTTAAAGTCTGGATTCCCGATTACACCCTCGGGAATGACAACTTTTTCTATTGTGCTGGATAGTTACAATATGTTTAGAGAAGCCAGAAAGGAAAGGTGGGATGCGATGCTCCTTAACGTTGCCATAGCGGCCTTCATGATGATTGTGACAACCTGCATTCACGCCGGGGGAATGGTGTTGGTTCTGCACGATGTCAAGAGCCATAGGTCAGGGTTGAGGGCGTGGTTGCGCAAGACGCGCATCTACTGGGTTGTCACTACCATTCTCATTATGTTTGTCATTGCCTTGCTGGAGGCCTTGAGTTGGGCGATTGCCTATATGATTCTCGGCGCACTCAAAGGTTTAGAACAAGCTCTCTATTTTTCGTTGGTCACCTTTACCACGCTGGGGTATGGCGAGATCGTCCTCGATGAGCGTTGGCGTCTGCTGGCTTCTTTCGAGGCGGCTAACGGCATCATCATGTTCGGCTGGTCAACTGCGATCGTCATTGCTGTTGTCCAACGTGTTTACCTGTCAGGTAGTAAGGAGCGTCCTTAACTCCTGTGAAATGGTTGAAACTCCCTCTTTACCCTCAACCTGTCTACAGGTACACTTGACAAAATAACATTTTGCCAGGTCTCTGGAAATTGCCGAACGGAAAGATTTGAGATGCTGTTCATTGTTTTGAGAACATAAGGAAATTACTGACCGCCTTCCCCCTTAAAATTCTCCAGTAGCTCTGCTTGGGGGTTCTCTCTCATCCTGCTGTTTCTGCTGCTGACTTCTCCATGTTTCGCCGAGGAGTTGGGACCCAGGCGTTGGGCCCATCTGCCGATTAATACAAACTTTGCCGGGACGGCTTATGCCTACACTGAGGCGGATATCAACAGTTTTTTCAACCACTTTAAAAGGTAAGGGTTCGGTTCAAGGTCTGCTCAGAAAACAGCTTTATGATCTCCTCGGGCATCAGTGAAGATACTATCAACCCAGCCGGTAGGATCGTCTCTATCTCGGTAAGATTTGACCTTTTTTTGTATGCAATAGGGTCAAACTTTTTCATGCTATTTCACCTCTGGATTCTAACGTATTAATTTACCCAGTATCCTAGACGCTCACGACTTTATCAAAACTCACGATACTTTGGAAAGCCGTCGTCACCAAACAGTCACCTCCTATAAATCCTACCGCAACTCATTCCCGACATGTCCTTAGGATGTTTGGGACACATCGGCCGGCTTTAGATTTTGTGAACTTCAGTACCAACCATTATGTTCTCACTGAGCCTCAACCCTGGCGCATGATCCCGGCCACCTCCTCGGCAATGCGGCGTCCGATACTCAGCGAGGCCGTTGCGGCCGGTGATGGGGCGTTGAGGACATGCACCATGCCGTGCTCGTTGACGATTCGGAAATCGTCGACCAGTTGCCCTTCGCTATCAACCGCCTGGGCACGTACGCCGCTACCGCCGGGCTCCAGCTGCTCGGCACGAATCTCGGGAACCAGGCGCTGCAGGCTGCGGACGAAGAGCTGCCTGGAGAACGAGCGCCGGTATTCGTAGATTCCAACTTTCCAAAGCCGGTATGCCAGCTTCCAGAATCCGGGAAACGCGAAAGTGTCGGCCAGATCGCGAAGCGAAACGTCGGAGCGGCGATAACCTTCCCGCTTCAGGGCCAGCACCGCGTTCGGGCCGGCTTCGATGGTGCCGTCGATCATGCGTGTGAAATGTACGCCCAGAAATGGCAGCTCCGGGTCGGGAACCGGGTAGACCAGATTGCGGATCATCCCCCGGTGGGCGGGCTTGAATTCGAAGTACTCGCCCCTAAACGGGACGATGCGCAGGCCTGGCCGCAGCCCGGAAAGCCTCGCCAGGCGATCGGCGTGCAGGCCGGCACAGCTGACCAGACAGCGCGCCTGGAACGTTCGTGGCCCGGACCGGACTTCGTAGGCATCGGCGGTGCGTTCGATCGCTGTTACCGGCGTATCAAGATGAATCTCGCCCTGGCGCGAGCGGATGATGTCGGCCATGACATTGGTGACCTTTACGTAATCAACAATCCCGGTCTGCGACACGAACAACCCGGCTACTCCGCGCACGTGAGGTTCGTGCTGCCGAAGACCGGCGGCATCCAGCCGCTGCAGGCCATCGAGCCCGTTGGCGCGGCCGCGCCGCTCGAGCTCGTCCAGCGCTGGCAGCTCAGCCTCGTTGACGGCGACCACCAGCTTGCCGCAGCGCTCGTGCGGGATTTCGTGTTCCGCGCAGAACCGGTAGAGGGCCTCGCGTCCGGTGGTGCAGGTCTGTGCCTTGAGAGAACCGGGTCGATAGTAGAGGCCGGCATGGATCACGCCGCTGTTGTGGCCGGTCTGGTGAGCGGCCAGATGGGATTCTTTCTCGAGCAGGGCGATGCGCGCGCCCGGGAAGGATTCGGTCAGAGCCAGGGCCGTGGCACAGCCGATGATGCCGCCGCCGATGATGGCCAGATCGTAGGTCTGATGCAAAACGAAAGAGACTCACTTATATCAGGGAGAGTTTACCTGAGATCCACGCAGTATGCGGGGTCAAGCCTTATCTCTTGTCATTACCCTTACCATCCAAATATCCCATCAACCTTGAGGGTCCAAATGGGAATCTCGAGGTTGCAACTAACTGATTATACCTCATTATTTATGCAATACAGGATACGGTGGCAATTAACCGTAAGTGTTCCAACACCCTTTCATTGATTTTCTTTCATGTTTACGTTAGCATCGGGTCGTTTCTATAAAGGACATACCCAATAAGGAGATTTGCAGATGCATATTGTAAAGTTGTTGTTCGTCACCCTTCTCTTCACCCTCGCAACGTTAACAGGAACTTCGACCTATGCCGCCAAGGTTGATGACCCGACTGCGAACTGGAAGCCCAAGTTCGACCCAAGCGGGGCAGAGTACACTTATCTGCTGTCATGTGTCGGCCATCCGGCGATCGAGGGAGTCGGCGTAGGTTACCGTGTTCGCGACAAAGTCTGGGAGAAAAGCAAGGGGCGCCTCTATGTTGACTTCCGTCCTCTTTCGCAGCTGGGAGGAGAAAAGGATGTCATCCGTAAATTACAGATGGGCGCAATACACGGCATGATGAGCTCCTCAGTTGCCGCCGCAAACGTTTCGAACACCCTTGGAATCGTGAATCTTCCGTACGTAATCGACACTTTTGAAAAGCTTGATCAATTTCGCGATGATCCGGTTCTTTGGCAGCCATTTAGAGATGCAGCGATCAACCAGAACATTGTTGTCTCAGACATTACCGGGTACGGCTCCTATGGCTGGGCAACAAATTCACCTGTCAGAACGATAGAAGATGCAAAATCAATCAACTTTCGTATTGCTCAGGCCCCGGTTAATTTAGATCTCTACAAAGTATGGGACCTTAAATTTACGGTTATGCCCTGGCCGGATGTCCCGCAGGCACTACAGACAGGCGTCATTACTGGCCTTGATCACACCCCTATCGTCTGTAATATCAGTGGCAAATTCAACGTGGCGAAAAATTATACCCAGCTTGACTATGCCCAAGGGCTCTATATCCACCTCACCAATACCCGTTGGCTGGATAAGTTGCCACAAGATCTGCGCAAGATTCTACTCGACACAATTACTGAAGAAAGTGCTATTGCCCGCTCTCTGACCCGTAAACAACAAGCGGAGCAAATTGAAGCGGCCAAAGCCAAGGGTGTTGTGTTTTACGAGTTGCCTTTGGAAGAAAAGGCACAGTTAGTTAAGCTGGCCAAACCGGTGTACGATAAATGGGGAGAAAAAATCGGCGCAGATTATTTACGTCAAGTGCGGGCGACACTCGGCAAGTGAGCACTATCTTGCAACGGTCACGTTAAAGAAACTCAGAAAAAACATATTTTGAATAATGATGGTTGCCACTGGGCAACCCATATATAAAACGCAAGAATGGCCGACCTTCGCAGGGTGGGCCATTCTTATATCAGGGTGGTTAGAAATCTTCTGGCAGCTATCCTGTTGGCAAGATCATCTGTGCTGCATCTCCTAACCGGCTCTCTATCTCTATGTAAAAAAGACTGGTCCTTAATTCAAAGTCTCTTTGATGAACAGTGATGAAAGAAAGGCGACGACTGCACAGACAAGGAGGACGCTGAAGGCGCCCTGGTAGGCGGCTATGCTTTAGATGTCCCCGGAAGGGGTATGGCTTTGCAGAATCGCTCCGAGGACCGGTTGAAAGACCGCACCGCCGGCGAAGGCGGTCAGGTGACGATCTGGAACAAGGGTTGGGGAGAGATTCCCATCTGCCTCGGTTGGTTGACTCGCAACCGTGAGGAAACGCGGGTGAAAGCGGCACTCGACGTGATCCGTTATGTCTGGCGCAAACCGACGCTGGTGGATGGTGGCAGTATGACGGACAAGTGTTGGGTCTAGGGACCCGTCCGGAGACTGGTTCCGCAGTGGAAATGCATAGCGCTTATTGTCGGGGGGTTGTTCAGTTTCCGTTTCGACTCAAACGGTTTCTTCTTTGGACTCTATGGCGGCTTCTGATGCTCCCTGAAAGCGGGAGGCCAATTCACGCAGCTGTTCGGCGAGGGTTTCCAGAGTGTCAATTTCGTCGATGATGATGCGCGCCTTTTCGGCATTGCCGAGCAGCCGTTCTTCGGAAAGACCAAAATGGTTAAAAATATTTTCAACCGTCTCCATCTGGTAGGTGGTGTCTTCAAAAATGGACTGGATCTGTTCCTCCCGGGCCATCAGGCCGCGGTTGAATTCGCGATTTGCGTTGACCTGTTCATCAAAGCCCCGGGCAATCTGATCGGCCGCCGATTTCATTTCGTTGACACCGGAGTGGATGCGGTTGATCGCTGAATTCTGTGTTTCCATGGTTTCAACAATCTCCCGGACTGAGCGCAGACTGCTGCCGGCCTGGTTGATCAGGTTGCGCGCTCTCAGGCCCTGCTCCGCACTTTCTTGTGAAAGTTCGTGGGAGTCGTCCGCAGCCTGGCTGGAGCTGTCGACGATCTTGCCCAAGGCCTCTGCTGTTGCGCGGGACAGCTCTTTGCCCCGGCCGATAAAGTGTCCGGTTGACTCAACGGTTGTGTTCACCTGTTCGGTATCTTTACTGATCGATTTGATGATAATTTCTATCTCACCGGCGCTGGTCGTGGTCCGGTCGGCGAGGTCGCGAATCTCCTCGGCCACCACCGCGAAACCACGTCCTTCTGCTCCGGCCTTGGCGGCTATAATTGCAGCGTTGAAGGCGAGCAGTTCCGTATCGGAGACCAGGTCCTTGATGACCTCGATGATCTTGGTGACTTCGGTCGTCTGGCGACTCAGTCGCTGCATGGCGACGATCGCTTTTTGACTTTCCTCGTCGATACGATCCATTTCGCCGGTAAATGATTTTACAATCCTGACCCCCTGTTCGGCATCCTGCCTGACGGTGGCTGCGCGTTCGGCGTTGCCGGAGACTCCTGTACGCAAACGATCGATGGCTTCACCAATCTGATCCAGGTCCTGGGCCGTGCTTTCGGTGGTATGAGACATCTGTTCTGCTTGATTGGTGGCATCCTGGATAGAACGGACCATCTCATCTACATTCCGGGTTGTCTCAAGAAATTTCTGGGAGGAGTGCTCCAGAGCCCCGGCCATTTCCTCAAGGGAAGCGGAGAGCTCCCTGGAAAGTGCCGCCTCATCCTGCGAACGGCTGGTCAGGTTTTCGACCTGGCCGAGGACGGACTGTTGTTTCTGATGCATGCCGTCGACGTGGGTCTTGGCCGTCTTTGCTGCCTGCAGACCGTCTTCCGAGCGTGCTGAAAGGTGGCGACTCGCGTCAGCGAGAGTCTGGTAGTGGGGAACGAACTCATCGACAGTGGTCAGAAGATCGTTAAGCAGGTTGCGAACCTTGTTGACCGTGTCGTTGGTCGCCGCAAGAAGAACTTCGACCGTTTGCCCGGTGTAGTCGCTGGCGTGCTCGCCAAGAAGGTCCTGAAGCGCCACAAGCTGTTGCTGAAGCTGTTTTCTCAGAGTTTGTCTGACAAACCAGAAAGAGGCTGTTCCCAAGCAAAAACCAGCGAGCAGGCAGATCAGGAAAAAGGGCAGGGTCAGCGCTGCGTCCCCCAGCATCATGTAGGCAACAAAAGGAAAACATCCACCAATTACGAGGCCTGCACCATGATTGAAGAGAAACAGCCTGCGGATATAATTGCTGCTGGCCGGTGCCGGTGTCTGCATAAGGGTCTCCGTCAAGGGATAACAAAATAAGCACCACACGATTATCACAGGCAGACGAAAAGCGGCAAGGCAAATTCGCAGATTGGTTGCTCCCCGCCGGTTGTGATACGATTTGCAGATTGTGACGGGCTATATTGATACTCATATTCACCTGGACTCCCTACCGATGCCTGAGCAGCAGCTGGAGGCGGCCAGAAAAGCCGGAATCTCTGCCTGGGTCGTGCCGGGGGTTTCGTGCGAGGGGTGGAGCGAAGTGATGGCGACTGCCGAGAGATATGCGGACGTTTATGCTGCCCCCGGCATCCACCCGCAGGAAGCAGTGCGGTGGGGGAAGCCGCAGCTTGCAGCCTTGCGCCGCCATCTCGAACACCCGAAGGCGGTTGCGCTTGGTGAAGTAGGCCTCGATCGTCAGGTCGAAAGCCCATGGTGGCAACAGGAGGACGTTTTCGTGCAGATGGTGCGGTTGGCCCGTGAGCTGGACAAACCCCTGCTGATCCATACGCGTAGGAGTACCTGGCGTGTTCTTGAGCTCCTGCAGCGGGAGGAGGCCGGGCGGGTCGGTGGTATTTTTCATGCGTTTTCAGGCAGCCTGGAAACGGCCCGCAAAATTATCGATATGGGGTTCGCCCTCGGCATCGGCGGTGTGGTGACCTTCAAGACTGCACGAAGACTTCCCGAGGTCGTGCGCGAGGTCTCTGCGGACGCGCTGGTGCTGGAGACGGACGCTCCCGACATGGCGCCTGAACCGCACCGCGGGGAGCCGAACCAACCGGCTTATCTCGGCCTGGTTGCCGAGAGGGTCGCCGCTTTGCGCGGGTGGAGCCTCGAAGAGACGGCCCGAGTGACGACCGCCAATGCCTGCCGCATCCTGGGGCTGCCGCAAAAGGTGCACGTCGGCACAAGGACAAGGAAACAGCCATGAGCAACCCTGATCGCTTTGACCGGCTCAACCTTCTGGTAGGAGCCGAGGGCGTGGCCCGTCTGCAGCAGGCCTCGGTCGCCGTGTTCGGACTCGGCGGCGTTGGTAGTTATGCCGTTGAAGCGCTGGTGCGTGGTGGTGTCGGTCGTCTGACGCTGATCGATTTCGATGAGGTCGATATTACCAACTGTAACCGGCAGCTCCATGCTCATGAGGGCACGATCGGTCGTCCGAAGGCCCTGGTCATGGCGGAACGCTGTCGGTCGATCAACCCTGATGCGCAGGTTGAACCGTTGCAGGCTTTCTACGGAGAGGAGAATTCTTCGGAATTGTTGCTGCGCGGCTACGATTATGTCCTTGACTGCATAGATCATATAACGGCCAAACTGCATCTGATCGAAGCCTGTGTAACAGAGAAACTGCCGATTATTTCCTCAATGGGTGCTGCCAACAAAATTGACCCGACGCGGATCCTTGTCGCTGATCTGGAGGAGACTCACAAGTGTCGTCTGGCACGAATTCTACGGCGAGAGCTGAGACGCCGCGGTATCAACCGTGGTGTTAAAACGGTTTATTCGACGGAAGAGTTCCGGCCTCTGAATGAGGGACGCCGGGACGTCTCCACGGAGGATGCCGGCCATTACCAGGGTCGGCGTGCACCGCTCGGCAGTTCTTCGGTGATTCCACCGCTCTTCGGTTTGACAATGGCTGGAGAGGTTCTTCGTGAACTGATGGACAGGGAGATCACATAATGGACCCCTATTTCTGGCAAATTCCGGCACTGGTCCTGGTTGGCGTTGTGGCCGGCTTTCTTAATGTTCTGGCTGGAGGAGGATCTCTGCTGACCCTGCCCTTGCTGATTTTCTTCGGCCTGCCGGCGGCGACCGCCAATGGCACCAACCGGATCGCGATCTTCTGTCAGAATATCTTCGCCATTGCCGGTTTCAAACGTCAGGGCATTTTCCCCCTGCGTCTTGCCCTGCTCTGCACGCCACCGGCCCTGATTGGCAGTTATCTGGGTGCGAACCTGGCCATCACCGTCGATGAGATGCTATTCCGACGACTGCTTGCCCTGGTTATGGTCGGTGTCCTGATCTTTATGGTTTTCGATCCGATGAAGCGCCTGCAGCGACCGGAAATGCCGATGACGCCGTTGCGTCTCGTGATCCTGATCGTCAGCTTTTTTGCCATAGGCGTGTATGGTGGTTTTGTGCAGGCCGGCGTCGGTTTTATAATCATTACCGGCCTTCTGGTGCACGGCCTTGATCTGGTGCGCATCAACGCTGTCAAGGTGCTGGTCATCTTTGCTTTCACCGTGGTCGCCCTGGGGGTTTTTATCGTGCACGGTCAGGTTGACTACGTGCTGGGCCTGACCCTGGCCGTGGGGAATTCCCTCGGAGGGTGGTTCGCTTCTCATATGGCTGTGAAGAAAGGTCATGAATGGATCAAACGCTTTGTCATCGCTACCGTGCTGATCTTCGCTCTGCGTCTGCTTTTACCTTAGGGGGGATGATTCCTCAATGTTGCAGGCAGCCCTCCGGGGCCGGGAGCCCGAAGGGGCTCTGGAGTGTTTGCGCGCAGATGGATATATGGTAATCTAGTCATTCATTGAGTTATCCCATGTAATGGATTGATACTATGCCCGAGCAAAACAAATCCTCCCAACACGAAACGACCCGTAATATGCCTGCCGCCAAACCGGCTCCAAAAGGCCAAAAAACAGACACTATCGCCACTCTGTTGGTTGAACAGGGATTGATCACTGCAGATCAGCTGATTTACGCCAACCGGGTCAAGGCCAAGCTGGTCTCCGAGCGTTCCCTGGTCGAAGTCTTCAAAGAGTTGCAGATGGTCACTAAGCAGCAGCTCAACCAGGTGCTTAAGCAGAAACGCCTGAACATCCGTATCGGCGACCTGCTGGTTGAAATGGGGCAAATCCGCAAGAGCGAGCTGGATGCTGCGCTGGCTATCCAGACTGAAAACAAACAGCAGAAAATAGGCGACATTCTGGTTGAATACGGCTTTATCGACGAACACCGCCTGATGGAAATCCTTGCCACGAAGCTCGGTTATCCATTTGTCGAGCCGGTCCTCGCCGAGATCGATCGTGACCTGCTGGCTGAAGTACCGGTTAAAATGCTGGCTCGACATTCATTTCTTCCGATCGTCAGGGAAGATGGTCGGGTCATCATCGCGTTTGCAGATCCTCTCGATCTTGAGGATCATGAGGCTGCCAACAGGGTGTTCGGTCGACAGCTTATTACTGCAATCGGTCCTCGCCAGGCCATCCGGGAGGCGATCAAGCTTTATCTGCGAGGTGCTCAACGCGGTTCCGCAGAAGAAGCGGATGACTCGACCATCATCGGCATCGTCAACAGCCTCTTTGACGAAGCGATGCATCAAGGTGCCAGTGATATTCACGTTGAGCCGATGAAGGATCGACTGCGCGTCCGGTTCCGCCGAGACGGGGTGCTCGGTGTTCACAAGGAGATGAGTCTGGATCTGGCGGCACCCGTGGCAACGCGTCTGAAAGTCATGGCCGAGGCGGATATCGCCGAGCGTCGCCGTCACCAGGATGGACGCATCCTTTACGAGAGTTCTGCCACCGGCATGACCCTTGACCTGCGCGTCTCCTTCTACATCACGATCCATGGTGAAAAGGTCGTTTTGCGTTTGATGAACAAAAAGGGGGAACTGCTCGACATAGATGATATCGGCATGGCTCCACGCATGCTGCAGCAGTTTCGCGACGATTCCCTCGAATCACCAAGTGGCATTATCATAGTGACCGGCCCGACCGGTGCCGGAAAAACCACGACCCTGTACAGTTGTGTCAATCATCTTAATGATCTCGAGGCGAGCATTATTACCGCCGAGGAACCGGTGGAGTATGTTCTCGACGGTATCTCCCAGTGTTCGATCAACCCGAAGATCGGGGTGACCTTTACCGAAACCCTGCGTCATATCGTTCGCCAGGACCCGGACATCATCGTTATGGGTGAGGTCCGGGACACCTTTTCTGCGGAGACGGCGATCCAGGCGGCCTTGACCGGACACAAGGTGTTGACGACCTTTCATACCGAAGATACGGTCGGTGGCGTACTGCGCCTCCTGAACATGGGGATAGAAGCCTTTCTGATCGCTTCGACGATTACCTGTATGTTGGCACAGCGTCTGCTGCGCAGGGTCTGCCCTCATTGCGCGGTCCCCTACACGCCGACGCCCGATGAATACCGCCGGCTTGGCTACACCCATGGCGACCTGTCCGGTGCTGATCTGCAAGTCGGGCGCGGTTGCACTCTCTGCGGGTTCACAGGGCACAAGGGACGGGTCGGTATCTTTGAGTTGCTTACTCTCAATGATGAAGTGAAAGAGGCGATCCTGGCCCGCAAGACCGTGCACGAAATCCGCCGCATCAGCATCGAAACTTCCGGTCTGATCACCCTGATGGAAGACGGTCTTGCCAAAGCGGCTCGTGGCAAGGTCTCGCTTCCCGAAGTTATACGGCGGCTGCCGCGCTCGGTAAAACCCCGTCCGCTACATGAATTACGACGCCTGTTAGGAGAATAGTTTTGGCAAATAAATCGTTGGCGGAGCTTGTTCGTGAAATGGTCGATGCTGACCGGGTGCGGTTGCCGGTCCCTCCCGGAATTGTCCGCATGGTTACCTTGTGCCTGGCCGCAGAAGACCCCGATGTAAAGAGGTTGTGGGCGTTGGTCGGTCAGGACCCGGCATTGCTTTGCAATCTTTTCCGCGCGGCCAATTCAGCCTTCTTTGTCGGTCTGCATAAAACCGTCTCGATTGAAGAAGCCGTGGCCCGTCTGGGTATTGACAAGGCCTGCCAGGTGGTAGAAAGGGCCTGTCGGGAGGGAGGCGAGGGCGGCCCGCAGGGAGAGCTCTTGTCACGCTATATGCCCAGTCTCTGGCAGCATGCTCAGGGGTGCGCTGTTGGGGCTCACTGGCTGGCAATGCGCTGTAACTACGAACCTCTCGCCGAGCAGGCTTATCTGGCTGGATTGCTGCACGATATCGGCAAACAATTTCTGCTGGCGGCTATGGAGGAAATTTCCAGTAGCGGCGAGTTCGGCGTGATGCTTTCCGATGAGCTGGTTCGGGAGGTGCTCACATCGATGCACGTTGAACAGGGCCTGCGCCTGTTTGAAGAGTGGAACCTTTCAGATATTTACACTGAGGTGGTCTCTGAACACCACGATGAAGATTTGAATCCGAAGAATATTCTGATTGCCCTGGTCAAACTG
>CAZXBD010000172.1:0-1889 GCA_964638305.1 uncultured Geobacteraceae bacterium | reverse complement strand
ACGTATGCGGAAGATCTGGAGGCAAATCTACAGGATTTGTCGGCCCGTCTGAGACGGATGGGATATCGTCCACAAGCAAAGCGACGGAGTTACATTCCGAAGCCAGGCAGTGAGAAGGGGCGCCCGCTGGGGATCAGTAGCTTCGAAGATAAGATAGTGGAACTGGCCACACGTGGTCTCGGAAAGCCGGAGACCTTCAACCGACTGGTATGAAGACACCGACCCCGACGACAGCGGAGACCCATACCAATATCTGACCTGGGCACTGGCACTATTCCGCGGTGGTCGCAGGCAAGAGGCGTTCAACAAGCTCTACCAAGCCATGCTCTAGAACCTCTATCTCGTACCATTCCTACTCGGACGAAATCCCCAGCCACTTGATATATGGCACGGCAGCAACCTGGAATGGATTGAGTACGCCGTTGCTCTACAGTGGGCCCGAGAAGTTTCGGAGCACCCAGCCGTGGTCGAAAAGGTAGCGCGTTATGTCGCCATCCAACTTGATATGAAAAGCGAAGCGCCTGGGCCACGGCGATCTGCCTTGCTGCATGAATCTTTCGCCTTGAAGAAGACCGCTATTCCGTTACACTGACGGTGATCTGAGAACAGCAACGCCAGGGAGCTTCACATCTCGCGTACTGTCTCGGTACCGAAGAATTCGAAAGTAGTCGCAGGAGTATTCGGGTCACACGCCCGTTTCTTGCCGGAAACGGCTTGGCGCCTTGTTCAAATCCTACTATCAACAAATCGCATGAGTTTTTTGACCAGACGGCGTTTTGTGAATGGCATGAGGTGACATGCGCCCAAATCATGGCCTAATAGTAAAGGGATATAACGGTCGATCGGCTGTACGGCCTAAATATTGTTAAGTTGACAGTACCCTTCTTACAACTTCTTCCACAGACCTGAATGCGACGGTGTTCCGAAGATATCCCTGCTCGGATAGCTTTCCTTGCGCAGAGTAATTAGCTTACCTTCAAGCTTTTTCAGTCGCTTTATCAGTGCATGATGTAGATCTCTGAACGGGTTTCCCCCTTCAGAATAGGCAGCCAGCCCACCGACGTATTCGCGCTGATGGTCGTGAGCCAGCCTCAGAAAAAACTCGTGTGAGGTAAACCGGATATCCATGGCCTTTATGACATCTTCAAAATGCTGTTCAATAGCATCAATTTCAACCGGATCATTCGCCATTAGACACCTCCTGTGGTTATCGCAAAGATACTTGGTTATAAAGGGAGAGGGATATGACCAACAACATATTAACGATCATTTTATCATATAGCCTCCCGTACGGTTTCTCCAGTCTCTTCATTTTTTCAAGCAAACAGAATTTAGTGAGCGGGTCAAGTTTCGATGTAAAAGTGATCCAATATTCAGTTTAAATCAACCGGGAGCGGTTCATGTCCATAAGCTATCGCTTAACGGACGGTAGACAACAGTGAATGCAATTCGATATGTAGACTATGGGACATACGTACTATGAAGTTAAGCACAATGGAAGGCTGTATTCGACAACTCGAAGCCACCGGTGACTACCGCGTCATTAAACGCTTCACCCCGGCAGCATGTTACTGCGATGATAACAATGCCGCTACAAAGACGACCTTCGTGCCAGCGGGTCCCAGGGGTTTGGCGATCGTGGTTAATAGATGTACGAGGAGTGCCAGCAGAACCTTCATGTCAGCCATTATCTTGCAGGCGCTTGTGGAAATGATGCAGCAGTTTCTTGCGCAGCTTTGCCTGCTGGTGCTTCGAGGCTGCAGCCATGCGCTTCTGTGCCAGCTCGATGAAGGTCTCCTGTGAGCTGAGTGACTTTTTACCGGTGGTGTCCTTGCGTTCGATATAACTGCCATCCGTCTGCATATCCCAGACATCCTTGCGTCCCGACA
>CAZXBD010000171.1:0-39443 GCA_964638305.1 uncultured Geobacteraceae bacterium | reverse complement strand
AATACCTATTCTAATCTTCGCCTCACTTCCCCGCCACATTCCCAGACTTTTATCCCCGCCAAGAGAACTCCATTACCGAATTTATTGCTTATCGATTTATAAAAACAAAAAGAGGTCACGAGAAAATCTCGTAACCTCCTTATTTATATGGCTTGCTGCGGAAGATTCGAACTCCCGACCTTCTGTTCCGTAAGAATTCCCGGTTAGCACATTAAAACAGGTATTATGTCCCCCGACTTCCAAGAAGCGTCAAAATTTCATCGAACGTATTGCCCATAAGATAAAACCTCCAAGCATCTAACGGTTCATGATAAATGGCCGCGACGCGAAGGTTCGGCCACCACCGCAATTTTAGATTTTGCTTTTCAATTTAGCGCAGACGTATTTTCCGGCCGCGTTGATTTAGTTGTTAGAAGGCGTTGTCTGTTCTATCTTATTTGGAACTTCAAGCTCTAAATTAAGCTTATATATTTGATAAGCCGCATACGAAAACATAACGATAAGAAGAACGGTGGTAATGATAAGCCTTGAGTTTTTAATTTCAGGGATTTCTTTATCAATCCCCTTTAACTCCGATGGATGATATAGAGACCTTGGGCTCCATATTGCAATCATTATAAAGGCAAAAACTATACCTAGGAATGTATGTATTGCGTAAATAAATGCCTCTAAATTATTCATCAAACCCGCCGATAATGAGAAAACGGCATTACACATGAGCATTGCCAGCCCGAACATACTTAATGGAGAACGCAAAGAAGAAATAATGGCAGGATAAGCCTTTATTCCTGATGTATTGTTTTCGCTCACAGTTTTAACCTGACTCATTTAGATGCCTTCTAACATTGATTCTACGAGCGAGTACGCTTGATATAGCCCCGCAGGTAGACGGTTAAATTTTGAGCTTCAAGCTCCTGATATGGAAAACATTTCACGTGGAAACACCCCAAACGATGATGGACAAAACCCAAGTTAAAGTACCCTGATCAGAAGAACAAAAGCCCCCACAAATTCAACGGATGGCTTGTGATTATCGGTCGTCTTCCCCCAGTATTCCCAGAAACCTGCACAAATAAGGTTTTTCCAATTATACTCGGTCAGGAGTCGAGGTCAAAGAGGAGGGCTTTTTATTCATCCTCCTACATTGTTTAAAGGGTGGGAAATTGGCAGAAAGCCTTTGGGGACACTCAAAAGGGACACCCTATTTTGAGTGTCCCTAATTCTAAACTACAAGATACTCTTGCCGAACAAGGACGCCGTCAATTCCACGGCGAGACGAGCCGTCTGGTTGCGGTAATCGAGGATCGGGTTGATCTCGACCAGATCAACGGATTTCAAGCGCCCGCTATCGGCGATGATCTCGCAGAGCAGTTGCGCCTCGCGGTAGGTCAGGCCGCCGGGGACAGCGGTGCCGACTCCGGGCGCTTCAGTCGGGTCGAGTACGTCCACGTCGAAACTGACGTGCAGATGTCGGTGGTGACCGAGCCGGTCGAGGGTTTCGCGGGCCACGGTGCTGATGCCATGTTCGTCGATATCGCGCATGGTGTAGACGGAGACCCCGCTCTCTTTCAGCGCCTCCCGTTCCGGCCCGTCCAATTCTCGAATCCCCAACAGCACGATATCCTCGGCGTTCAGCTTCGGTCCCGTTCGGCCGACATCGACCAGTTCCGGGTAGCCCCGGCCGATCAGGGTGGCGACCGACATACCATGAATATTGCCGGACGGCGAGGTCTCCGGGGTGTTGAAATCGCCGTGGGCATCGATGTAGATCAGGCCGACCGGCTCATGATGGGTGATGCCGCCGACCGTGCCGATGGCGATCGAATGATCGCCGCCGAGGAACACGGCCAGGTGGTCCTGCTCGACAGTTGCCCGCGCCGCGGCGTAGGCAGCTTCGCAGACGTCGCGGGTCGCCGCAAGAGAGTTGCTCTGATGATGAGCGGGCAGGGCTTCGCGCACCGGTACCGCCAAATTTCCCCGATCGATCAGATTGTAGCCGAGTTGCCGCAGGCTGCGGTGCAGACCGGCATAACGCAGCGCACCTGGCCCCAGGTCGACACCGCGCTGGGTCTGGCCAAGATCGATTGGTATGCCGATCACCTCGATGGTCTGCTTCACTCCAGTCTGGTCGTTCACGGGCCCTCCTCTTTGCCGAAATGGTTCCAGAGGTTGATCAAGAAATCCTGGACGTTGGTCAGAATCGCCGTGGCCTGAGCCGTGCCGCGGTTGGCCAGCTTGTCGGCGCCGAAGGCGATGGCGTGCCGCAAGATCAAGAGTAACCTTATAAGTATAAATGAGTGTTGCTGAAGCGCAAAGAGGAGGGGTTAATCGGTCGCCGGAGTGTCTCTTAACTTTCAACCATTTTTTGTCCCATAAGGTCTGACGTCAAACACCGTGTTCCTGCTGCTGATTTTCATTCAGAATATATGCGCAAGGTGTAAATGAAATGTAACATCCGGTGAAGCGTTAACATTCAGATCTTCGCCGACCCCGATATCCAGAGTGGTTTTCTCACCCAGGCCAAGCGTACCTCCCAGAGTCAAAATCACAGCCGGATCGCCGATTTCACCCAGATCACTATCATACAGGGCAGTGTGGCTGTCGACCTGTAGTTTGAGAGCCAGCCAATCGAGAGGGTTCCAGCCAGCGCCTAGCCAACCGCTGGCTGCAAAGTCTTCCACCTCATCCTCAAGAACCTCGCCGTCACCAAGCCAACTGACTCCAAAACCAGCCCAAAGAGCCCCTTGACCATTCCCCAGGGGAAAATCACGCTGCGCAGACAGGGCCAGGGAGACATCCCAGGCTTCACTACCGGTCAACTTGTCAGCATCCCCGGTCGGAGCCTTGACTTGAGTCTGTAAAGTAAACGCCGATTGTTCGGTCGTTATAAACTGCCAGGCAAGCTGCAGGCGCAAATCTCCCAGGCTATCGGTTTCGTCCTGCAGACGCAGACGCTCTGTACCGTCCCGGTAATAAAGGTAATTGAGCTGGTCATCCTGCAGTTCATCCCGGTCACCATCGGGAAGGCCGAAGAAATCGTGCCAGTCACTGATGAAACTGTCCAGAAAACCTCCCGAATGCCAGACCCAGGGTAAGTCTATCCCCACTTGCAGTTGGTCACTGAGCCCGTAGCGCAGTCCCAGGGTCGCGACGTAGGTTTCGCCGTCGAGCAGGATCGCTTCGTTGCTGCTCGTGTCCAATGTGGCATGATTAGCCAGGTCGAAACTGGCTTGCAGGGCGGTCTTGCCAGTCGGCAGCAAACGCGGTGTCTCTGCTATCGACAGGCCATGGACCAGGGCCGTCGGGGAGAAATTTCTGACCTGAAATGGTGTCAGATCGAGTGCCAGGGAAGGGGTGGCGATACCCAGGAACATGGGAAAGAGCAGTACGTTAAGAAGTCTTTTCATGATGGCTTACCTGATCACGGGGTTGGCCAGGGTGCCCGTCAGCCGAAGTTTTCGGCTACCGTCTGACTGCTGAGTCCCGGCAAGTTTGAGCAGGCTGGCCAGGGTCGGATCGGCCTGGCTGCCAGCACGTACTGTCAGATTAAGATTGATGCGGCTATTCTGCGGTTTTGCTGTTACAAGCATGAAAGTCCCATCGCCCGAAACCACCAGGTCTTCGCCGTTTGTCTCCAATTGCTCTACGGAGAATGATGCCCCCTGACCAGTTAACCTCAGTGAGAGCGTACCAAGCCGTAAACCGGTAGCATTCGTGGTCAAGGCTTCGAGACCCTGCACGACGACCTGGCTGAAGCTGAGATCAATCCGGCTTGCGGTATCCTTTTGTAGCGGTACTTCCGTTACAACCTGAGCCGTGGCGAGAGTTCCTGCCAACCGCGTAGGCGGGCTGGTCGCAAGCGGAAGGTCTAAGGGCAGGGCGTCGGCGGCCGCGGCCAACGGGCCGCTGCTTTGCCAGTTAAAAGAGAGTTCGCCGGCGCCAGTATGAATTTCGCCATCCAGACCCGGATCTCCAGTTAGCACGCCAACCCATCGGGGGTCGATATGGAAACTGTCAATTTGAAAGAGAGCTTCAGGCTGACCGGACAAACGAATTGTCATCAGCTCGCCAGTCAGAGTCAGCAGAGGTCGTAAAGTGGCCTCAGCGATATCAACCTGGACCGGTAACCGAGTTTCGAGTTCGTGGATCATCCGCTCCTTGAGAATTGCACCAGGAAAAGCCAGATAAAAACTGCACAACAATCCAAGCAGGAAAAGGCCGAGTCCGGCAGCACGATAGAGGCCCTGAGACGACTGAGTCCCGCCGGAGGCCTTGTGTCGAAAACGTTTCGCAAACCGCATCAATTTCTCCGTGTGGTGCTAACTGTGACGTTCATGTCGAGTTGCGTAGCGTTGTCAAAGCGTTGCTTGAGATGGAGCCGATCAACCCGCATCGGTGGTCGGACCCGTTCAATTTCCTGAAGAATTCGTAACACCTGCTCCAGGCCGAGCCGCTCCAATTTGAATTCGGTGGTTTCAATTCGTAATTGTCCTTGCATCTCAGCCGGCAGTGGACGCATCAGGACGAGGTTTTCGCGCCCACCGATCTGGCTTGCGGTCTGCTCGAGAAAAGTCAGCGGTAGGGTCGTTTCACCCTGATTGAGCTCTCGCTGTAATTGGCCGGCCCTTTTCTTGAGAACCTGGTAATCGATTTGCAGCTGCCTGACTTCGTCAAGTTGCCCCTGGCGGGAAACAATCGCTTTGTCGAGGCGTTCAATGGCTTCACCGTAAGGAACCACAACGCCGAAAATGATCAGCAAAAGTCCGAGCGCCACGGCTCCGCCCGTCACGACATAACGTTCTCTTTGATTCAGGGACTTGATCATAACGGTGCGCCTTTCCCGCTTAAAGTCAAACGCATGCGATAACTGACCTGTTTGCCGGCCAGGTCCATTTTAGATTCGGCAACCTCGACTTTTTCGAAGCTGGGCGACTGTCGGAACCTCTCCGCAATACGATTGACCGCTTCAAAAGTGCTGGTGCGCCCCGAGATTCGCACTTCGTTACGTTCCAGGGTGAATTCGTCGACATCGGCCGAGATCGCTTCTGGCAGGTCGGAGATCGTCTGTAACAGATGTAGCGCTGAGGGCCGGTCAAGTCCAATGATGCCGACATCTTCCTGCAACTGCAGAATTGCACTTTCCATCTGCAGGGGAACATCGACCACAGTCGCGGCTTCAGGAAAAGTCTGTTTGTAGAGCGTCTCCATCTGCTGTTCCAGTCTGTTTGACTGCTGCCGTTTGTCGTAATACTGCAGACCCATGCTGGCCGCCAGGGTCATCAGGGTAAGGCCTGCAAGGCAGGCGGCTATTATCAGGGTTTTACGCAGGCCGATCCATTCACCTTTCAGGGCGAACGTTCCCTGACGCAAGTTGAAGACCTGACCCTTGCCGCTGTCCGCTGCACGCAGAGCGAGAGCCACGGCCGGCAGAAGTGGTGCTTCAATGGTCTGCCCGTTGATTTCGATGGAGAGCAGTTCCACCTTGTCTCGCAAGGTGCTTAAGTGTCTGACTAATTCAGGGGTGGCCAGAGCCCCCATCAATTGTAACGCCATTCCATCCGACTGCTGGCCCTGCCCCAGAGCTTTCGCCTCGCGATGAATGGCGCGGGCGCGATCTTCTGCCGACACCTCAGCATCAAGAGGCAACTGTCGAGAGTCGACCACCTCTCCGGAACTGACCAGTGCGAGGCTGGTGCCCTGGTCCATGACGCAGACCAGGAGGCCGTCAACCAGAAAATCCTTGAGGCCGGCGACGTAGGCGTACGGGGCCAGATCCAGGATCTGCAGGGGGATGCCCAGGTCGTCGAAAGGGTCCAGCGCTTCGGCCAACTGGGTTGTTTTGACCGCGGCCGCTACGATGTCGGCTCCGTCGGCGTTACGCAAAGGTGGCTGTGAGACCGTGGTGTACTCGTCAAGAGCGACAGGCAGTTGAGTCGCCAGCTCAAAAGGGAGGGCCGCAGCGATTTTCCTGGGGTCGTTGAACGGGAAGGTCAGCCGCCTTATAAAGGCTGCACCGCCAGGGAGACAGGTTGCCAGACGGTCGCCCAGATGAAAATCCCCACTCAATGCTTCCTGCAGAACCGCCATCTGTTCTGACTTGTCTTCATGGCCGTTTTCCATGACCGAGACGACCGAAATTGTTCCCTGGTCTCGAGCGAGGATGGCCAGTCGCAGAGTTTTCTGGCTGATATCGATGCCGATCAATCGTTTTGTCATAACAGTCAGTTTACCTTGAAAAATATCAATTGGTTTCCATCTTTATCCACTTCAGCAAGAAGGCGACGGCGGCCGTCATTGACCACGGCGTCGGCTTCGATACGATAGCGTTTGCTCTTCAGGCCCAGTTTCTTAAGATTGCCGAGGTTTTTTAGAGCACTGTAGGCCTCAGAAGAGAGCTCTTCTTCCAGCTGTTCCAGTTGCTTGATCGGCTCTTTCTTACGATGTTTGATCAATGTTTCTGCCACCCCGTTATCAATATCAGTGTGGAGAGATTGTAGCACTTCTGCGCTGGCAGTATTGATGTTCACCGCTATCTGCTTATGCAGGCCGACATGAGGCGTGACCCGGCGTAAAACTTCCGGGGTAAACCCTTTGACCAGCGCCAGCTCGTCGAGGGTCTCCAACGGCCCGTTCTTGATCGCGTAAGGTTGCGATAGCCCCTGGTAATAAGTTGACTCGGCACCCGCGACCGGGATCTCGACCTCATCAGTAAGAATCAATGGATACGGGGTGTCATCACTGTCCAGCCAGTCGATCAGGGCGGCCGTTAATTCGGCCGGATCGTCGATGTCATCAAGCTCGAGAGCAACGAAAAGACGATAGAAGCGATCGACCATCAAGGCGCTCGGCCCGTTCTTGTTGACCAGGGCGTTGATGCCCAGTTTGCCGTCCTGATCGTTGATCCGAACCGTGACAGCACCGTCACCAACCGGGTAGTTAATCACCCCCTGATGCCAGAGCTCGTCCAGGCTATCGTAACTGTTGCGATCGTCCTGGATGATCATGCGCCCGGCATTGATACCGCCTTTCGCCAGGTAGTAGGCCTTAGTGGTATCGCGAAAGGTTTCGGTAAGGCGTAAATCGACCAGGGTTGAAAATGCCAGTTCGGTCAACAGTGAGGTCAGCAGGGCGACGACGACCAGGATCACCAGCAACGCCATGCCTCGATTGTGCTTTGATTTTTTCATTGCAAGCTGATATCCGGTATTTCGAATGTCGTGGTAAAGGGGATCTGTCGTTGCTCCTCCTGTCCGACGAGCAGGTCAATTTCTACCAGTTGCGGCATGCCGTTCTGTCGGGCATCCCACTCTTCCTGCCAGGTCCCTGCTGTATAGAAACGCAGTGAAAACTTTGCGACATCAGGCGCCAGGCGCATCATGCGATCATCAGCTGGTTCTGCTGCAGATTGTCGGGGGCGCTCACCTCGAAGCAGCACCTGGCTGTCTTCTGATGATTCCTGATCCGGTGCGAGACGGTAGCGGATTTCGGCAATCCCGGTACCGGCAGCACTTAAAGGCGATACCGCTGTCGTTGTCAATTCAAGGAACGATTCGCCCTGATCGTTGATGCCACCGCGAAAAAGAGTGGTCGGATCGCCGCGTCTATAATAGGCGCCATGCAGCTCCCGCCCGAGCCTGTCAAAAATCACCCGTGCCCGGTGGTACTCAGCACTGTCGCTGTCGAGGCGCATTTTGGTTGCATTGACCCCGGAGAAAATTCCGTAAACCGACGTCAGTACGATGGCCAGCAGGCTGATGGCGACCAGCACTTCGATCAGGGTAAACCCCCGAGCAGCCCACTGCTTGCGGGATCTAAAACAGGAACGAAGTAACATCGACCCCCTCATTACGCTCCTCATCACCCCAGAGCACCGTAATCGTAACCATCTGCACCGCTGGAAGAGGAGTGCTGTTGACCGCGATATGCCAGCGATAATCACTGAACGGTTCGGCAAATTCGCCAGCGTTGTCAGCGAGTTGTTCCACGCCACGGCTACGGGCCTCGAGCTCGCTCTCCGCCATTTTCTTCTGCGCCAGCAGCGTTGCCTGGGTCATGCGCTGCAGCCGGTCATGCACCCCTATGGAACGATTACCAAGACTCAGCAGCGACACCATGGCAATGCCGATAATGGCCAGGGCAACCATGATTTCCAGCAGCGTAAAGGCCTTATTATTCAAGGGCTTAGTTAGTGAAAGGCTCATATAGATTTACTCAGTAGAGTGTTTTGTAGCCTGCAAAGATTTCGCTGGTCCCGGTGAGTGGCATGATATGCAGGGTCAGCGCGTTATCTGGTCCATCCTCCAGATGCACACTGGTTTCCTCGATCCAGCCGCTCGGGTCGATCCGCACCGCTACCTCCCCCGATGTAAATGTGCCTCGCCCCGGCAGCTGCAGATCACGAAAACGGATGTCTCCAGTCAGACGGATCTCCTTGCCCAGACCGGGTAAATCAACGATCTCACCATTTGCTTCAACGATCCTGGCCCGGTAGGTGTCGTGGTCAAGGTTGTAAATAAGACGATGCTCTCTTCCGGTCAGCGCTGATTCATTGAACAGATACTTGATCGTGCCGCTCAGGCGACGAGCTGAATAACCAAGGTCACTGGTTCCTGTTGATCCGAACAGCGGAATAGTGAGGACCGCAAACAGGGCCAGCAGCGCCACCACGACCCCTAGTTCAATCAGAGTGAAGCCGGCCTGGTCACGAGCTTTTCGTACAACGGATGAGCCGGCTGCAAGTTTGTGTGATCGGCTCATGTTGAAGGCCCTAGTTGAGTTCCCAGCTGTTGATATCCGCATCGAACTCTTCCCCGCCCGGTTCACCGTCTGCGCCGTAGCTGATCAGGTCGAAGTTGCGGTTATGCACTCCCGGAGAGATGTAAGCATACGGTTTGCCCCAGGGATCTGTCGGGACTTTTTTTAGATAACCGTCAACAGAAAACTTCGTTGGAATACGTCCGGTTTCAGGTTTTGTGACCAAGGCTTTGAGCCCCTGTTCGGTTGAGGGGAAGAAGCCGTTGTCGAGTTTGAACAGACCGAGCGATTCTTCGATACTCTTCATGTCCACCTTGGTCTTGGTCACTTTGGCTTCATCCGGTCGGCTCAGGAAGCGCGGAACGATGACTGCCGCCAGAATTCCAAGAATCACCACGACCACCATGATTTCAATCAGGGTGAAGCCGCGACAGGAACGAACATTGTGTGATGTCATATTCAACACTCCTTAAACTTAACGAATACCTGTATTGATTTATCTGTACTATGCTAACCAAAGCCCTGGCTTGCCTGGAAGATCGGCAACATGATGGCAAGGACCGCGAAGCCGACCACCCCACCCATGAACAGGATCATCAGAGGTTCAAGCAGGGAGAGCATGCCAGTGATCGACAGGTCGGATTGGTGCTCATATGTATCGGCAACCCGGAACAACATTTCCTCCAGTTTACCACTCTGCTCACCGGCGGCTGTTACTTGCGCAAGCATTGGCGGGAATACTGCTGTTTCACGCAGGACAGCAGCCAGACTGCCTCCTTCCCGAACCCGGGTTATGGCTGTTTCTACCGCAAGGCTCAAAACACGGTTAGCGAGAAGGTTATTAGCGATAGCCAGGGCTTTGAGAAGTGGCACACCGCTCTGTAGCAGAGTGCCAAGGGTGCGGGAGAAGCGGGCCGTGGCGATCAGCAGCAGCAAGCGACCGAAAAGAGGTGCCTTGAGCAACATCCGATCGGTGTGTAAACGCCCTTTTCCGGTGCGACGATAACGCTGCAAGGTAGTGAGACCAAGTGCCAGGCCAATGGCCAGCAGCCACCACCAGGTCGCCAACAGATCGACCAGGTTGATCAGCATCAGGGTTGGCCATGGCAGAGCCATCTCCATCTCCTGCAGCATGCGGGTGATCTTGGGCACCACGAAAACGAAAAGAAACGCAAGCACACCGCTGCCGACCAGTGTCATCAGTAAAGGGTAGGCAAGTGCAGCCTGTATCCGTGCCCTGGTGCGAGCCTGATTCTCGAGGAAGTCGGCCAGGCGGTGCAAGGCCTCGTCCAACGTGCCACTATTTTCACCCACCTGGACCATGTTGATAAAGAGGTCCGGGAAGACTGCCCGATGTTTCGCCAGCGCCTCGTGGAGTGGTTTGCCTTGCATGACCTCTTCGCGAACGCTGGCCAGAACCCGGCCAATCAGCGGTTGGTCCGTCTGCTCAGTGACTGTGCCCAAGGCGATATCTAGCGACAGCCCGGCGCCAAGCAGGGTGGCAAGTTGGCGGGTTGCCGAAGAGAGCTCCGCCGTTGAGCGTTGCACCTTGACCAGCAGATTAGACCAGCTCCGGTGCGTGCGCGGCGCAGTGCCTTCGTGCAACTCAGTCGGGAAAATGCCCTGTTCGCGCAGCTGTTGTGTCACAAGGTTACGACCGGTCCCTTCAATGCGTCCTGAGACCTTGCGCCCCTGGCTGTCAAGCCCGGAATATTCGAACAGCGGCACCTAGACCTCCTCTTGAGTGACTCGCATCACTTCTTCGAGAGTGGTGACGCCCTGCAGCGCTTTTGCGAGCCCGGCCGTTCGTAGGGAGCGCATGCCATCTTCTACGGCGGCTTTCTTGATTGAAGCGGCGTCTTTGTCCTGCAGCAGGAGTTCGCGCACCGTGTCATTCACTTTAAGTAATTCGTAGATTCCAGTTCGACCCCAATAGCCGATTTGCATGCATTTATCGCAGCCCGCGCCGCGATAGAAGGTGGTGCCAGCTGGTAGCGGGTTTTCACTGGAGATCTCAAGCAGCAGCTCTTCAGGCGGTTGATGGGGTTCTTTGCAATGCGGACAGATGGATCGAATCAGGCGCTGGGCGAAGATGCCGACGATACTGGAGGCTGCCAGAAACGGTTCGATTCCCATCTCAACCAGGCGGGTGAGTGCACCGGCCGCATCGTTGGTGTGCAGGGTTGAGAAGACCATGTGTCCGGTCAGAGCCGATTGCACGGCAATTTCTGCGGTTTCACGATCGCGGATTTCGCCGACCATGATGATGTCCGGATCCTGGCGCAGAATCGAGCGCAGGCCGTTAGCGAAGGTCATGTCGATCTTCGGGTTGACCTGAATCTGGCCGACACCCGGCAACTGGTATTCAATCGGATCTTCGACGGTGATGATGTTCTTATCGCGGTTGTTCAGCCTGGTCAGGGCAGCGTACAGGGTGGTTGTTTTGCCGGAGCCGGTCGGACCGGTGACCAGGAAAATGCCATGGTTCTTGTTGATCATCTCCTCAAAAGGCTTCAGGAGAGTACTCTCCAGCCCGATCTCTTCGAGACTGAGAATGCTTGCCGCTTTGTCAAGCAGGCGCAGGACCACCCTTTCACCAAAGGCCGTAGGCAGAGTCGAGACCCGAATGTCCATATCACGGCCACCCATGCGCACACGGAAACGGCCATCTTGCGGCAGGCGTTTTTCGGCGATGTCCAACTGGGCCAGGATCTTGATGCGGGAGGCAATCCCGGCATGGGCTTTAAGTGGTGGTTTGTTGACTTCGTAAAGAATGCCGTCGATCCGATAACGGACAATGAGTTCCTGTTCAAAGGGTTCGATATGAATATCGCTGGCCCGCTCCTTAAACCCCTGGGTGATCAGGCTGTTGACAAAGCGGATGATCGGGGCTTCGTCGGAACTGTCGAGCAGGTCTCTGGGTTCAAGAGAGGTGGACAGATCGTCGGTATCGCGTCCTTCGATCTCCTCGATCACGTCACCTGTCCCGCCTGCCTGTTTTTCATAGGCCTGGTTGATGGCCCGCAAGAGCTCTTCCCGGGTGGCGATACACGGTTCGATCAAGGCCCCGGTTAACGTGCCAAGATCGTTGATCGGGCGACTGTCACCGGGGTCGCAGACCACGACCTGCAGTCGACCGTCAGTTCGGGAGAGGGGGAAAATAGAGTACTGCTTGGCGAACCCGATCGGAATTAATGCATGCAGATCGTCAACGGTCGTTTCTGTAGAGATTGAGGCGACAAATTCCATGTCATGCTGGATTGCGAGAGCACGAGCCAAAAGAACCGAGTCGATCGCCTGTCGGGATTTCAGCAGTTCACCGAGTCGTTTTGGTGTCTGCTGTTGCTCAAGCAGAGCCGCATCAACCTGCTCTCGTGCCAGGTCGAAATCTTCAACGAGTATGTCACCGATCAATCGCCAGCTCTGCATCTTTAGACTGCCTTTTTGCTATTGGCCGGAGCTCCGTCGCGGGGCCGGGGTCACCCATTGATCGCGCTCTGCAGACATACTGTCTGAGGACGTCGCCTCTTTATCAATGTTTGGGCTTTCTGTGTCTGACTCAGCAGGTTCTTGTGTTTTAGTGGCACCGCCCAGTTCGCCAAAGAAGTTCTCCGGCAGGGCATCGATCACTTCGTTGGTCAAAAAACCACTGGCTGCTTTGCGATTGCGTCCGGTGATCTGGGCCAGGTCGCCAGCGTCCTTGATAATGGTCGGGTTGATGAAGATCAGCAAATTGGTTTTTTCCTCAGTGCTGGAGGTGCGCCGGAACAACCAGCCTAGAAACGGGAGGTCACCGAGGAACGGCACCTTGGTCACAGATTCGGTCACGTTGGTGTCAATCAGCCCGCCCAGGACAACCGTCTTGCCGTTTTCTGCCAGGACGGTATTACGCAGCACGCGCTTGGTGAAAGTCGGGCCGACCTCGTTGGGATCACCAACGCTGGCGGTCAGGGCGGCCGTGGCCGGGACGATGTCGGTCAGCTCCTGATAGATGTTCAAGCGAACCAGGTTGCCTTCGGTCACCTGCGGGGTGAAACGCAGGATCAGGGCAACATCCTGGCGCTCTACAGAGACACTCTGCGCCAGACCGTCACTACCGGTGTCGGTCAGGCGGCCGGTGATGATCGGCACATTGGCACCAACAATGATTTCAGCTTCCTCATTATCCGAGGTCAGCAGTCGGGGTGCCGAGAGGATATTGACGTCACTGTTGGTTTTTGAGATGTCAATAAGAACCGACAGAGTCGGCACCGTAATCTCATTGCCGTTTGGGCCGACAACCGTGATCGGGTTGAAAAAGCCACCTGCCAGCAGTCCGTCGACCGCCCGGGTGAGCAGCGACGGCACGCCCCCGCCATCGCCACCGTCCAGGGCATCGCCAATACCGATTGGGCCTGTATTCTGGTTACTGCTGCCAAAAATCAGGCCATCATCGTTATGGGAGGCAGCACCCTGAAGGGAAACACCCAGACGTTGAGTTGCATCCATCGAGAGTTCCAGGATGAGGGCTTCGACATAGACCTGCTTGCGCCTGATATCGAGCTGTTTAATGATCCCCTGCAGGGTTAAATAATCCTCAGGGCTGGCGTTGATAATCAGTGAATTGGTCGGTTTGTCGGCGGTGATGGTCAAAGGTTTTGCAGAAAGGGGACCTTTGTTGTCCTGACCCTTGCCGACGACCCGATTCTGAGCTTTGATACCAGTCAGTATCTCGTTGAGGGTCGACGCCAAGGTTTCTGCATCTGCGTTTTCCAGGTAATAAAGATTGATATGTGAGCGTTTGCTGTCTGACTCCAGGTCCATGCGAGTCACCAGCCCCCTGATCAACGCCAGGTCCTCGGGGTTAGTCATAACGATCAGGGAATTTGTCCTCTGGTAAGGGATAACCTTGCTGACTTCTTCCTGGACGGTCTGCGCACCCTCTTTACGAACACGACGGGCGCGAATCGCACTTGGCTGAGTGATAACCTCAGTGCAGATCTTGGCTATTTCCTCAGCGTCGGCATGCTGTAAATGAATGACTTCCAGAACGCTGGCCGAGCCCGGCAGATCGAGTTCACGGATAATTCGCATCAGGCGTTCGATATTCGCACCACTGTCAGTGATGATCAGAGTGTTGGTCGGCGGATAGGCGAGGAGATGGCCAGCCGTTGCCACCAGCGGTGCCAGCACTGTATTGGCGATAGTTGCTGCATCGAGGTATTCCAATCGCACCAGACGGGTGATAAATTGTTCTGTGTTATGTCGGTAACTATCGACTATAGTCGGCAGACTTTCACTCCGGGCCCCTTTCACAGGCACAATCTTGTTGACCTTTCCCGAAGGAACGACGGTATAACCCTTGACGTAAAGAACCGAGAGAAAAAGCTGGTACGCTTCGTCGAGGGTCATGCTGTCCGGGGAAACAATGCTGACCTTACCTTTGACCCTGTCGTCGTAAAGAAAGTTTTTCCCGGTCAGCTCACTGATGGTCTGGATCAGATCGGTCAGTTGCACGTCTCTGAAGTCGAGGGTAACCTGCCCTTCAGCCGTCCCGTTCTGTAGCTGTTGGCTCTGAGCAAACAACGAGGATGGCAGCGCCAGGGCCAGTAGCAGCGATAGGAACAGCGTGTGGGTGGTCAGCAAACGATACTTGGTTGCGGTCTTAACCAAGGGGACCTCCTTAGTTGATTTCATAGGCAAATGTCATTGGTTTATCTTTACGCTCCAGGTCGACCGTCAACTGACGGGCCTCTCTGAGTTGTTGCAGGATCTGTAGAGCTTTTTCGGGGCTATCGATCGGCATTTTGTTGACTTGCAGGATCACATCGCCACGTCGAATCCCCATCTTGGTGAGCATCGACTTGGGGCTAAGCTTGCTGACCAGGAAACCGTCAGTACGCCCGTTGATGATCCGGGGCTCCATTTGTGCCAGCCGTAGCTGCTCGCCGATGTTGGTCCGTGCGGCATCGGCAGTGGCTCGGGAAACCGTCCAGCGGTTCTCTCCGGCGCTGCGAATCCCCCCGCCGACCATCGAACCTGCCGTGGGTCGTGTCTTGCGCTGCGCCTCTTCGCGCAGGGTCAATTCGGTAGCCGAGCCGTCCCGGTTACGGATTGTCACCCGGTTGCGCAAGATCGTCTCGACTCGTCCGCCCCCGGGAAACGGATCATCCAGGTGAAACAACTTGATCTCCTTGCCTGCTTCGACCAGAGCGGTGGAGTTGGCACCAGAGACCAGGGTGCCAATCAGAGTCAAGTCCTTGCGGGGAGGTGCTTGGGAGGGAGTGTCGGTTCGTGAAGGTTTGATCGAGGCGGAACGGCTTCCTCGCGCGGTCGGGTCAAAGATATTCTGTTGCAGGATCCGGTTAAGGTCGTGATCCGAGATCTGTACGCTGGTGACACGCGAGGTGGGGCGACTGGTTGCTTCAAGAGAGGTATCCGGGCGCAAGACTGTCCCGGCGAGCGTCGCTGCCAGCTGGCCGCAGGTCAGGCCGAACAACACCAGCAGCAAAAGACAGAGCTCGCGGTGGAACTTTTGAAACAAGCCTGGGATAATACTGACGTCCAACCCGACACCCTCCTGAAACCACAATGTATAGAGCAGATCATATCATATTGTGCCGCTGTTGTTAAATTAAGGGATCCAATAGCCGCATGCCGAAGATTAGCGATGTTTACAAAGACCGCGGACCACTGCCGCCGTAAATACCCCGGCAACAGAAGATGGGACAGGCGGTCTCGCCGAGAGGCACGACCGCCAGATTCGAATCGATACAGCAAAAAAACGGGGCGGCTCAGGCCGCCCCGCGAAAAAGACTGTTTTCCCTCAGTACCAACTCTCGCCTGGGTCGCCATGATCTTCGCCATGGCAACTGTCGGCACAGGTTACATTGCTCGCCGTCTGTGTGAAGGTCATGGTGGACCCTGCGAAATCCGGACCCGACCGCAGGTCTGCCTGGCCGAAATCAGGATCCGGAAAGGTGAAATGCTTAGCGGCATCAATCGTCCCATCCGGCCCATTATTGGTGTGACAGACATTGCATGCCAGCTCGTGGTCTTCTTCGTCATGGCGGCCTGTGCGATTTGGCGCCTCGTCCCCGGACGGAGGCTCACTGTGGCAGGAGGTACAGGTACCGACAGCATCCCCGGCAGGATCGGTCACGTGACAGTCGAGACAACCGAAGCCGACAGTTCCCGGCCCCCCCACATCTGGATGACACAATCCACAGGTCAAACGAATGGTCGTTGCATTATTACCGGCCGCATTATTGTGGGTTATAAATGAGCCATCCACGGAATCATACCAAGGGACATCCTCCGTCGCTCCCGAGAGCTGGGAAGAAGGATGAGCCGTGTCCGTATTGTGGCACTTCATACATCCCGTAGCCGTGGCATCAGCTACGTCAGGCCCATCATCAATGATATCCACTGTGAACTTCGGGTTCGTACCACCGCTGGTCGGGGTGGCGTGACAAGTCTGACAGTTGGCCAGGTTTAGCTTGGCATCTGAGCCATGCTCCATACCCGATCGATAGGTACCGTCTGTAGGATGAGGTGCCGCTGCGCCGCCCCAGACGCGGGTCAGTCCGCGATGGCAGCCCACGGTTTCATTCGTACAGGTTGGATTGGCAGGGGCAGTGGCATTGTCGTAGTTCAGGATCGCCAGCAAGGTCGCCACCGGGTCACCCTCGACAACAGCCGTATCGAGGTCGTCAAAATGGCCGCTGGCGGGTAATCTCGCGGCTTCATGACAGGCGGAACAGGTCGGATCGTACCCTAAAGCGTGGTTGTCAGCCCATCCATTGATTTCGGCGTGGGTACTGTGACCACCCGAACTGTAACTGTTGTACTGATCCGACACGCTCGCCAGTTGGTGGCAAAGGGTGCAGTCATTGGCTACGGTAATCATTCCCGCGGTCCAGTCCGGTGAAGTCTGGCCACCATGGCAGGAGATGTTGCCACAGGTCTGGTTGATTTCGTTATAGCTTGTATCACCACCGGTCTTGGCTTTGTAGAGCGGCAGGAAAACAACTTCGGCCGGGTAATCCGGGGTCGTCTGATCCACGCGATCATAGTGGCTCAGGCTGCCCGTGCCGCCGCCCACATGGCATGCGCTACAGTCCGCCGTGGTTGGAGTGAAGTCGACATGGCCCACATGCGTTCCTTCGAGGTTGGGCTGGCTTGCTCCCTGTGGGCCCAGGCTGTCCGGCGGGACATTATGGCAGGAGGTGCAGTTGGTGACCGTCAGCGGATCACCAGCGGTATGGCAATCCTGGCAGGCGGGATCAATGCCGCCGCCGGCCGCCATCTGGGTATGACAGCCAAAACAGTCCGGGTTGTTGGCAATCGCCGGCCCCACATGGCCCGTCGATAGCCAATCCTGACCGACATCATGGAAATCGCCGGGACCGTTGGGATGGCAGCTTGACGTGATCCCGTTGGGGTTGGTGTAATTAGTGGAATAACAACTGGGGGCGCCGGGGAAAGCCCCCGGGGTGTTGTTCCCCGGCGTCGTATCGATCGTCAGGTTATGGCAGATGCCGCAGGCGGTTTCCAGGTTGCCCGCTGTTGCATGGGTGCGGTCTCTTGAATTGGAATTGCGCGTCCAGTTGGTCGGATGGGACGTCGCGTCCGGATGACATTGGGTGCAGTTGCCATTGTCGTTGATTTCCGGAATGGCTCCAGCGAACAGGTCCGCAACGTAGCCGCCTAAAAAGTCATTCAGAGGGCGTCCATGACAGTTCTGACAGTAAACCAGGTTGTCTTTTCCGTCACCCCCGTGAGAGCTCGGGCTGGTATAAGGCAAAGCGTGTGAAGCCGGAGGCTCTCCTCCGGTATTGACATGGCATAGGGCTGAGTCATTAAAACAGCTGGGGCCAGTCGTACCACCCTGCAGCGTGGGACCATGGCAGTCAGCCGCTGCACAACCGGTCCAACTATAGTTGTCCGGGAAACCCTGATGATCCCGCCGAACATCATCCCACCCAAGAGGATGGGCCCCGAACGGCGGGCCCGCAAGATGACAATCGTAGCAGCTGACCGCATCGCCGCTGCCATCAAAATCGAGGCCATGACATCCCTGGCAGCTGCGTAAATCCTCATTGGCTTCAGATCCGTGAGTGGCCAGCCAGCCCGAAGGATGAGCTTCATTGACAGCAGGGGCATCTGAGCTGCCGTCCGAACATCCGGAGAAAAAAGCAACAAGGAGAACCAGACATAACAGGATTACGATCCGTTTCATTCTTCCCTCCATATCTTTTAGCCGTGACAAGACGCACAGCCTTTTGCCGACTTCGGATTACCATGACAACGGAAACAGGATGTCGGATCGACCCGACCATCGATCCGGTGACGGCTCAGGTAGTCGCCGCGATGAGGCATGCGGCGGGTCGTACCAGTCTGATTCTTGAGCGATGGCTTTAATTCGACGTTGGTCGCATGACAGTCATTGCAAAAGCTGGTCTGGTGGCACAGCGCACAGACCCGTTCACCCTGGTAGGCGGCCTGGCGGTGGTTGTCCGCCCAGAAAGATCCATGCACAAACCTTTCATAAGGAACATTGCCGTTCTCCTCTGGGTCATGGCAATTGGTGCAGGTCACGGGCTGTTCATCCAGATCTGCTGCAGAAGGATGACTGACCGGCAGCTGATAGCTGCTCTCCATGGTGGCACAGGCCCCGAGGACTCCAAGAGTAACAAGCACAGCCGCAAGGGGCAGAAGAAGTTTTTTCAACATGGTAGGTCTCCTGTCAGATGGATACAGACTTAAAGGCTGTGATCGAATTTATAGGTCACGTTCAACATTCCCCTAAGGTCATCGTCGAAATAGGGATCGATGCTGTAATCACCAGAGAATTTGACGCTCAGCGCGCCATCCATGAAGGTCTTGCCGACGCCAAGGGAAGAAAAGAAGGAATAGTCCTGGCCATAGATGTCCTGATCGTACGAGGCATAGACAATATCGCCACTGGCAAAGTCGACCCAGAGGGCTTCGCTCAGGCCATCCCAGTAGCCATAGAGGCGAGTCAGCAAATAGCTCTGTCTGTCCAGATCACCATCCATATAGCCTATCTCACCACCGATCTCGGTCAGTTCTCCACCATGCCAGGCGGCCAGAACCGAATAGTAATAGTTGGCATCAGCGATATCGTAGTCGTAGTACTTGAGCTTGCCGCCAAAGGTCCAGGCTTCAGATTCCAGCCAGGTCGCATCCAGCCCGACGATGTCGATTTCTTCACCAGTCGTCGCCAGGAATTTAAACGGGTTAACGGAGCTGGCCCCGGTATCGAAATAGTCCTCGTACTTGAACATCGAATAGTAGGGGCGGAAATTGAAGTCCCCCAGACTGAAGTCGACCTCGTAGGAGTGTTCAGCCCAGCCCTCTGTATCCATATTGCGAACAGAATTACCGTAGAGGCTGGCACCCCAAGGAAGGGAAACAGAGAGGTCAATACCGGCCATTTCCCCGGCGTTGTCGCTATCATTTTCGATGTTTTTGTAAGAGAAGCCGAGCTCTCCGAGCATGCCCTTGTGCAGAGCAATCCGGCCGCCATAGATGCTATCACTACTGCGACCGTTGGTCGAATCCAGCCCCACCGGTTGTCCGGCGTAAAGAGATGTTTTGATATAATTGCCCAGGTCGGTGCTGAATCTCAAACCATCAATCGCTTCGTTGGCCACGCCCTCAAAAACGTACTGGCGACCAAGCCGGGCATTCAGGTTATTCACCGACTTCGTATACTCGAGATAACCGTAGAGAATTTCGCCGGCCGATGAGTCATCGTAGAAATCGTTGTCGGCGAAATCATACCGACCCCAACCGTAAAGATGGAAGGAGAGCCCCTCTTCGGTCAAATGCCCCATATCGATCTGCAGGTATTCGTAACCGGGAGCAACGGCCTCGTCTGAACCGGAGCTGGTGTCCCGTTCGAAGCCGCGAACAATAGTTTCGGACTGGATACTCAGTTCATTGGCCGAACTGGCAGCAGGCAGGGTCAGCAGCATGATCAGGCTGGCACACAAGGCCGACCAAACCATCACAGCAGAGATACGACGCTCTTTCATTGTGGGACCTCCTTACCCGCATGGCGAGATGCCTAAGGCACACAGCGGTTGGAACAGAGAACTCGGATAAAACAAAAGGCTATCCTGGCAAAGTGTCGTCAGGAGACGCCAAAATTCACTTTAATGTTGACTAGCTTATCAGAAATTTCACATATGAAAAGAGCTTGAGGGTGCTATTTGACATTATTACGAGCTCACTTTGAGGGTAGAGGGGCACGCTGCAGATTAACAAAAATCGCCTTATTTACTAGCGGTGCGGCAATAGAGGCTCTCTCTCACATCAGTTGATCCAGTAATTAGGATGAGGAAGAGAAGTTGTGCATGATACGCGAAAACGAGAGTCTTTGAAAATGAACTCTCAGCAAAAACGGTTAAAATCTATGGAGTTATCTTGCCATAACAATTTTAGATGGTATAATAAAACAGGGTTATGCATGAAGGAAAAGCATAGACTCAGGCGATTCTCCGGCACTGTGCCGGGTTCATGGGTTCTTACAAGTTGTGATTGATTTTTCCGGAGGTGGGCATGAAGACCATTCAACTCAGAATGTTGTGCAGGTTGCTGATCATTGGGGCGCCTTTCCTGTTCCTGGCCGCATGTGGTGACGGTGGCGGTGGCGGCGGATCGTCTGCAACGGCAGGAACCGGGACAGTCAGTGTCTCGCTCACTGACAACCAGAACGGCTACAACGCGGTGGTATTGACGATCAAGGAAATCGGCATTGTCGCCAGCAACACCGCGACGACCTATTACAATGCCAGGGATCTCGACAACCTGCCTTTAACAGTTAACATTCTGGATTTCCCCAACGAGGCAACCCTGCATCTCGGCGACATACAGGTTGATCTGCCGGAGAATGGCGATCCGGTCTGTTTCAAGCAGATTCGCATGGTGCTGGCGGCAAACGGCGATGCCGAATGCCCCGGGCCGGTATATAGTGGTAATAAGCGTCTTTGCAACTATGTCGTCGAAATAGGCGATTCCAGCCCGTATGAATTGGAGGAAGATGAAGAGGAACTTAAGACTCCAAGTGGGCAACAATCAGGTGTCAAGATAAAAGCACCCAATAATTTCTGCGTCGATGCCGACGACGATTCCGTTCAGGTATCAATCGACATCGATCCGGCGACCGCCATAAATAAGAACCCAAACAAATACATCCTGAAACCGACCGGAATCCGCATTATAGAGGGCAACTGGTTCACGGCCCCGGACAGCTTTATCGACGGACTGGTCGCCGTGCCAACCTATAACTCGACAACGGGTTGCGAAGCGTACCCGGCGACCCCCCTGGTTACAATTGCTGCATATTATAACTCGGCGAGTATGACCGCCCCCCCCGTAGTCCAGACCGTGGCTCTGACTGAGGGCCCTGTTTCCGGCCCAGATGTATGCGGAGATTGGTGTAATGGAGATTCTGACCCCGCTGCCTGCGTCTCAGATTGCGAAGCGGGTCTGTCGTCGGAATGCTACTACGGTGGCAAGTTCAAACTACTGTTGCCAGAGAAGGACACTTATGACCTGACTGCCACCTGGGAAAGGTTCAGTGACGAGGTGCTGGATGTAGAGTACAATTCCACAGTGTTTTTTGAGTTGCTTGAGGAATAGTCGCTCAGCCTCTTGATCGTAAAATAACCGGCGACTTTGAGCTCCCTCGCCTGAAGCTGCGAACAAAAGCCCTTTAATCTCAAAGAAAAAGCCAACCTCGTCTGCAAAGATTGGGGTTGGCTTTTGTGCTCTAAGGGTTACAGCGCAAGGAGTCGCCCGTTAACTTCTCCGCCGCGCGACACCCCGTGGTCTGTCGCTGACGACCCTACCTGCGCACACTGCGCATTTCAAAAAGCTTCCCCTGAAAATCCAGCGTCACCCCTGTCCGGGTAATTTCGAATACCTGCAGGTCATTGCTCACCCAATCGCCTTCATGCAAGAGCTGGTTATTAATCCGCACCATCCTGCGGGCCGGGTCGGTAATGTAGTAGTGCAGGCTCATTACCAGCGGGGGCATCTGACCACGTAATCCTCGGGACAAACCGAGATAGTGTGGCAGCTTTGCCGCTGTTGGATCGAGAGATGGTTTTTCGACAGGTCGCGGTTTCAGTTGGTCGCTAACAACTGTCTCAACATGCTTGTCGCTTGTCAGTCCTCTTTGGGCGGTAAAGCCTTCTGTCTGTCGTGATTCCACATTGGGTGCATGGTTCTTATCAGCTCTTGTGATAGCGGGTACGGTCGGCGCCGAAACACTATCTCGCGGCACAGGCGTCGGATCGACCGCTGCGGCTGACTGTTGCGAAACAATTGTCTCCTCAGGGGTAGTTATAACAGGTGCAGATACCCCTGATTGACGCAGAGAAGCAGAAGAGCTCGTCGACCGGGTCACCGCAGAAACCTGCTCCACGGTTGTCCCTGTCTTATTGTAAAGCCACAAGCCACTGAGCAGAACCAGGAACAGAGCCCCCGCCACGAGCCAGTAAGACCCTCGGCCTTGCCGGCGAGACGGCAGAGAAAGAGTCCGCTTGCGCACCTCACGCAGCGAAGGGCTCTTCTGTTGTCGCTGCTGCTCCGATTTCTTCAGTGCTTCGAGGATAAAGGACATCAGCTGGCTCCTCGTGGGTGAAGACGAGGCCCGGTCAGGTTACGGGCGGTATTGAGATGAATCAGGGTCATCGCTCCGAGGACACCGTCGGGGGTCAAATCGTTGCTGAACTGGAATTCTTTAAAAGCTCTGAGGAGAGAACCCTGCAGACGCCCTTCCTTCCCCGTCGCAGCATAGAGGCCTAATTCCTGAAGTGTCTCCGCCAACCAACCGACGGAGTCTCCCGCTCCTCCCGGCTTCAAAAGGGCCCTTTGTAATGGCGGTCTCTTCCAGAGCAGGAGGTACTCGCCGAACCACCGGGAGGTAAGCACCGAGAGAGCCATATCGTACTGTGTCTCGCCGTCAATAAAGCGCGCCCGGTCATGTCCCAGGCTGACCATAACCACATGAAACGGAGTCCCGTTATCGTCATAGAGCGTCAATATGGCTGGCCTGTTGATATTCCTCAAGGTTTCCAGGCTATCTTTGCGGAGCAGACAGCTTAAACCGTTTTCAATGGCGTATGAGCAGAAGTCGGCGCGATCAGAGGGGGAAAAGCCCCACAGACCGACCAGGTCATCAAATGCATTATCCATACTCTGGGACATGGCAAAATCTTTTGGCCAGGTGGTGAGCAGGCTCTCGTCCAGATTGCGCTCCGGCTTTATGGCCGTCTCCGGGTTCTTTTCTGCCATAACCGCCATCTGCCTCCGCTCAGAAGGGTTTGTTTCAAGCCAAGGGACCTGACCAATTGTAGCGAATGAAGAGGTCTTCCAGGACCAGAATCCGAACATAAGCAGTAACAGAGCGATACATGCCAAGCCTGCTGCCATGGTGGCTCGATTCCCGCCCGTTTGTACCTGCGGGCTGCCTAGGGCTTCATGGGCCGCCTGACGAAGGATTTTGTTATCGACCTGCTTACGTTCCAGAACATAAGTACCGAGCAAGGCGCGGTCGCAGATCAGATTGATCAAGCGCGGGATGCCGCCTGTCAGCTGCCACAGAGTCTTACTGAGGCTATCAGGGAAAAGCTGGCGATTACACCCGGCGACCTGCAGGCGATGCTGCACATAAGGGCCAATCTCTTCTGCACCAAGGGGTCCCAAGTGGCAACGAGCAGTGACCCGCTGCGAGAGCTGGCGCATATCCTGCCTGTTCAGGATATTCAGCAACTCAGGTTGACCGAGCAGTACGATCTGCAACAACTTGTAGCGGTTCGTCTCAAGGTTGGTCAGCAAACGTAGTTGCTCAAGAACGTCTATGGAGAGGTTCTGTGCCTCATCGATGATTAGTACGGTTTTGCATCCACGGGCATTGGCTTCGAGCAGGTAGATGTTGAGCCGATCAACCAACATTTTGATGCTGCACTGTTCCGGTCGCTCAATGTGGAGTTCGTCACAGATAGTTTCAAGCAATTCGTTGGCGCTGACCTTGGGATTAAGCACGAAAGCGACATCTACACATTCAGGCAGCTTTTCGAGGAGACTGCGGCAAAGAGTCGTCTTTCCGGCCCCGACTTCGCCGGTCAGAAGGACAAAACCACCAGCGATATTGATCCCGTACTGCAGGTGCGCCAAAGCCTCGCGGTGGTGCTCACTCATATAAAGATAGAGTGGATCCGGTGCGATCGAGAAAGGATTCTCATTGAGGCCAAAATATGAAGTATACATACGTCTCCACACGAGTTCGGCTGTTCGTTCAAACGATTGACATTATAAAGGAATATAGTGGAGTGCACCAGCGCTCGTTTAACAGGCCAAAATGAAGGTGCGAATCGGAATCGGGGGACACAATACCTATTCTAATCTTCGCCTCACTTCCCCGCCACATTACCAGGCTTTTATCCCCGCCAGGAGCACTCCATTACCGAATTTATTGCGTATCGACTTATAAAGACAAAAAGAGGTCACGAGAAAATCTCGGAACCTCTTAATTTGAAATGGCGCGCCGCGGAAGATTCGAACTCCCGCCCCCTGCTCCGTAATCGAGAAGAGCAGCTATCCTTCCTGCTTTGGGCGAATCCAGGGTGTTTTATCTTCATATTCTGCGACAACATCTCTGAGGCGTCTTTTATTTTCTCTGTAACTCCCCACCATGCCAAGGAGCCAGTCGCGGTGCTTGAGGGCTTCTTCTTTATTGGCCAGCAAATCATGTTCACCCGGCTGAAGGGCCAAAGCCAACTGGCCATCCTCCAATCGCAACGTACCTGCGCTACTACAGAGCATGCAGCGCACATTGCTTCTATCCAGGAAACGGAAGGTCTCCCCCGCACACAGTGGACAGGAAAGGCCCTCCTTTGACTCGACCGGGCCAAACAAGCTGCGAGCGAGTTTCGCAGCGACCTCACGGTTTTTCTCATTGAGCATGACTTCGCCGGGCAGAGCACCATACACGATCTGGCTTTGCTTGTTTTCCGCCAGGATCGTTGCCAAGAACCTTTCGATATCAAGCAACGTGCTGCCCTCTTTGCCATCGATACCTGCAATGCCAACACCCACCGCCGGTTTGCCCCAAAGCACATCGGCCATGGCGTAAAAAGAAATTCCGCGGTCTATGAAAGTTTTTAAACAGGAATGCGCCGCCAGAAAATATGTGGGCACAGCAACGATCAAGGCATCGGCCTCGGCAATCGATTCCAGTACGATCGCTAAATCATCGCTGAGAACGCACCCCTTCCCCTTGATCAGGCAACGATAACAACCAGTGCAATATTGGATATCGAAATCAGGCAAACGGAGCAGGTTCAGTTGATGTGGCTGTGGAATCTGCCTGCTGATTTCTTTAACCATGATTTCACAATTACCGGAGGTTCGCTTGGATCCAACAATACCGAGTATCTTTTTCACGTATTTTCCCCCTGTCGGCGCATTCACAATGACGCATCAATGTCCCCGCTGTTCGCTAAAACGATCCAATTATATGTGACATCCCTATTGTCGCAAGTCTAGGGAAATTGGTGCTCTTTTTTAAATTTAGAAGTCGGGGTCATAATACAGGTTCTAATCTTCACCCAACTCTGGTCCGCCCCTAGACCTTATCCCCACCAATGTCCTCAATTGCCAAAACTGTTGTTTATAGAACCAATAAACAAAAAAGACCTCAGCACTTCATCGGTGCTGGGCCTTTCTTTAAATGGTGTGCCGCGGAAGATTCGAACTCCCGAAGCTTGTGGTCCGAACCCTGCGCCTACGTTAGAGCTAAGACGCGGTAAACCGCAGGCGTACCCGTATTGCTTGAGCGTCTGGTTATGTGGCAAACCAGCCACTAGAAGTTCAGGTCAAACACACTGCCTCGATATTGATTGCTGCTGCGTACCGCGTATTTAATCGTCACACGGAACCCTGAATCTTTCGCTATAGCTTGTACGTCTTCAACCTCAATAACCTTGGATAGACTCCGATTTAGGGTTTCCTGGACTAAGGATTCTAGGGCAGCCCTCAATTCCGGCGTGTTGGGCATGAAGGCAAACTCGTTAAACTTGCCGCCAAAGTCAGGTTGGTTCGGACGCTCTCTTGGCGCAGAGAACAGAACCTTCTGAATTAATCCATGGATATATGCATCGTCATCATTCATGTCAGTTTACGTGAGCGACGCTCTCATGTTTCAAGCTATATAACGATTTTGACCTGAGCGTTGGCGCAGCCAGGTACGATCTAATAGCGTGTCAACGAGAGCCGCCACTTTTACCCATCCGTTCTCTTGGGATTGGTGAATCATAAGAAGCCCTCTCGTTGGCTTGAGGTGGCGGTTTTATCGGGTACAGATCCCGGTCAAAGTTGAGCTTATTTCATTTTCACTTCAGCAACTTCTTCTAAAGCTTCCAAGTATTGTTGCATTTCAGTCGACAACTCCACAATTTTGTCCCAAAACGGTATATATTTATCCCACATTCTCTCATGTTTTTGAGAGTCCTCGTCTTTGGGGAGATTTCTTTCGTGAGCCTCCAACTTTGAATGGAACTCGTCCAAAATTGGGCGAATGTTTGTGTTGACAATTTTCAAGGCTATTGGGCCCAGGGAGTTCGGCCCATGAGCTATTTCAGGCCCCGCCTCTCTGATAACTTTTCTTGTAATATTTAAGATCTCATACAATGAAGACATTGCTCTTCTTGCTGAACCGTAGTCTTGATCAGGGCCACCATCACGAATAACCCCTGTGATTCTTGTTGACAATTCGACGTAAAGAAACCATGCCGCTTGTTTTTCGGCTTTATTAGGCGCCCACTCAATGGTTCCGATGCTAAAAGGGAAATTTACCGCTATTTTTTTTATTTCCATTTTCTCCACCTCCCTTAACAGTCTGAGATAAATGGCGCGACGTATCGAAACGGCCGAGTAGAGACCTTTACGAGAACGCCCAACTATTTTATCGGGATAAGATCCTTGTGAAATTATCTCTCCCAATAAAGCAATGTCAATCTTAAGAAACAAGATAAATAGACATGGTTTTAGGCAGATTGGAGCTTGAAATCGGGGGACTTTGGGGACACTCAAAAGGGACACCCTATTTTGAGTGCCCCCAATTCGGAGTATGGCGGCTTCTGCTTCTGCACAGAAAAGGGGTCATCAATGATCGACATGTGAAAATGATCCGAATACAACAAAAAGGCCTCAGCACCGTTAAGTGCTGAGGCCTTATCTCTAAATGGTGCGCCGCGGAAGATTCGAACTCCCGACCTTCTGAATCTCGCTCAGTTTATGACATTAAAATAGGTATTATGTCTCCCGGTCGAACTTCGTTTCTAGAATAGCTCATTGTCGAGAACCAACGAAGAAAGAGAAATTATACCGACAATCTCCCCTCCCTCTTCGACCGGAGCTCTTCGTATACCCGCTCTGTAAATCAGGCGGGCAACATAGCGTATGTCCATATCAGCCGGCACGGTGATAACAGGTTTCGTCATGATTTCATAGACATTCACTTCAGCCGGAGAGCGTCCCGGGAGGATCACCCCTGCAACCAAATCTTGAATGACCAGGATGCCCCAGGCATCATCTTTATGCCGCTTTTTAACCAGCAGAGAGGGTACGTTTTCAGAACGCATTATAGCGACAGCCTCGCTGGCTGTGGCCATGCCGTCGATAGACACAATCCCCTTATGCATTATGTCTCTTGCACGGATTATCGTTATGTTGTCAGATTCCATGATTTTTCCTTTATAGAATTAAAAGGTTGGCAGCCTAAAAATAATTTTCGCGAACTTCTTTTTTAAATCGCTCTATCTGGCTTTCCATGCCCACAACATGTTCAACCGGAACCACAAAAGCAATTCCTGTTCCAGGCTTAAGAAATTCTCCAGCTTCCTTTATTGCGTCTAAAACTCTAACAACAAGATGCTCTTCTACAAGCAGCAAGACAACATCGGTCTGCGCTTCCAGAGAAAGGCCGAAAAAAGTTTTTGCTTCTTTAGCGCCAGTCCCCCTGGCCGAAATGATGGTCGCTCCGGTCGCTCCGACCTCTTTTGCGGCATCAACAATCTGGTCAGTGATATCTACCTTTACCGAAGCAATAATAAGTTTAAAGGGCATCTTCTCTCTCCATAACTTTAGTGCGACGTTTTGATTTCCAGTGCATTAACTGAGCATAGCCCAAAACAGTTATAATAGGACAAAGGCTGGCAAAAGCAATAAGGCCAAAACCATCCAGGGCAGGATTCCGTCCAGGCACGGTGGCAGACAGTCCAAGACCAAGCGCCGCAACCAGCGGCACTGTTACTGTTGAGGTCGTAACCCCACCCGAGTCATATGCCAGAGCAATGATGCTTTTGGGGGCATATATGGTCTGTACAATAACAATCATATAACCGGCAAATATGTAGAGATAGAGTGGGGTGCCGGAGACAATACGAAAGGTTCCCAGACTTATTCCTAATGCGACCCCCAGGGCAACGGTGATTCTCAGCCCCCATTGATTGATCGTTCCGGCGGAGACCTCATTGGCCTTAAAAGCCACCGCAATGAGAGAGGGCTCGGCGATGGTGGTTGCAAAACCGATCATGGCCGCAAAAAGGTACACCCAGCCATATGCCATCCAGTCTGCCTGGGTCACAATTCCTTCTGTACCATAGACAAATGAGGGGTCAGACAGCTGAGCTGCCATAATTTTCCCCAGAGGGAAAAGAGCTTTTTCCAGTCCAGCCAGAAACAGGGCAAGACCGATGACAACATAGACACTACCAACAATAACACGCCGCAAGTGGGGAATGGGTTGACGCAAGATCAGGAGTTGAAAGCAGCCAATAAGAAGAATGATCGGCAGCACATCTCTGCAGGTAGCGAGCAATATTTTGCTGAAATCAACGATGAATTCCACAAAAACAGACATCTATTTACCCGAAAAGGATAAGTCCGTAGCCCATGACAAAAATCATGGGGAGAAGAGACGCAAAGGCGATAAGACCAAAACCATCGACCAAGGGGCTTCGTCCTCTGATTGATGAGGCCAACCCCACGCCCAAAGCTGCTACCAAGGGTACTGTGATGGTGGATGTGGTAACACCACCGGCATCATAAGCGATGCCAATAATCTCATTTGGGGCAATGATGGTCATCAGCATAACGATAACATAGCCGCCGACAATCAAATAATGAATAGGCCAACCCCGGAGGATACGTATGACACCGATAAGAATAGCAAGTCCTACGGAAAAAGCGACAGTCAGGCGAAGACCTAAGGCATACTGCCTCAGAGAGTCCGGACTCGGATCAATGAGGCCTCCCTCGCCGGCAATTGTTGCTGCTTCTGCAGCCACCGCAATCAGGGCAGGTTCTGCCACAGTCGTTGAGAAACCCAGGGCAAAGGCAAAACAGAGAAGCCAGAAGAGACTGCCCTTCCTGGCTAAGGACTGAGCCATTGCCTCACCAATGGGGAACAAGCCCATTTCCAGCCCCTGAACAAACATGCTGAGACCAATCACGACAAGAAGGGCACCAAAAAGGACTTCTCCCATTTGCGGTAACGGTTGTTTCAGGACGACAATCTGAAAGAATGCGATAACCAGAACAATGGGCAGCAGATCAGTAAAAGAATTTTTAAATTGTTTCAGGATTCTGGAGATGATCATTGTGTTTTTACAGTTTCCGTTATTGCCCGTTGCTAAGGTTTGCCCTTTCACACACCATAACCGTCAGGTAGTCCAGTTACAATAGTAGTCTTTTATCACCGCACAAAATAGAGACACGGGAACCGTTCACCTGCCTGAATTAAGCAGTAAATAAAGAGGGCTAAAGTCTACAGTTAAAGGCTTCAGTATCCACTATTGCCCAATCTATTGCTTATCAAAAGTCCATAAACAAAAAGAGGTTACGGAAATAATCCGTAACCTCTTAATTTGAAATGGCACGCCGCGGAAGATTCGAACTCCCGGCCCTCTGATCCGAACTCAGTACCGGGTTCTTCTTTTGCGCTCAGCGTCTATCATAAAGGGGACATGTCCTTGATACGTGTCCCCGTTGCCGTCATCGCCCCAGCGGGCTTTCCTCAGCCAACGCCCGGAGATAATCCGGAACCGGTCGGCCGCTCGCCTCCAACGTCGCAATCATGCGCATTGCCAGGTGACTGACTGTCCAGACACGGTCCTTGCGGGGAATGATGTCGCGGCCCTCAGAATCGAGGAACCTGACGACCTGGTAATTCCAGGCCGGTTCTTTGAACCGTTCGAGTATTCGTCGATCCTCTCCGTCCCTGTTGTTGTAGACGAAAACAGGAAGAAATTCGTTTTCGATCGCCTTGACAACCCGCGGGTTGGATAGAACAGTCTTGCCGAAATCCTGGCATCCGCTGCAGCCGGGAACTTCCTGGAACAACAGAAATACAGGACGGCCCGTTTCGCCGCTCAACTTCAAGGCCTGATTCAGATCGCGCCCCCAGCTCACCAATCCGACCTCGATCGGGTTTTCGTTCGCTGCGGTCCCATGAGGCAACATAAGGACGACGGCAAGTATCAAGATAAATCGTTTCATATAGTGTCCCTTCGACATCGATAAGAACTTAATATAAACTATATCTATACGTAATAAACTCCGGATAAAGAGACGTTAAAGAAATTGTAAAGATTGATTTCAGGGAACCCCTCTTAATTTGTTACTCCACGCACTCATTACCAAATTCATTGCCGAGCACAACCCAAAAATAAAAAGAGGTTACGAGAAGATCTCTTAACCTCTTAATTTAAATGGCGCGCCGCGGAAGATTCGAACTCCCGACCTTCTGATCCGTAGGGCGTTGGGCTCTTGAGATTTCATGAGTCGTAACCTACTGAGATGTTTCACCTTTTCCTTGATTTATCTCAACACATTATTCGCTCTGAATCATGCATAAAAAGGGATAAAACCCTATAAAACCTGAGACTGACACCGCAACACAGGTGAAACATTTACCACATTAGGACCACCATATAATGGTGCCTTTGTTCAAAGCAGCTTGATCTACATTTGGAAAACTTTCAGCCTTAAGGCCACTACATCCCATCCTGAGATATAGGTCGTTATATCCCAAACTTTGAGTGCCTTTCCATATCTGATATATTGCCTCCATGACCAAGGACAACAAATTTGCTCCGGGGAAGCCTTCATTAGTAATAACAGCAGATGAATTTCGGCAACTTCAGGAAGAGAGCTTCCGTCTCAAAGCATTACTTGAACAGCACGGAATCTCTTGGGAAGAAGAACCGATTGAAGAGTCCCGTGTGCAATTGCCTAACGACCAGCCCATACACCTTTCCACAGATCAAAAAGTTGCTCTTTTCAGGCGTCTTTTTAGGGGGAGAACGGACATTTATCCAACGCGCTGGAAATCAGCAAAGGGGCGGTCCGGCTACTCCCCTGTCTGTGGCAATGAATGGAAGACCGGCCTGTGCAATAAGCCTAAAGTAAAATGTGCTGATTGCGATAATCGGCTCTTTCTTCCAGTCTCAGACCAAGTCATTTACGATCATTTGTCAGGGGAACATATCGTCGGAGTCTATCCGCTTCTTGAGGATGATACTTGCTATTTCCTTGCCGTTGATTTCGATAAGTCCGAATGGGAAGAAGACTCCAGATATTTTATACAATCGTGTCTTGAACTAGAGATCCCTGCATCATTGGAGATTTCACGTTCTGGTAAAGGTGCTCATGTCTGGGTTTTCTTTTCCCATCCTGTGCCTGCCCGTGAGGCTAGGCAGTTGGGTGCAGCTCTGATCAGTTATACCTGTGACAAAACCCGCCAACTTTCCCTTTCCAGCTACGACCGGTTCTTCCCGAATCAAGACATTATGCCTAAGGGTGGCTTCGGCAACTTGATTGCATTGCCATTGCAGAAACAACCCCGTGAAGGCGGTTGTAGTATCTTTGTTGATAACGACCTTACCCCGTACCCAGACCAATGGCAGTACTTGTCGTCACTGAAACCAATATCACCGTCTGAACTTGAGGCAGCACTCCTTCGTGCAAGTGACGGCAAGCATCCCCTTGATGTGGCTTTTCTCCCTGAAGAAAATGATCACAAGCCTTGGCAAAGACCGTTAACTGCCCATAATCAAATTTCTGGATCGCTCCCAGACGAGCTAAACCTAGTCGTGGCTAATCAAGTTTTCATTGCTAAAAGCGCCCTACCCCAGACATTGGCAAACCGACTGGTTCGCATAGCGGCTTTTCAGAATCCTGAGTTCTATAAGGCCCAAGCAATGCGATTGCCCGTGTGGGATAAGCCACGCATCATTGGATGCGCTGAAAACTTCCCACAGCATATCGGCCTTCCAAGTGGTTGTCTGGAACCTGTGCTTGAGTTGTTGGCGCAGAATAACGCCCGGGCGGTAATACAGGATGAACGGGTCTCGGGTAAGAAGATTAAAACAAAGTTTACCGGGAAGCTGCGCAACGACCAAAAGATTTCAGTCAGGAATATGATGAAACATGACACGGGTGTGTTATGTGCCCCGACAGCTTTCGGGAAGACTGTCACGGCGGCGGCTATGATTGCGCGCCGCAAGGTAAGCACCTTGATTTTAGTGCATCGGACAGAACTCCTGACACAATGGAAGGAACGAATGGCGACATTTCTTGACCTTCCTAAAGAGTTACCTGGAACCCTTGGAGGGGGCAAAAACAAACTATCCGGGGAAGTTGATATTGCCGTCATGCAGTCACTCTCAAAGCGGGAAGACATACATGACATTCTCGACTCTTACGGACAAATCATTATCGATGAATGCCATCATATTTCAGCCTTTTCTTTTGAGACAATCCTTAAGCAGGCCAAAGCCAAATTTATTCTTGGACTGACAGCAACACCCGTAAGGCGTGATGGTCATCATCCCATAATTTTCATGCAATGCGGTCCCATTAGGCACACCGCCGCCCAACCAAAGAACCTTCCAACGGAACTTGAGGTATGGCCACAATATATTCCTGCACCGAGCTGCCCACATGATGCAGAAATCCAGGACGTCTTTAAAGCACTCGTCAGCGATGTTAAACGAACACAGCAAATTGCCAGAGATATTGTCAATGCGTATCAAGAAGGAAGAAAAGTTTTAGTTCTAACCGAGCGAACTGAACATTTGAACCTGCTGCAGACTGCTTTGGCTGAAGTTGTCCCAACCTGCTATGTCCTTCATGGTCGTCTGTCAAAAAAACAGCGGGCAGCAACATTCGGCTCACTTAGCGAACTCGATGAAAAGGCGCCCAGAGTTCTTCTGGCAACAGGTCGTTTCATAGGCGAAGGCTTTGATCATCCTCCTCTTGACACGTTGATTCTCGCCATGCCCATTTCATGGAAAGGCACACTACAGCAATATGCCGGTCGGTTGCACCGTGAGCATTCCGAAAAGACGGATGTTCGAATCTATGACTACATAGAGCGTGACCAGCCAAAGCTTGCCCGAATGTGGGACAAACGTGAACGTGGTTATCGTGCTATGGGGTACAAAGTTCGCTCACAGTAAATTAAGTCTGACGGTTGATTTTATGAGACAGGTCGAATTTTGACGTTTCAGGTCAATCGACGTATATTACCGAGTGTGACAGTTGCTTGGTCACGACATGCTGCTCGCAACTGACTTTATTGCAAATAAAAGAAGAAGACCTAATGAGTGATATCGTTATTTATCAGGCTGATGACGGACATACGGGGCTACAAGTCCAGTTGGACCAAGATACTGTCTGGTTGACCCAGAAACAGATGGCTGAGCTGTTTGACAAAGACATTAGAACTGTCAATGAACATCTGAAAAATATTTTTAAAGAGGGTGAGTTGGAGGAGGATTCAGTTGTCCGGAAATTCCGGATAACTGCCGCTGATGGAAAATCTTATAATGTTGGCCACTACAATCTCGATGTCATTATCTCCGTAGGGTATCGAGTAAAGTCTATACAGGGGACCCGGTTTCGTCAGTGGGCCACCCATACCCTCCGCAGTCACATTGTCGATGGCTATACAATCAACCAGCAACGCTTGGAAGAACAGGCTCAAAAATTTGTTGAGTTGCAAAAAGTGGTCGATCTCTTTTCCCGTACCCTGGATCAACAGCAACTGATCAGCGATACTGGACGGGACGTGTTACAGGTCATCACCGACTACTCCTACGCCCTGGACACTCTTGACCGTTTTGACCACGGAAGCTTGTCTGTAGAGGCAACCAGTGGTCCTGCAAGCTTCGTACTGCAATATAACGAGGCAATTTCAATCGTGCAGTCGATGAAAAACGATTTCGATGGGCTCTTCGGTCAAGAAAAGGACCAAGGTTTCAAAAGCGCTCTCGGCGCCATCTCTCAGACCTTTGATGGCAAGGATGTCTACGTTAGCATCGAGGAGAAAGCCGCCAACCTACTTTACTTCATCGTCAAGAACCACGCTTTTACCGATGGAAACAAGCGGATTGCCGCTGCTGTTTTTATCTACTTTTTGGCGCGTAACGGAATCCTCTACCGTCCCGACGGAAGTAAACGTCTGGCCGACAATGCCCTGGTGGCGCTCACATTGCTGATTGCCGAAAGTCAGCCGGAAGAGAAGGACACCATCGTTAAGGTTATTGTTAATCTGATTAACCAAAGCAACGATTGACAAGAGTGAGTGTCAGCCGCACGGTCCTGACAGATCTCTTTTCAAGTTAATCATTCACACCACCATCCTGTTTCGCAAGTCTGTTAAATTCCTATAAACTTGGCTCCTACGACGAATCACTAAAATAGTCACCGGAACCTCCACAGACCACCTAGCGCTGAAAATAAAAAAGGCCTTAGCACTAAAAAGTGCTAAGGCCTTGATTTATATGGCGCGCCGCGGAAGATTCGAACTCCCGACCTTCTGATCCGTAGGCTGGAGCAGCCCTTCACTAGAGGAGCGCTCTAAGCTACTGATTTCACAGGAAAATTTCGACAAGCTTTGCTGCCGGCGAGAAGCTGCTCGACAGTCCTTCTTGCCTTTTGTTCTGCGAAAACAATAGGTTACATGCTTAACCGTCGAGGCCTTGCAAAAAAAGGCCTAGATGCTTGTACCGGCTGCACGCAAGGGAATCCTTGGTCGGCACACTGGAACCCCCAGAGAACCTTTTGACCACAGGGGGCCCACTTAAGCTTCATAGCTCCAGCATGTTGTACATGCAGCATAAAGTTTATATTTTCCCCTTTTTCACTAAAAGATAACACCGTCCTAACTAAACCTTAACAATTGGCTGGCAATCTTCTTCGTAAACAATGAGACAAAAAAGGAGACGAAGAGAATGCTTTGCCAAATCACAAAGAGATTAACGAAAATCCTGCTGACGGTCGCCACGTTGGCTATCTTCAGCGGTGTTGCTAGCGCTGGTTCCACCATCAACGGTGCAGGCGCGACCTTCCCCTACCCGGTTTATGCTCAGTGGGCTTACCTCTACAACAAGGAGACTGGGGTCAAGCTCAACTACCAGTCAATCGGCTCCGGAGGTGGTATCAAGCAGATTACAGCCAAGACGGTCGATTTTGGTGCCTCTGATGCGCCGCTTACAAGTGACAAGCTCAACAAGGAAGGGCTGCTGCAGTTCCCGATGGTCATGGGCGGTGTTGTTCCAGTTGTTAACCTGCCAGGCATCAAGCCGGGTGGTATCAAATTGACCGCCGAAACACTCTCCGGCATCTTCCTCGGTGAGATCAGCAAATGGAATGATACCAAAATTGCCGATGATAATCCGGGTGTCAAACTACCGGATACCGCGATCACCGTCGTTCACCGGGCTGATGGTTCCGGCACCACTTGGATTTTTACCAACTACCTGAGCAAAGTATCGAAAACCTGGCAAGAAAAAGTCGGCAACGCCAAATCCGTCAAGTGGCCAGCCGGGGTTGGTGGTAAGGGTAACGAAGGGGTCGCTGCTTACGTGCAGCGCATTAAGGGCGCCATCGGCTATGTCGAATATGCCTATGCCCTACAGAATCAGCTGGCCTACGCTCTTTTGCAGAATAAGGCCGGTGGATTCGTAGCCCCGACCAGTGACTCATTTCAGGCCGCCGCAGCCAACGCCGAATGGGACAAAGCTCCTGGCTTCTACCTTGTGCTGACCGACCAACCGGGCAAGTCGAGTTGGCCGATCACCGGCGCCTCGTTCATCCTGGTTCATAAAGAGCAGAAGGATGAGGCGACTATCAAGGCGGTACTCGCCTTCTTCGACTGGTGCTACGCCAACGGTGGCCCGACCGCCGAGAAGCTCCATTACGTGCCGATGCCGAAACCGGTGGTCGATCTGGTGCAAAGCAAATGGAAAACAGAGATAAAGGCCGCAGGAACGCCAGTCTGGAAATAAGAGAATGATAAGACAGAGTACAAACAGGCTCGATCCGATCTTCCGCTGGGTGACACTCAGCGGAAGTTTGCTCGTTCTGGTCGCGGTGCTCGGCATCCTGCTAACCCTTGTCCAGGGGGCGTTGCCGGCGCTCGACAAATTCGGCTTCGGCTTTCTTTTTTCGCAGGAGTGGAACCCGGTCACCCATGAGTACGGAGCTTTGAGCAGTGTCTATGGCACCCTGATTTCGACTCTAATCGCCATGCTGATCGCTGTACCTCTGGCACTGGTCATCGCCCTGTTCCTGGTAGAACTGGCACCGCCCGGCATCAGTCGTCTGGTTGGCGGAGCGATAGAACTGCTGGCCGCAATCCCGAGTATTATCTACGGTATGTGGGGCTTGTTCGTTTTCGCTCCTTTCCTGGCGGACCATGTACAGCCTAAGCTCGCCGCAATTGCCCCCGGCTTCCCGTTGTTTACAGGTCCTCCAATGGGTATCGGCATGCTCTCAGCCGGCATCATACTCGCTCTGATGATTCTGCCGTTTATCACTTCGGTTACTCGTGATGTCTTCCAGATGGTACCGAGCGTTGTCAAGGAGTCGGCCTTCGGTATGGGTAGCACCACTTGGGAAGTGACCCGCAAGGTAACGATTCCCTACGGTATCCAAGGGGTGGTCGGTGCCTGTTTCCTCGGCCTCGGTCGCGCCATAGGCGAGACTATGGCGGTCACCTTCGTCATCGGCAACAGCCATGAAATCTCTGCCTCACTCTTCTCAGCCGCCAATTCGATCGCTTCGACACTGGCCAATGAGTTCACCGAGGCTGCCGATGAAATCTACTTGGCTGCACTGATTGAACTCGGCCTGGTTCTCTTTGGTCTGACTCTGGTGTTACAGGTTGTCGCCCGCTGGTGGTTGCGGCGCACAGCGAAGCGGTTGGGGGCGGTGCGATGAGGTCACGTAGGCTTAATAATCGTCGCAGAATCGACCTGATGGTTCGTCTGCTAAGTGGGCTGGCCGCCCTATTCGGCATTGCCATGCTTGGTTGGATTCTCGGCACCGTTATCGTAAAGGGGGCAGGGGCTATCAACTGGGAGTTCTTCACCGAACTGCCGACACCTCCAGGATTACCGGGTGGCGGGCTGGCCAACGCCATTCTCGGGACCCTCTACATTACCTTCCTGGCTGTCTTGATCGGTGTGCCAATCGGGCTGGCTGGTGGCATCTGGTTGGCTGAGTTTGGGAAAGATTCAAAACTTGCCGAAAGCGTCCGTTTCGGCGCGAATCTCTTGATGGGCACACCGTCGATTATCATCGGCGTCTTCGTCTTTGTACTGATGGTATTGACAACCGGTCACTTCTCAGGTCTGGCAGGAGCGGTAGCATTGGCTCTGATCATGCTTCCGATCATTGCCCGCACTACTGAAGATATGCTGGTGCTGGTCCCGTCGGCGCTACGCGAAGCAGCGCTGGCACTCGGTGTGCCGCGCTGGAAGGCGACCCTCGGTGTCGTCTTTCGTGCTGCTAAGACCGGCCTTCTCACTGGCACCTTGCTGGCGGTCGCTCGAGTCAGCGGTGAAACTGCACCGCTGCTCTTCACCGCTCTCAACAGCCCTTACTGGCCGTCGTCGATCAACGAACCAACAGCAAACCTGACGGTCACTATTTACAACTACGCTATGTCGCCCTACAGCGACTGGCAATCTCTTGCCTGGGGCGCCTCACTTCTGATTACCATCAGCGTTCTCGGCACCACCGTCTTAACCCGAACCATCCTCTGGTACAGGAGTCGATAGATATGCAATTAGCTGCAACCGTTCAACGTGTTTTTACCGAAGCCGCGGCGCCGGTCGTCAGCCGAGATAACTTGCTGGCTGATGAAACTATCAAGATCTCAGCCAAGGGCCTGAACTTTTTTTATGATGAGCAACAGGCGCTGTTTGACAACAACCTTGAGATCGCCAGCAACCGTGTTACCGCCATCATCGGCCCCTCCGGTTGTGGTAAATCGACCCACCTGCGCACCTACAACCGCATCTTCGAACTTTATCGAGGCCAAAACGTCAAAGGGGAGGTGCTGCTCGATGGAGTTAGCGTTTTCGACCCGGCCTGCGATGTTCTGGAGCTACGGCGCAAGGTCGGCATGATCTTCCAGAAACCGACCCCCTTTCCTATGAGTGTTTTTGACAACGTCGCCTATGGTCTTAAGCAGCATTACCAGATCAATAAGGGCGAACTGCAGGACAAGGTTCAGCAAGCGCTTGAGCAAGCGGCTCTCTGGGATGAAGTCAAGGACAAGCTCAACAAACCGGGTACGGCTCTTTCCGGTGGCCAGCAGCAGCGGCTCTGTATCGCTCGCGCCATCGCTGTCGAACCGGAAGTCCTGTTGATGGACGAGCCGACCTCGGCCATCGACCCGGTGGCGACCTCGCGCATCGAGGAGCTTGTCAACCAGCTCAAGGAGCGCTACACCATTGTTATCGTTACTCACAACATGCAGCAGGCGGCACGTGTCTCCGACTACACCGCCTTTTTCTACCAGGGAGAAATTGTCGAATTCGACCAGACCGACCGGCTCTTCACCAATCCGGCCAACAAGCAGACTGAAGATTATATTACCGGACGCTTTGGCTAATTGAATTTCTGAGGATAAGGATAAACATCATGACAGGACATATGGAACGTGAAATTGGCAAGTTGAAGAAATCTATCCTGGCCCTCGCCGCCATGGTCGAAGAGAGCGTCAAACAGGCGGTCATTGCTCTGCAGAAGAAAGATGTCGCACTGGCCAAGAAGATCATCGAGGGTGACCTGGCGGTCAACCAGAAAGAGGTTGAGCTGGAGGAGGAATGCCTGAAGATTCTCGCCCTGCATCAGCCGGTTGCAGCCGACCTGCGTTTTATCGTTGCCGTACTCAAGATCAACAACGACCTTGAACGGATCGGTGACCTCGCTGCCAATATGGCCGACCGGGTGGTCAGCCTTGAGAGCTGCCCTGCTCACAAGGTTCCGTTTGATCTTGGAACGATGGCCGAAAAGGCTGAGCTGATGCTGGAAAAGGCACTTGATGCGCTGGTCAACTTCGATATCAATTTAGCCAACGAGGCAATAGAACTTGATGACGAAGTTGATGCAATGCACAAGGATAGTTTTTCCATGGTCAAGGCAAAGATCAAGCAGAATCCGGAGCAGATCGATGCTCTGATCAGCTATCTCTCAATTTCCCGTTATCTTGAGCGGACCGCCGACCTGGCGACCAATATTGCCGAAGATGTGGTCTACCTGATTGAAGGGAAGATCGTAAGACATATTCTTTAGGTTAAAGATGCGGGAAAACT
>CAZXBD010000170.1:0-10791 GCA_964638305.1 uncultured Geobacteraceae bacterium | reverse complement strand
CCTTCATCCCTGTGAATAAGTGTTCTTGATTGTACAGATTTTCATAGATTCTGATCGCGGCTAAAAATAGATTCCGATTGTGTTGACAACAAAAGTTACAGGCTGTTGATACCTCGTAGCTTGCTGCGAGGTAGTTCATTTATACCCTATTTTGCACAGCTTCCCGTACGCCGCCTCTGCATAGAGGCCGAAAAAACTGAAAAAAGAGCCTCTGTGGTTGTGTTTGAACGTCTCGACGCCATTGCGCTGTCGATGCATTGAGATAGAATAAGAAGAAGATGAGCAATATCTGCAGAAAGGGGGTCAAAATGATGCGGTTAGAGTTGAATGATGCGGAGGAAAAAGTTTTGGCTGATGCCCTGGACAAGAGTCTCAGCAGGTTGGCTGATGAAATCTCCCATACCGATGCGCACGATTATCGTGTGTTTCTCAAGGAGCGGAAAGAGATCCTGATCAAACTGCGCGAAAAGCTGCACTAACAAGAATTTGCGTACATAATACCTGTCCTGATCTTTATCATTGGCCCGGTCGATGAAGATCCTCCGACACCACCTTAACGAACCGAGCTGTAAGTTTGTTCATGAAAAAATCAGGACGTTTTTTTTTACTATTGGGATGCCTGCTTCTGCTGCTATCGCGAGGTGCGTTGGCACAGGAGCAGCCACAGGATTTTGCCCGCTGGCTTGAACTGCTGCGTGAGGACGCTCGCTCTGCAGGGATTTCGCAAGAGACCTTGAACGCGGCCCTGGCCAATCTTAAGGCACCAGAACCGAAGGTCATAGAGCGCGATCAAAAGCAGCCGGAAAAGACCGAATCGCTGAAGAATTATGTTGCCACCAGGGTCAGTCGCGAGCGCATCGCTGAAGGGCGGCAGATGCTGCACCGCTATAGCACCTGGCTGGGCCGGATCGAACGACAGTACCGGGTGCAACGACGCTTTATTGTCGCCCTCTGGGGGATCGAGAGCAGTTACGGTCGGCACGCCGGAAAACGCCCTGTCATTCCGGCACTGGTCACTCTGGCTTACGACGGACGTCGCGGTGAATACTTTCGCAAGGAGTTAATCGAGGCGCTGAAAATCCTCGATGCCGGACATATCTCGTTGTCGCGTATGAAAGGTTCCTGGGCGGGGGCGATGGGACCGTTCCAGTTTATGCCGACCTCTTATCGTCACTACGCAGTCGATGCCGATGGCGATGGTCGCGTTGATATCTGGGGATCGGTCCCCGATGCGCTGGCGTCGGCGGCCAATTACCTGGCAAAGGCCGGCTGGAAGAACGATCAAACCTGGGGGCGGCCGGTCAAGCTAACGAAAAAGATCGATGCTGCGCTGGTCGGCCTGGAGACCCGCTTGCCGTTGTCGCGCTGGCAGGAGTTCGGTGTACGACGCAGCAACGGTCGTGCGCTGCCTCGTCGCGATCTGCAGGCCTCGTTGATTATCCCTGATGGCACCTCCGGGCCCGCCTACCTGACTTATAAAAATTTCCGTGCGCTGCGACGCTGGAATCGCTCAAATGCTTTCGCTGTTGCGGTCGGAACCCTGGCCGACAGCTATGCCGTTGGTCGTGGGAAATAAGCAACAGATCCGGATACTTATCATTACTTTCCTGTTGTTCTTCATCAAGTCGTCTCACTTCTTGATAAGGAGAATACGAACGGTTCAATTGCCACGCTATGAAAACACTCCAGCACCTCCTGCTATTTCTCGCTCTCGTGCTGTTGCCCCATGCGGCCAATGCCGGGGTGCGGATTACTTTGTCCGATCAGGTCGACCCCGAGGCCGAGGTGGTCATCGAGACCAAAATCCGCTACGCGGGGCTACACGGCTACCACCACAAAGCGCTTGAGCCCGATCTGCTCAAAGCAGGTGAGTCCAAAAACAAGACTGTCCTGGCTGTGATCCCGGTAATGTTCGACTCTGTTTACGCGAATGCCTTTCATCCCGCTTACTACATTGATTCCAGCAAGTCCGACAAAGCCCCCTTTGCCTTGCGCACAGTGCAGCTGCCCACGTTGCAGCCCCGCAGCTGGGCAAAGATGATGGAGAGTGGTGAGTCAATTCATGAAGGCGGTGTCGGCATCACCGCCGGCAACGTCAATGATCATTTTTACATGATCCTGCGTTATTTCCTGCCGGCTTTTGATCAGCTCGGTGGACAAGAAAATTTGCGCCGGCACCTGCCGCTGCTCGATCAGCTGGCAGCCTTTGCCCACACTCCGGAGGCGTTGGAGAACAGCCTGGAAAGTATGCGACGTTACTCAAAACGTGCCGCGGAAGAGTATCTTGACTCGACCGAGCGCACGCAAATGGAGTACCGCCGGAAGCTGATGCAACAACTGGAGGCGATCAAGGGGTGGCTGGCACTCGACCAGAGCGAACGGTTGCCGATGCATGATTGGCTGAAAAAACTCCACCAAGCGGACTACGTTTTTGACCAGATCATGGATGATTCCGACCGGGAACACGTGTATGCCTTGCTCAAACAGAGTGAAAACCCCGGCTACATTAGTTCCGGCGAATGGATCAATCCTTTGTCGCGGGTGAAATTTACCCTGAAGCTGGATACCCGAACCGTCGGTAAAGGGGGCTCCGGCTATCGCACCCGGCTCTACACTGATCTTAACCCGCGACTTGGACTCGAACGAAACCAAAGCTATGGCAAGAAGAGTAATCCTGGTTTTAGCAACGATGCGCAAAAAGGCTGGCAACTGCAGCGTTCGAAATAAGAATCGGCGACCCATACCCCAAAGACGTGCCTCAAAGAACCCGGTTGTTGTGAATTGGTACAGAAATATTTTAGTTCTTGCCGATTTTCGACTATACTTATCAAGTATCGACTTTAATGATCTTTATCCCGAGGAGGTTCTTATCCCATGATCCAGGCAAACACCAACGAATATTTCCGACTTTTCTTTGAAACCGCCCAGGCGATCATCTCTGCGCGCAACCTGCAGCAGACCCTCGATTCCCTGGTTCAGCGCACTGTGGACGCACTCGAGGTCAAGGGCGGCGTGCTGCGCCTGATCGACGAGGAGAGCGGTATCCTCAAGCGGGTCTCCGCTTACGGTTTGAGCGACACTTATTTGAACAAGGGCGCGCTGCACGCCAACCAGAGCATCCCCGGGGTGCTGGACGGCAAGCCGGTCTATATCAAGGATGCCGGCAGCGACCCGCGTGTCGAGTATCCCGCAGCGATGGTTGCCGAAGGAATCGCGTCGGTCCTCTCGGTGCCGGTGGTTGCCGGCGACCAGGTGATGGGTGTGCTGCGGCTCTACAGCGGCGAACAGCACGACTACACTGAAGAGGATATCGAGTTTGTCTCAGCCCTGGCGGAGATGGGCGGCATGGCGATCGTCAATGCCCGGCAGTACCAGGACAAGGACGAAAAGCTTGAGGCCCTGTTCGATGAAATAGGTGTCGATCTGCCGTTGGCCGAAGAGGTGAATGTGCCGGAACTGGAAGCCGCCGCAGTCGAGGCCATCGACCCGGCCAAGAGCCTGCAGTATTTCCGGACCTTGCACGAAGTGACCAGCGCGGTCCTCTCCACTCTCGATTCCAAAGAGGTGATTCAGTTGATCGTCGACAAGGTCGTCGACATCATGCAGGTCAAGGCAAGCGCTCTGCGCCTGCGCAACGAGATCACCCACGAGCTCGAACTGATCGCCACCACTGGTCTGAGTGAGAAATTTCTGGCGAAGGGGCAGCCACACACCGATCAGAGCATCAGCGAGACTTTGGCCGGCCGGCCGGTGCTGATCACTGACACCGCCAACGACCCACGCCTCGAATACCCGAAAGAGACAGTCGCCGAAGGACTTGCATCGATCCTCTCCATGCCGATCATTGCACAGAGGCGGGTCGTAGGCGTTCTGAGGCTCTACAGCGCCGATGTGCGCCAGTACAGCCAGGAAGAGATCACCTTCCTCTCGGCGTTGGCCGAGATCGCCGGTGTGGCGATCATGAACGCCCGTATGTACGAGAAAACCCGCAACGATCTGTCCTTCTGGACAGCGACGCTCGGATATATGCAAGATTGATTTGTTTGCCGGGCACTGCTTTGCAAAGAATTGATTTTTGATATCGGGGACACTTTGTTAAGTGTCCCCGATTCTGTAAAGCTTTAAGTGAGAAATCGATCAATGAACTTTGATGCTTTGCGCGATTATCTGCTTAAAAAACCAGGGGCCAGCGAAGATTTCCCCTTCGACACGGTCACCCTGGTGATCAAGGTCGGCGGCAAGATGTTTGCTCTCACCAACATCACCGCAGACCCTCTACGTATCAACCTCAAGTGCGATCCGATCAAGGCGGATTTCCTGCGCCAGCATTACCCTGCCGTGCTGCCCGGCTATCATATGAATAAACGCCACTGGAACACCGTCGTTCTCGATGGTTCGATCCCCGAGGCTGAAATTCTGTCGATGATCGACGAATCCTACGACCTGGTGGTCCAGGGGCTGTCAAAAGCGAAGCGACCGGTTTGAAAATGGTCGTTTATCCACTTTAATACCCAACCATAATTTCCTCACATCCTGTTTATCCTATTCATCCCTGTAAATAATGCCTTTGCTTTAAACGTTTCACTCAGCGTCTCTGCATGAATAAAGCTGCATTCTTTTCAAGGGTCTGGCACTAGCTGCCTGACCCTGCCTTTGCGCCGCAGGCAGGTTCTAAAGTTTTTTGAACAAAGTTTACTGTAAATACCGCTTTTGCTTTAAATGCCTTGCCCAGAGTTTTCAACATCCCCTTCATCCCCTTCATCCCTGTAAATATAGCCCTTGTTTTAAATGTTTTACTCAGCGCCTCTGCGCCTCTGCGTGAGTAACAGTGCATTTTTTGTGAAAGGTGTAGACCCAACCCCAAATCACGGTTTTGAGTTTTGTCCTAAGTTTCTCACATCCTGTTTATCCTGTTCATCCCTGTAAATAGAGCCTTGTAATTGACATACACCCGTACGAAACGTACAATTGGTACAAATCGTACGGAGGTTAAAGTTATGACTAAAATTGGTGTTTCAGATGCACGAGATCATTTGAGTGAAGTGGTTGATCGTGCCCGCTATACCCACGAACGTGTTGTCCTCACTAAACGGGGCAAAGATGTCGGTGCCATTGTCTCCATTGAAGATTTGAGGTTGCTGGAGGCCTTAGAAGATCAGCTTGATATCGATATGGCTCGTCAAGCTATAACCGAAGCCGGTGAAGAGCGCATTACGTATCAAAGCTTGAGAGAAAAGCTGGGGCTGTAATTCATGCCATATCGTATCGAGTTAACCCCGGCAGCCGAAAAGACCCTTTTGAAGCTGGCAAAGAAAGACCGTGCATTAATGCTCAGACTTGATCGAGCACTTCTTTCTCTGGCTGACGACCCGACCCCACCAAACAGTAAGCATCTTGTCGGTGAAGTTGCCAACTTGTATCGACTACGGGTTGGTGATTATCGAATCCTTTATCAGGTTGATGGTGGCAAGCTTGTTATCCTGGTTATTCATGTTGGACATCGAAAAGATGTGTATCGTCATCTGAAACGCTAATACCTGAATTGCGGTTCTGCGTGAATCACAGTGCACTTTTTTGTGAATGTATAGCCCCAACCCATAGCCCGGTTTTGAGTCTTGCCCGGAGTTTTTCACATCCTCTTTATCCCCTTCATCCCTGTAAATATAGCCCTTGTTTTAAATGTTTTGCTCAGCGTCTCTGCGCCTCTGCGTGAATTGCAGTGCATTTTTTGTGGAATGTATAGACCCAACCCATAGCCCGGTTTTGAGTCTTGTCCGGAGTTTTTAACATCCCTTTTATCCTCTTCATCCCTGTAAATAAAGCATTTGCCTTGTTCCTTTGCTCTACGTCTCAAAGAGAGTCTTTGTGCATTTTTTGTGAAATGTGTAGACTTGACCCCTAACACCTACCTAAGGAGTGTGGAATGGCGAAGAAATCTAATCCAGGGTTGCAAGTTGTTGGGCTGGCTTTGCTTGTTGCTGGGATAGGACTGGCTTTCTGGGGTTATCAGTTGTCGGGTTCGTTTACGTCACAACTCAGTAAAACTGTTTCTGGTTCTATGCCAGATGAGGTGATGTTTCGGTATATAGGTGGGGCGGTTTGTGGGGTGGTTGGGGGTTTTTTGTTGGTGAAGAAGTGAGTTGGATTTTGTCAGGTGATACTTCGATATTAGAATAGGCCTTATCTCCCCGATTCAGGATTGAGAGTTCGATGGGAAAAATACCGCTGAAACGAAATCTGATTATCAGCATTACTGCCCTCGTAGTTTTGCTTACAACTCAGGTGGCTCCTTTAAGAGCCGTAATTTTCGAGAACAGTCTATTTACGGCAATTGATGAACAGTCGACGACTTATGTTGACGATGCCTTTGAACGGGCTCTGATTACCTTCGGTCTGGCTCGGGCCACCAATGCTGTTATCTCATTGATGCAGGGGACTGAGCTTGATATCCAGCCATGGGGGGTTGGTGTCACTCTCTCTATTGGTGAAGTGCTGGATCCTGTCAATGATATGGTTGAACGCTTCTCTTGGGTCATGATGGTCAGTCTGATGTCGCTGGGCATCCAGAAGTTCCTGATTGAAATCAGCCCGTGGTTGAGTGTGCAACTTCTGCTCGCCTGCGGTGTTATTCTCATTGGCGCGGGGGCTTGGCCTTTCCGTCATGTTAAATACAACCTGTCAATGCTGGGACGGCGCATTGTTTTTGTCGCTCTGGTTGTCCGTTTTTGTATCCCGTGCGTCGCCTATATCAATAACCAGGTCTATGATTATTTCCTCGACCACAAATACCTTGTCGCCAAGGCGGAGGTTGAAGTTGGCAACCGGGAGCTAAGGGAGCTTAGTACGCTCTCGGCCCAGGTGGAAGGTGTTAAGGCACAAGAGGCTAAACGTGAAGAAGAGGGATTCTTTGCCAAATCCAAGGAGCTTTTGGGTCAGGTCAAAGAGTCTTTGGATATTGAACAGTGGCAACGAGTCATGGAAGAAAAGTTTGAGGCTGTAAAGGATAAGTCTTCGCGGATGGTTCGCAGTTTTCTGGAGTTAATGACGGTCTTCTTTTTAAACACCATACTGTTGCCGATTGGTTTTCTCTGGGGATTGGTGCGTTTGTTGCGGATTGTCTCCGATCAACAGGTTCTGATTGATGTCGAGCATAAACTGACAGATAAAATCTCGAATCGCGAAGATGGAGAGGTGGGGTAGGTTGGGGCTGCTGCGACTGTTTATTACAAAGGCTCTGCGGATAATGTGTCCCAGCGTCTCTGCATGAATCAAGCTGCATTCTGTCCAAGGGTCTGGCGCTCGCTGCCTGACCCTGCTTTTGCGCCGCAGGCAGACTCTTAAGCTTTTGAACAAGGTTCCCTCGCGCCTCGCGCCTCCAAAAAGTTTGAACATCCCCTTCATCCCCTTCATCCCTGTAAATACCGCCTTTGCTTTATCTGTTCTGTTTGCGTTTTTGAGTGCCCTCTGTGCATTTTTTGTGAAATGTGTAGACCTGACCCCTAACCATTGGGTCTTCTGCAGCTGGCGTTGTTGGTTTATTCTTTTGTGCTCATGTTTTGCAAAAAATCTTCCGCATGGTTTAATTATGCAGAGAGAATCACTATTCCGTTCCCGCAGAGAGACATTCACCTTTACAACGAAACAACCTGAAAACCTAACTCTTGCTATTGAGGTTGATATTGCAATGAATACCTTTGAAAATGAAAAGCTGCTCACTAAAAATGTTATCGAAATGGCAATCAAGATAACAGTCCTCAGCGTTTTAATTGTTTATGCTTTCCAACTGGTAAGGCCGTTTATAACTCCGGTCATCTGGGGCATCATCCTGGCCGTTGCCGTAGAACCGCTCATTGCCAAAATAGCCGACAAACTTAACGGAAAAAGAACCCTGGCCGCGATATTATTCGTAGCCACCATCATTGCTGCGCTCGTTATTCCTACGCTTCTCTTAATCATCTCTTCCTTTGACGCTGTACAACTGCTGAACGAGCAAATAGAAGCCAGGACGCTTGTGATTCCACCTCCACCGGCAAGTGTCTCAGAATGGCCTGTGGTTGGAGAGCATCTCTACAAAGTATGGAATCTGGCATCAACAAATCTTGAAGCAGCCTTAAAGCAATTTGCACCACAAATCAAAAGCATCTCAGTTTCTGCCCTCGGTTCTGTTGGCGGCGGGTTTGTTGGAATCCTGTTGGTCATCCTGTCTACGTGCATCTCCGGCGTTTTCCTGGCCAAAGCGGAGATCTGCTCTGTTTTCGCAAAAAGTCTGTTCAGGCGTGTAGGAGGGGAGCCAGGTGCTGATATGGCCGACCTCTCAACCGCAACCATACGCAGTGTCATGCTGGGCGTGGTTGGCGTCGCCGTGATACAGGCGGTGCTTGCCGCAATCGGGATGGTTTTTGTTGGAGTCCCTGCGGCAATTATATGGACTTTAATGATTCTCGTCTGCGCTGTCAGTCAATTGCCTGTAATCATTATTCTTGGCCCTGTCGCTGCCTATGTTTTTTCAGTCAACGAGACAACACCGGCCGTCCTCTTTCTGGTCTGGGCAATTCTGGTTAGCGTAAGCGATAGTTTTTTAAAGCCTATGCTTATGGGGCGTGGCGTTGACATCCCCATGCTGGTTATTCTTATCGGCGCTATCGGAGGCATGATGCTCTCCGGCATTATCGGCCTTTTTGTCGGCGCAGTCGTATTGGCCATCATATACACATTGTTCATGTCGTGGATGGAAGACAGTACCAAAGAAGCCAACACATAAAACATAATTGAATAAGTGCTCTTAAGCGTATCAAGGAATGATGGAGAGACGTGTATCGAGAGACTATAGGGCAGGACCATTCTTTCCAAGGGTCTGGCACTCGCTGCCTGACCCTGCTTTTGCGCCGCAGGCAGGCTCTTAAGCTTTTGAACAAGGTTTCCGCAGCTAAATTGCCCCCGATTTCATCCTGTTTATCCTGTTCATCCCTGTAAATACCGCCTTGAGGGTCTGGCACTAGCTGCCTGACCCTGCCTTTGCGCCGCAGGCAGTCTCTAAAGTTTTTGCACAATTACACGCGCATGTCCCTCGATTCTATCCCATTCATCCCCTTCATCCCTGTAAATAGAGCCTTTGTTTAAATGTTTTGCTCAGCGCCTCCGCGCCTCTGCGTGAATCACCGTGCACTTTTTTGTGAATGTATAGCCCCAACCCATAGCCCGGTTTTGAGTCTTGCCCAGAGTTTTTAACATCCCATTCATCCCCTCCATCCCTGTAAATAACGCCCTTGTCTTAAATGTTTTACTCAGCGCCTCCGCGTCTCTGTGGGAATCGGGGACACGACTGCAAGTGCCCCTGTGTTTTCAATCAGAAAAGGCCTGAAATCTAATATGATTTCAGGCCTTTCCCTGTTTCCTGGATACATCTTTTGCGTCAAGGTCTAATGTGTCCGAAATTCCTCTTTTAATTCTGATAGCTTTTCTTGTAAGAGTCCCTTTTGGACTCCTTCGGTGGAAATAACAGGTTCTTTCTGCTCTTCCACGAGATCTCCTGCTAGTAAATCCATGATATGAAGTTTAAGGGCTTCTGAAAACTGGTTAGAGTAACCACTGAACTTGACTGCCATACCAGGATCCAGTCTGTTAATATCATGAGAAATATTCTTTTGGTAGATAACGGTACCCTGGGTTGTCAAGAAATGCCCATCTTGCAAATGAAGTTTTACCTTTATCTTCGTGCCGACTGGCAGCGGACTCTGAGTGCGAAGATAGACCCCCTGCTCCGAGAGAGTCACTGCGTAGTATTTTTGTTCCTGGCCCTCATGTTGGATAACGACCTTGCGGTTGTAAGAAACGCGCAGATTTTTTCTCTGTTTGTTGTTTGAATAGACCATGCATTCTTGCAGCAACCGGTGCAGGTCGTCGATGTTGATCGGTTTGGTCAGGAAACCAACACCGCCCAAATCCCTGCATTTATCAGCGTATTCTTGCTCAAAAATAGCAGAAATCATGATGACCGGGATGTCGGAAAACAGTGGGTTGCTTTTCATCATTTTCAGGGTGGTGAACCCATCCACGATCGGCATTTTGCGATCAGTGATGACCAGGTCGGGCAAGAAACTTTCCAGACTCTTCAGCACTTCTCCACCGTTTCGAGCCGGAATAACCGTAAAACCCATTCTGCGCATCAGGATGGAGAGGTACATAATCATTGTTTCGTGATCATCAGCAATTATTACAGTTTTTTTGTCATTGGTCACCGGTCTTCCTCCTCTTCAAAATATGATTATTCAACGCTGCTCAAATAAATACGCCGGTCAGCGAGAGGCCGACAACAGCGGTCAATAAAGTACATATGTGCTTGTCCTGCAAGACTTGATAATGTCAACGTTGTAAGTGTATTAGAATATGTATATATTCATTTATCGTATTTTAAATCGTTCTATTTGTAAAGAATATTAGCTCCTTAGTTAAGTTGTTGTGGTTTTTTTGGGAATCGGGACCATCCTCTTTATCCTGTCCATCCCTGTAAATAATGCCTTGAGGGTCTGGCACTAGCTGCCTGACCCTGCTTTTGCGCCGCAGGCAGTCTCTAAAGTTTTTTGAACAAAGTTTGCTGTAAAGACCGCTTTTGCTTTAAATGTCCTGCTCAGAGTTTTTCACATCCCATTCATCCCCTTCATCCCTGTAAATAAAGCCTTTGCTTTTTCTCGCATTTCGCGCCTCCCACCTCGCACCTCCAAAAAGTTTGAGCATTTTTTGTGGAATGTGTAGACCTGCCCCCAAACCCTGAACCCACCTTCCAGATAAAAG
>CAZXBD010000169.1:0-10204 GCA_964638305.1 uncultured Geobacteraceae bacterium | reverse complement strand
AAAGAAAGCTTGGCGCTGCGCTTGGCATGTCTTGCTCGGGGGTTGCTGGTGGCAAGTGTCATAGGTATGAATCTTTAGCTGTCTACATATCCCCAGTTATCCCCGAGGCCCTTGTGGTCCTCTATCGCTCTGATTGGTGTTCCTTTTGTGTGTTATGCCTTTTGCTACAAAAGGCCACTCTCAGGAAGGCCCGCAAGCACAGGGCCAGATTCTTTACCTCTGTCATATCTTAAAGGCTATGAAATCTGGCAAAGGAGATGCCCTCCGCCAGGAGCAAGGCCTTTTTTGCAAACAGGTAATTATGGGGACACAATATGAGGTTCATTGTGTCCCCATAATTACCTGAGGCGTCTGGCGGGATGCGACCCGCCGGTTCTTCTTTTTTTCTATAAAGAACATTTCAACGCACCAGAATTAGGCGCCTCTAGGCGAAGGTGCAAAGAAAACCTTTTAAGAGAGGGTAAAAATCAAACGAAGTCAAAGACAGGTTAAGTTGTTATTGACGCTGGAACGCAGAGGCACTGAGGCCCTTGGCTAAGACCGGGTTGTCTCTTCAATAATTATCGTCGTTTCTCTGCGTCTCAGCGCCTCCGCGTTGAATTTTATTTAGGATTTCTCTTCGCTTTTTATTCAGGGAAATAACGCCGGCGAATTTCCTGACGTCGTTGCTCCTTCTCAGCAGGCGGCAGGTCGCGCAGTTGATAAAGCTCTTTCTTTAACTGTCTGCGCTGATCCTTCGGCAGCTCCTTGAATTTTCCATAAGTACCGCGTAGGCGTTCACGATCATTGGGGTCCATATCCTGCCAGCGCCTGAATTTCTTGTGCATCTTCTTGCGCTCTTCAGGTGGCAGCTTGCGATAGTCCTTCCAGCGTTTCCGTAATCGCTCTTGTTTGTCTTCCGGCAGACTCTGAAAGACCTCCTGTCGGTCGCGCAACATCTGGCGTTCTTCCTGCGGCAGGCTCTGCCACCATTCCTGAAGGTCGCCATTGCCCGCAGACGATTTTTTCCCTTTGCCGGCAAGAGCCGGGCCAGCAAACAGACCGATAAGTACAATCAAGAGGCAAGTGACAATGGTGGCTTTTTTACCGCGCATGTCAAACTCCTTCCAGCTGGCTTAACAAGTCCAGCTCCTTCAGTAATTCCAGCTCTTCTAGAAAATCGATATCAGGCATTTCCTCACTGATATTTGCCGTTGTAACCTGCTGGGTGAAATCTTGCGGTGCCTGCATCGGTTCTTTTGTTGGAGATAGTGTGGCAATGGTGGCCACCAGGGCAAAAACTGCAACGGTTGAGACTCCGAGGGCCGGGGCCCAGTTTCTGCGCTTTCTCTTTAAGCGCTCGTTGACCCGTGCCGCCATGCGTGTCCCTGCCAGTTCATCAGGCTCATTGAGCGGATCAGGCAATCCAGCCAGATCTCTGCCGAGAGCAGCAAAACGTTCCGTGCAAAAAGCACAGTCAGCCAGGTGCCGAAACTGTTCGCCGTCGGTAGCAAGCTCACCATAATAATGCAGAGTCAGGTCCAGTTCGCTCAGGCAATTTTTGTTTTTCATAACGATACCTCGTGGTAACCAGCCAGGTCTTTGCGCAGTTGCATGATGGCCCGATGCAGGTGGGCTTTCACGGTTCCAGTTTTGAGCCCGAGATGCCCGGCTATCTCTTTCAATGGCAGCCCGTCATAATGCCTCAGGGTGAAAATCACCTGCTGGCGTGGTGAAAGTGTGTCGAGACTTTTCCGCAGGGCCTGCATCGCCTGCGCCGATTGCAGTTCGCGTCCCGGGTCGCGACGCGAGTCGCTTGCCAGTTCAACCGGGTCCGGTGCCTCATTGCTCTGGCGGAAGAAAAACAGTTTGCGTTTGATACGCTCCCGCCGCAGATGGTCGATTGCCAGGCGTGTCGTTGTACGGTACAACCAGGTGCCGATACGGCTTTCTCCGCGGAATTTAGGCAAGGAGCGGTGCAGCCTCAGGAAAGCTTCCTGGGCAAGGTCTTCGGCTTCTTCGCGGTTGCCGACCAGGCGCCAGGCCAGACCGACGACTTTGCCGGTATGTTCCTTGACGAGCTGCTCGAAAGCGGCTTCGTCGCCGTTGCGAATTTTTTCTATTAACGCCTTTTCGTCCGGGTCGACCATTTTTTGAGCGTAGCCGCTTCCTGGAAGGCTGTCAACGATTGCTGCCGTAGTTGGTGGCACTTGCTTCTCCTGTAGATCTGTCCCTTCTGACTTAGACGTGTGTGATAAGAAATGGTTTACGTAAACATTTAACGCAAAAGCGCAAAAGTTAATATAAAGGACGCAAAGAAAACCTATAAGAGAAGGGTAAACTCAAACGAAGTCAAAAGCAGATCACGTTATTTATTGACGGTGAGACGCCGAGGCACAGAGGACCTTGGCTACGACCGGGTTATCTCTTAATAATTAATAGTCGTTTCTCTGCGCCTCAGCGCCTCCGCGTTGAATCTTGTCTGGGTTTTCTCTTCGTTTTTTATCCACCTTTGTCAGCGTTCAACAAGAATATTTTTTAAAGGTTTGCCCTTTGCGTCTTTACTGTCTTTTCTTTGTGCCTTTGCGTTAAAATGTTTTTATTTTTAAAAAGTAGATAAGGAGAAAACATGCGCAATCTCTCCCCCGATAAAGTCTGCTGGGATTTGACACCGTTATACGCCGATTCCGATCAACAGAAGCTGCAAGAGGACCTGGCTGCTGCGAATCAAGAGGCAAGCAGGTTCAGAGCAGACTTCTATGGCCAGATCAATTGTGCTGAAATTACATCCACCAGGTTGAATGAAGCGCTGCAGCGCTATGAAGCGTTGCAACTCGGTGTCCTCAAACCTTTCCTTTATGCGCAACTGCGTTTCTACGCAGACAGTGAAAATCAGCAACATACCCGACTTGTCGCCCAGGTGCGTGAAGCCTGGCAGGAGATCCATGAAGCGACACTTTTCTTCGAACTCGAACTTCTGGCCCTTGACGAGGAAACTTTCTCAACGCTTGTCCGGAAAGCGACTCTTTCCCCCTATGCTCATTACCTGTCAACGGTAAGGGCTCAAGCGCCGTACACGCTTAGCGAGCCGGTCGAACAGGCTCTCAAGCGTAAAGACCTCTCAGGTAAAGACGCTTTCGTCCAACTCTTCGACGAGTTGACAGCCGGTCTGCGTTACCGTTACCAGTTCCCCGGTGAGGACGAAGAGCGTGAGACGACCGGGGAAGAACTCCTGTCATTGATTTATCATCCACAGCGTGATGTTCGCGAAACGGCTTTTGCGACTTTCCTTGATAAACACGCCGAACACGCGTTGGTGCTGACCAGCTGTTTTAACAATATTCTCCTCGACCACGGCAAGGAAGCTGAGCTGCGGAGCTATCCAGACCTGATGACGCCGACGCACCTGAGCAGTGAAACCGATCCGCAGATGGTGGAACAGATGCTGGCGGTGACCGAGGAGCACTACCCTCTCGCTCAGGAGTACTTTGAGCTGAAACGCCAGTTGCTTGATCTCGACAAGATGAAGAACACCGACCTGTATGCCCCGGTGGCAAAGGAAACCCGGAAATACTCTTTTGCGGAAGCTCTTGACCTGGTGTCGAGTGCTTTTCGAGGTTTTTCACCGGAAATGGCTGATATCGTGGAGCGATTGGTCGATACCGGACGGCTTGATGCCGCACCGCGTCCCGGCAAATCTGGCGGGGCCTTCTGTATGGGGCTCTATCCGGGTGCCGACCCTTATGTCCTGCTCAACTTTACCGGCACCTTGCGCGATGTTTCCACTCTGGCCCATGAGCTGGGACACGCAGTGCATTATGTCCTCTCGGGTGACCAGAATTTTTTCCATTACCATGCGCCTCTGCCTGTGGCGGAAACGGCGAGCGTCTTTGGCGAAATGCTCTTGACCCGCGCACTGCTGAACCAGGAACCCGATCGTCAGACCAGAATTGCCCTGCTCTGCGCCAAAATTGAGGAGATTATTGCGACAACCTGCCGGCAGACCGTATTGACTCGTTTCGAACAGGCGGCGCATGCCCGCAGAGGGCAAGAGCTGCTTACGGAAGACGACCTGTGTGAATTGTGGCTGACAGAAAATGCCCGTCTGCTGGGCGACCGAGTTGAAATGATCCCGGCTTATCGTTGGGGTTGGAGCTACATCAGTCATTTTATACATGCCCGCTTCTACTGTTATTCCTACGTGTTCGGTGAGCTATTGGTGCTGGCGCTTTATCAGAAGTATCGCACCGAAGGTCCCACGTTCATCCCCACCTACCTCGAGTTATTGCGAGCCGGTGGTTCCGTACGGCCTGATGCCCTTGTCAAACCGTTGGGCATAGACCTCGCCGCCCCCGACTTCTGGGCTCAAGGTTACGGTCTGGTCAGCGAATTGATACAGGATCTTAAAAAACTGGTTAAGGAGTAGATCCAAGTCGGGACAGAAAGCGCAGAAACCCCGGCTGGTTATGCGGAATAGGGGTCAGGTCTACACATTTCACAAAAAATGCGCTTTGCGCAAAAAATGTGAAATGTGTAGACCTGACCCCTAACTACGAGTGATGCGATCAACAATCAGAAGTGTTCCTTCAGTCTGTAAGGCGCTATGTACAAAAAGAGGGGGCACTTCAATTCTGAAGTGCCCCCTCTTTGCTTGATTACCCCTTGGTTTAGAGAAGTTCTTTGACTTTGGCAACTACGTTTTCAGTTGTGAAGCCAAACTTCTCCATCAGTTGTCCTGCTGGGCCGCTGGCACCGTAACCCTGCATGCCGATGGTTTTGCCTTTGAAGCCGACATAGCGTTCCCAGCCGAATGTGGCCGCAGTTTCTACGGCGACCCGGTTCAGACACGTATGTGGCAGAACCTGATCGCGATAGTCTTGGGATTGCTTCTCAAAAAGCTCCCAGCAAGGGAGTGAAACAACCCGGGTGCTGATGCCTTCCTGTTGCAATTGTTCTTGTGCCTCCAGAGCCAGAGGGACTTCAGAGCCGCTGGCGATAATTATTGCCTGCAAGTCGCCTTGTTCCTTGGACAGAATATATCCGCCCTGGTGGAGGCCTTCGGCAGCACCGTATGTGTCGCGATCAAGGGTTGGCAAGCCCTGGCGGGTCAAGATCAAAGCCGTTGGCCCTTGGCGATTGGCGATGGCTGCTTTCCACGCCTGAACAGTTTCGTTGGCGTCGCCGGGGCGGATAACGGTCAGGTTGGGAACCGCTCTCAAATTAGGCAATTGTTCGATCGGCTGATGGGTGGGGCCATCTTCGCCGAGGCCGATGGAGTCATGAGTCAGGACATAAATGGTGCCGAGGCCCATCATCGCTGCCAGGCGCATCGGCGGGCGCATATAGTCGGCAAAGATCATAAAAGTGCCGCCGAAGGGAATCAACCCCGGGGTGTGGGCCAGACCGTTGAGAACCGCCGCCATTCCGTGTTCACGGACACCAAAGTGGATATTGCGACCGACGGTGCAGGGAGTGAATGACTCCTCGTCCTTGAGGGTCGTGTTGTTGGATGGCCCGAGGTCGGCAGAACCACCCAGCAAAAAGGGTAGCTTCCCAGCCAGAGTGTTGAGTGTTTTGCCGCTGGCCTGACGGGTGGCCAGCTTCTCGCCGGCGGCAAAGCTTGGCAGGTCATCCCAGCCTTCTGGAAGCGCTCCTGTCGCGGCTGTCTGCCAGGTGGCAAGGGTCGGGTTCTCTTTCAGCTCGTTGGCGAAAGCCTGTTGCCAGAGAGTCTCCTGCTCCGCGCCACGGTTGATGGCTTCACCCATATGGGCAGCAACCTCTGCCGGGACGTCAAAAGTTGTTTCTGGATCGCGTCCGAAAAACTTTTTGGTCAGCTTCAGCTCATCGGCACCCAGCGGGGCACCGTGGGCGTCGTGGGTGTCCTGTTTGTTCGGTGCGCCGAAGCCGATATGCGAACGGGCAATGATCAGTGAAGGACGGGGAGAATGTTTGGCCTTGGCGATGGCCCGATCAAGGTCCTGGACATTCTCTCCTTCGACGTGCTGAACCTGCCAGCCGTAGCTGAGATAGCGGGTCGCGACTTCTTCAGTAAAGGCCAGGTCAGTGTCCCCTTCAATGGTGATCTTGTTGTCGAGGTAGAGGTAAACCAGGTTGCCCAGGCGCAGGTGCCCGGCCAGAGAGGCTGATTCGGCAGCGACCCCTTCCATCAGGTCGCCGTCGGAGCAGAGGCCGTAGATCGTGTAATCGAACAGGCTTTCGCTGACGCGCTGTTTCAGGAAGCGGGCGCCCATCGCCATGCCGACGCCGACGGAGATGCCCTGGCCAAGAGGACCGGTTGTCGTTTCGATGCCGGGTGCGTGTCCGAATTCCGGATGACCTGCGGTCGGGCTGTCGATCTGGCGAAAGTTCTTCAGGTCGTCCAGGGTGAGGTCGTAGCCGGAGAGATGCAGCATGCTGTAGAGGAGCGCGGAGGCGTGGCCGCAGGAAAGGATGAACCGGTCCCGACCTGCCCAATCCGGATTTTTGGGGTTGTAGCGCATGTACCGGTTGTAAAGCAGGTAGGCGATCGGAGCTGCCTCCATGGGGGTGCCGGGATGCCCTGATTGGGCCTGTTCCACCATGTCGGCGGAGAGCAGGCGGATGGTGTCTATGGCCCTCTGGGCCTGTTGCATGTCAAGCGTCTGTGCCATTGAAAAGCTCCTCGAAAAAACGGTTTATTATGAAGGGGACACTATACTGACCCGATGCCGGCAAGACAAGAGCAAATTCTGCGATACAATGCATATAAAGGCCTTGAAAAACCTGCAAGGTTTCTCTCACCAGGCAGTCAACTTCTATGAAGCTTCCGCACTATCGTCAATGTATCCACCTAAACTCTGGAGGTCAGTATGCACTATTTCGCTTATGGCGCGAACATGGATGTAGAGACTCTCAAGGAACGTAAGGTTGTTTTTGAGCCGGTTGCTGTCGGCAAACTGCGTGACGTCCGGCTGGTTTTCCATGTGCCGGGAGAGGACGGCACCGGCAAGGCCGATCTGATGGATGACCGTCGCAGCCATGTTCACGGTGTGGTTTACGATGTCCCGGAATCGAGTCTGACCGGTCTGGACGTCTATGAGAACGTTGAGCGAGGGCGCTATCGTCGTCAACAGGTTGTTGTCCGTACTGAGCAGGGGGAGTTGTCATGTTCGATTTATCGTGGCGCCAAATTTAAGGTGGGCCTTAAACCTCATGTCGATTACCTGGCGCGCCTGATTCGTGGTGCGGAACATCACGGCTTGCCGGAGCACTATCAGGACTTTTTGCGATCGCACGGGACGATGTCCGATTCATGAGAAAGACGATTGTTTCGTGCAAAACTTTTTTCACCAACTGAGGCACGCTTGTGTCTCTCAGAAACACCAGGGCCGATTCGGATTATAGGAGTCGGCCCTGATTATGTGGAATGCAGAGTGGGCCCGGGCCGGGATTTGATTTTTACAACCTGTTCCGGAAGGTTCGCAGGCAGCCTTGTTGGTTCAATGGAACCAAGGTGTTGTCAAAAACAGGGTCAGCTCGCCGGCTTGAACTGAGCGTTTGCACAACTTTCGTCAGGTCGGTTGGAGGCGACGTCAAAGAAACCACAATGGCCGATCAGGGCTTTGAACTTGTCCTGATGACTTCCCTGCCAGTTCTGCAGAAGCTTCTCGGCGAGGGTTTCTCCGCCGTCAATCAGGTCATCCAGGCCGTCCAGGAAATAGCTCTCGCTGCGCTCCTGGCAACGCCGGGATTGCTGTCTGTCTAGTCCCTGGCGAGCCAGGGTGAGGCAGGTTCGCGCCAGGTCTTGCAAGGTGCCCGCCTTCCATGGCGTTTGCAACCCTTGTCGCCAGGCCAGACGACATGATCGTGCAAGCTCTGCAGCGGAGTCCAGACGGCAGTGCTCCCAGGCAGACTGGAAAGAATCTTCGTCGTAAAGCAACCCTTTGAGCAGCGCCGCCACAGTCAGAACCAGGTGCGGCGGCAGGCTGTCGGCAGATCGAACTTCGATCTGCGGGCGCAGGCGAACTTCGGGAAAGAGGGTCGAGAGATGCATGTCCCAATCACCAAGAGTCGCCTGGTGACCATGGTGCCCTGATGCAAGAAATTCCCGGAAGCGAAACGTCTGTTGGGTCAGATCGATATATTGCTCCTCGCGGGCAATAAAATACATCGGCACATCGAGAGCATACTCAACGTAGTCGGCAAAGCCGGCATCCGGTTTGTCGAGAAAAGCCAGCAGGCCGGTACGATCAGGGTCAGTGCGCGACCAGATTTCCCCCCGTGTGGTCAAAAAGCCGGTTGGCTGCCCGTCCATGATCGGCGAGTTGGCAAAAAGACCGTAGAGAAGAGGCGTGAGCGCCTGGGCGAGACGCATCTTCCTCATGCAGTCGGCTTCGTCGCTGAAATCAAGATTAACCTGCAGACCGGCGCTCTGCTTCATCATGCGCTGTCCCATGTCACCGGTCTTCTGCATGTAGGGGCCCATGATGTCATAGCGTGCCTTGGGTGCCCATTCGATCTCTTCCAGACGACTGAAAGGTTGGGTGCCAAGGCCGACCAGAACCAGACCCAGTTTTTCACAGGCAGCGACAGCATGGACAATATGTCGGGAAAAATCATTGCAGTTGCAAAACAGGTCGGCACAGAGTTGTCCCGAGAGCTCAAGCTGTCCGCCCGGCTCGAGGGTGATGGACGAATGTGGTCCTTGCAGGCCGATCAGCCTTGAGCCTTCACGAATATCCTGCCAATCCCCGGACTTTGCCAGTTCTGACAGTAATGTCTCAACCCGTGAGAACTCTGCAGCCTTACCTGTGCGGGCATCGAGAACCAGCTTCTCCATCTCTGCACCGATACCCCAATCGCTTTCCGGACGGGCCCCGGCGGTCAGAAAGTCGATCAATTGATCTTTTGAGGTGACCGGAAGCTCGCGGTTGATTGTGTTTGGTGTTGGCATCTGGTTCTAGGAAGCTCCTGATGAGAGGGGAGCTGAAAGGCTCCACGTTGATCTCATTTGAGTTGGCGTGAGAAACGTTGGGTGAACGGTGCAAGGTTCAGGGAGAGTATACCAAAAAGGCCGGCAATAAAATGCCGGCCTTTTAAATTTCTATGCAACGTCTGAGCTCAGGTATTTTTTGATGTTGGCAGCGATTTGTTTAAATATGCGAGTGAAGGTTGCCTCGTCGCGCTCCAGCAGAGTGATGCGGAAGCCTCTTTCCGGAGTAAAGAAAGATGAGAGAGGTACCACGCAGATTCCGGTTGAAGCCAACAGGTAATAGACAAAGCGTTTGTCCGTAGAGACTTCCGGTTGATTGACCAGGTTTTCGACCAGCTCGCGAACTTCCGAGGTTTCAATCGGCAGCGTCTGCCTGTCGTTGAGTGTCCCCTCCTTGAAGGCAACGCTCATGTAAAAAGCGCCATTGGTCCGGTTGACCTTGATCGCCGGTATTTTTCTGAGGACGTCGTAGGCGATGTTGGAAAACTTTTCGTAACGGACTATCCGTTCCTCGAGCCAGGCCGGATACTTCGGATGGCTTAAGATTGGTGGGATCGCTTTCTGCGGCAGGGTTGTGGAACAGACTTCGACCATTTTCGAGTCGACAATGCTCTGGATATAGCGTTTGAACATCGGGTCCTTGTCGGCATTGTAGACTTCTATCCACCCGCAGCGGGACCCCGGCCAGGGCAGCTCTTTGCTGATCCCTTTCATCGAAATGGCCGGGACGTCGCCGATCAGGTCTGAAATCGGCTTGGTCGATTGGCCGTTGTAGACCAGGTTCTGGTAAATTTCGTCGGCGATGATGAAAAGGTCATACTCTTTGGCAATCGCAACCATCTCTGTGAGAATCCGCTCCGGCCAGACAGCACCGGTGGGGTTGTCCGGATTGATGATCAGGATGCCGGAGATGGTCGGGTTGTACTTGATCGAAAGGCGCAGGTCGTCGAGGTCCGGGTACCAGTTGTTGGCCGGGTCGAGACGATAGCAGATGGGCTTCTGTCCGGCGTGGGCCGCCTCACCGGAGGAGTGGGTTGAGTAGGTCGGTGACGGGCCGATGACGCGGGATTCTCGCCGCAACAGACCGTAGACCTTCTGGATCGCGTCGCCGAGGCCGTTGAAGAAGATGACGTCATCCGATGTGATCTTGGCTTTGCCGCGACGGTTGGTCATCTCGGCGAGAAACTCACGGGTCTCCGGAACCCCCTTGGTGGCACAATACCCATAGGAGCAATCCTTCATGGCCAGGTCGGC
>CAZXBD010000168.1:0-13837 GCA_964638305.1 uncultured Geobacteraceae bacterium | reverse complement strand
GTCCGGGGTTCCCGCAAGGGTGTCTGGGCTACAATTCAAAGGGAAAAGAGTCATGAATGAAAATACTTTCAACATAACAACCCGTCTATTAGTGACCACGGCGCTGAGCCTCGGTCTGATCGTTAGCCTGCTGTCAGCAGTATGGGTCCAGCCTGTCTCAGCAGAGGAACAAAAATCAATCGGCACAATCACTCAAACACTTCACAAGACCATCAACATCGACGGTGTCGAGATTTTCTACCGCGAAGCTGGACCAGCGGATGCACCGACCATCCTGCTTCTGCACGGTTTCCCAACATCATCACATATGTTTCGCAACCTGATCCCGGCACTTTCAGACCAGTATCACGTAGTCGCCCCGGATTACCCTGGCTTCGGCAACAGCGCTCAACCTGCTCTGGAAACATTTGAGTACACCTTCGACAATCTCGCTAAAGTTATGGAGCAATTTGTCGTAGCGCTCGGCATAGAGAAGTACAGTCTGTACCTGATGGATTATGGTGCCCCGATCGGGTTCCGCCTGGCCGCTAAACACCCGGACCAGGTGCAGGCCCTGATTGTGCAGAATGGCAATGCCTACGAAGAAGGCCTGCGCGAATTCTGGGATCCAATCCGCGTCTACTGGAAGGATCGGACAGCCAAAAACGCCGAGCCGTTGGCCGGCTTCATATCGCATGACGGTGTGAAATGGCAATATACCCACGGCGTCAGAAATGCCGAGACAGTCAGTCCTGACAACTGGAATGTGGACCTGCGGCACCTGACCCGGGAAGGAAATCCGGCGATCCAGTTGGCGCTCTTCTACGACTACCAGAACAACGTGCCACATTACCCGGAATGGCAGGCCTATTTCCGCAAGCATCAACCGCCAACTCTTATTGTCTGGGGGAAAAACGACTACATCTTCCCGGCTGAAGGTGCCCATCCCTACAAGCGAGACCTCAAGAACCTTGAGTTCCACCTGCTGGATACCGGCCACTTCGCACTGGAAGAAGACGGACAGGTGATCGCCAATACCATCCGGAATTTTCTTAAATAAACAAGGTGTTGGCACACGGCAAAATTAACCGGTTCAATATGCTCGTAATGTTTTTTGGCCTGCCAGCATCTTATCTGTTGGAAAAAGAGGGAAGGCCCGCTCCGTTTCCAGAGTGGGCCTTTTGATAGGGTATAATGATTCCGGTGAAACCGCTTTGCAGGTACGCAGGTTCGTAGCCATAGAACTTTCACGCTTTGCTTCGGAAGGTCGCTAAGGATCCAGGCAAGTCTAAGGGAGAAAATCATGTCAACAAAAGCGTTTGTCTACACCGAACTTCAAATCTCTATTCCTTTTGCCGACGCACCATGGCGGGATGTGAACCTCGCGATAAAACAGCAGCCTGGATTCATCAACAAAACCTGGTTGGCTGGTGTCGGCAACAATTCACTCGGTGGCATCTACGCGTTCGACAGCATAGAGAATGCGCAGAAATTCGTGACCGGATATTTCCCGAATGAGGCTCGAAAGCTTGGTGTCGCCCAGGCCACGCGAGTGTTTGATGCAACGATTGTGAGGGATGCTAGCCTGGGCCTGAACTCGCCGCATTTTGGTGCAAAAGTTGCCCGTAAGCCCGGTGCCTTTGTCTACACGGAAGTGCAGGTCAATGTGCCCTTCGAAAAAGCCCCTTGGCAGAGTCGCAACCCTGTCCTGAAACAGCAGCCAGGCCTTTTGGCGAAGACCTGGTTGAGTGGCCTTCACACCAACACTCTTGGCGGTATAGACGCTTTTGATACCGTCGAAAATGCGAAGGCCTTCGCGCTTGAGGCCTTCCCTGAAACTGCAGCCAAGATGAATGCGGCCTTCTACACTCGCGTCTTCGACGCCGATATTACAGAAGAGGCAAGCCGCCAAATGAATTCACCCTATTATGATTAGTTGACTCGCTGGACCCAGGCAAAGTTTAGCTTCGCGAACAATATTTGGACTATGTTGAAAGGTAAGGTCAACGTCATAATCACATGATCAATGGGAGTCTGGAATGGACGTTCAGGTACATATTGTTAACGCATTTACCGATAATGGCCTTGGCGGAAATCCCGCTGGAGTGGTTGTCGATGCCAATGAGTTAAATAGTCGGCAGAAACTAAGCGTTGCATCCAAAATCGGTCTTTCCGAGACAGTTTTTGTTTCCTCCTCAAATTCAGCGGCATTCAAGCTGGACTTTTTTACCCCAAATCGGCAAATCGCACACTGTGGTCATGCGACCATCGCAACCTTTAGCTATTTGCGACAGATAAATCGTATAGAAGAAGGAGCGAGTTCAAAGGAAACAATTGATGGAAACAGGGATATCTTCATTGATGGTGATATGGCTTTTATGGAACAGCTCTCGCCCAGTTATAAAGATGTTGAGGGTCGAATTGACGATGTTTTTCACTCCTTGGGAATTACGGAAACTGATCTTATGGCAAATAACAGACCCGTAATCGTCAATACTGGCAACTCGTTTATGCTTGTGCCTATGAAAAATGGGGAAGCGGTTTCGCAAGTCGTTCCCGATTTTGAGGCTATCAATAAAATCAGTGAAGATTATGATTTGATTGGTTACTACCTTTTTTCCGAAACGACACGGATTCCAGGCCGGGATGCCGGAACGAGAATGTTTGCACCACGTTATGGGATAAAGGAAGAAGCCGCCACAGGTATGGCTGCAGGTCCTTTAGCCTGTTTTCTTCATGACAAGATGAAAATAAACAAGGAAACATTTTTGATTGAACAAGGGCATCTGATGCACCCGGCATCACCCAGCGTGATAACGGCTAAACTTGATGTCGATAACCAAAAGATATGTAAGTTGATGGCTGGTGGTGAAGCTAAAGTAATGAAATCAATAACGCTAAGCATTTAACAAAGAACTCAGTAAAGATTGTGCTGAAATGCGTTAATGCCGAGAAATTAATCGTTAAAGGGCCTAATGAAAGCGATTGTGTACACAAAATACGGATCACCGGAGGTTCTTCACCTCAAGGAGGTAGAAAAACCTGTCCCCAAGGACAGAGAAGTCCTGGTCAGAGTTTACGCTTCACCCGTCACGGCAGCGGACGGGATGATGCGAAAGGGCAGTCCTTTCTTCGGCAGGCTCTTTCTCGGACTAATGAGACCAAAGAACCCAATACCAGGGACTGGGTTTGCCGGAAAGATTGAAGCAGTAGGTAAAGATGTAACGCTATTAAAAGAAGGTGACCAGGTTTTTGGAGAATCTGTCTTGAGCTCTGGTACTTATGCTGAGTATGTGTGTCTGTCTGAAGAGGGGGTGCTGACAACAAAACCGGACAGAATGTCTTATGAAGAAGCGGCCCCCGTCTGCGATGGAGCATTAACATCATTGAACTTCCTAAAGGAACTGGCAAACATCCAGAGTGGACAGAGTGTTCTTATCAATGGTGCTTCTGGAAGTTTAGGTACCGCTGCGGTACAGCTTGCCAAGCATTTGGGGGCGGAAGTTACCGGAGTCTGCAGTACCACCAATTTAGATATGGTGAAATCTATTGGCGCAGATCAGGTCATTGATTACACGAAAGAAGATTTTACCCGGACTGGGCAGACCTATGATGTTATTTACGACACGGTAGGTAAAAGCTCCTTTTCTCGTTGCAAAGGTTCGCTGACCCGAGAGGGTGTTTATCTTTCCCCTGTCCTTGGGCTGTCCCTTCTGTTTCAGATGATATGGACTTCAATGATCGGCAGCAAGAAAGCAAAGTTCTCGGCCACAGGCATCCGACCCGTTTCAGAGCTTCGAATACTTCTCGAGGAGCTTAAAGAGGCTATTGAGGCAGGAAAGATTAAATCGGTCATGGATCGATGCTATCCGTTGGAACAAACGGCCGAGGCTCATAGCTATGTTGATAAAGGGCATAAAAAGGGCAATGTAGTCATAACTTTGGGACATAATGGCAAAACTTAAAAAGCACACATGTCATTATTAAGGGAATCCGTTCAGGAGGAAGTCAAGACCTCGGCAAATGGACCAGACTCGGACCGGATCTGCTTTGCGGACCGGAGGGGGAAGGGTGAGTGTCGTCGCGATCTCAATCGGACACTGAAGTCTCGTCTGCGGACCAGACTCGGACCGGAGAACAAAAAGAAAGAGCGACCCCTTAGAAGGTCGCTCCTTGTAAATACTGGTCGGGATGACTGGATTCGAACCAGCGCCCCCCTGCTCCCGAATTCTTTAGAAGAGGTTATTGTCTCAGCTGCTCTTTGAGTTCGACGAGATCTGTTACTGTGATGGTCGGTTTTATCCCCCATGGGTCAAAGACAGCATCAGGGGTTCGCTTAACCCAGGCTGCTTTCATCCCTGCTGAAATAGCGCCTATCACATCAAAAGGATTACTGGATATCATCCACGCACACTCTCCAGATGTTTGCGTCTCTCTTAAGAAATATGCATAAACGGCAGGATTCGGCTTGAAAGACTTGAGGCTGTCAACACTGACCAAATCGAGAAACATTTCTCTGATGCCCGCTGTACTCAATAACACCTCGAGCGCATCAACCGCACCATTGGAAAAGGCATAAAGGCGAAAGCCAGCTTCCTTTAGTTCCGTTAACCCGTTGCTGACGTCAGCAAAGGCCGGAAGGACACGGTAAATCCCCAACAAGTCATTTTTTTGCTCCTGGGTCAGCGATGTATTGTAGAACTCGCAAGCGTAATCAAGGGCTTGGCTTGTGCAGACTGCAAAAGTTTCGTAGTTTTGCATCAACCCACGGCGGAAAGAGTATTCCAGTTGTTTGTCTCGCCAGGTTTGAGAAAAAGCTTTTGCCTTGTCTCCAACCAACTCCGTTAGCGCGGTAACCACGCCGTGTGTGTCAATCAAGGTGCCATAAACATCAAATGCCAGGGTAGCCGCCATTGTGAACCCCCTTTTGAGTTATCTATTGATTGATTATATCACTCTTCTCACCATGGCCATTCAAGGAAACGATGAAATCGAAAGAGCTGATTGGAAAGGAAAAAGCCCCAACCGGTCATCGGTATTGAAGTTGTTGCTGGGGTAAGTTTTGAAGTCAAAGTGTGCTACTAAACTGCGCTATATAATCAAAATGTGGCTATAGCGCACCAGATCCCGAATTCAATGTTTTAGAAGTGGGAGTGGTTCCATCGTGTCCTTCTCTTGTTTTAATGTTTTTTCGAATGCGCTCTCTTTTAAGTTCAGTATATCTTTCGTTTAGAGAAAGTTGAACCGAGGACATTGAACGTATTTTCAACAATGAAAAGCGAATGAGGATCGTTACGGAAGACAATTTCTTCCAGTCGTTTGAGTTGGATGTTGTTGACGACAATAAGCAGGACGGTTTTCTTGACCTTTTTATAGGCTCCGATTCCCGGTAGCATGGTTGCACCAATTTTCATTCTCTGCATGACTTGATCGGCAATCTCTTCTGGCTTTCCAGAAATCACGAGGACCATTTTTCGCTGATTGAACAGAGACAGGCAGTAGTCCATGGTTATTGAGGTGATGAAGACTGCGATCATTGATGCAATCACAAGGTCATTATCCAGACTTACAAAGCTGCAGCTAAACAGGACAACATTATAAAAGAGGAAGAATTTGCCGAGACCTATGTTGAATCTCTGATAGAGAATCACGCCAGCGATATCAAGCCCACCGTTCGACCCTAGTGAACGCAAGACCATACCGGCACCAGCGCCAATGATCACGCCAAAGGTGACAGCCGCGTAAAGTTGGTTGTGTATGTTGATTTGAAAATCTATGAGCATAAAAAAAGAAGACAGTGAGAGCATTGCCAGAGAACTGTAGGCAAGGAACCGTTTTGACAAGTAAATATATCCGAGGATGAACATCGGTATATTTAGCAGCATAAAGATGAGACCTGTATTAAGCTCCCCTGTTTTGTAGTAGATCAGAGTTGCCGTACCGAACAGCCCTCCGGGTACAAATCCTTGTGTTTCTCCCAAGGCTTTGAAACCAATCGCTTGAATGAGTGCGCCTATCACGATGAGGCCACAATTCCAGAGTACAGAATAGGGGAGTTTGCGAGCAATAGTGGCCATGGTTGAATCTCCAGTTTGTCTTTTTATAAAAGGGAGAGCGTTCGTACACCCGGGCAGTTGCGTTGTCAAATGAATTCGGAGGATTCCGTCGGGAGGAAAGGGTTTGATCGTAGAAAAGGTTTGTTGGGTGTCTGATTGGTTACCGTTGCGCGACAGGTGGAGAACGAAGTGCCAAAGGAAAGAGCGACCCCGGGAAGGTCGCTCCTTGTAAATACTGGTCGGGATGACTGGATTCGAACCATCGACCCCCTGTTCCCGAAGTCTTTGTCGTGCGGCTTCCGCCAGGCATCTCGGGAGAATGTCTTGAATGTGTTGACAACAAGCAATTCTCCGTTATATTCGGTATTGGTGTTTTCTAATGCGGCCTCAACCGAAGGAAAACTGATGAAATATTTAGCTCTTACTGTCCTGTCGGCTTTTGTCTGCGTCTTTTTAATAGAGGTCGGATTTTTACACGCTTCGAGTGTCATTACACCGGCAGATGCTGCGAGCGTCGCTGAAGACGTTGAGGACACCGTCTCGGACAAACCCCAGTTGTACGAACCCGGGTCCTTTGAGGACCCCAAGGTTTGCTCGACATGCCACCGCGACATCTATAATGAATGGTCGAAGTCAATGCATGCCAATGCATGGACGGATAAGTGGTATCAACCCGACTATCTTCTTGCACATCAACAAACTGACGGCGCTACCGATCTGCTCTGCGGAGCCTGTCATGCACCCATTGCGGCACGGACCGGGTTGCTGCCTCCCGCCGACGGCAGCAAGTTTGATGCGGCGTCGCGCCGGGGCATCTCCTGTGACTTTTGTCACACGGTATCCGGGGTGGGACAGATGTTCAACATGGGCCATATTTCGGAACCGGGCGAGGTGAAGCGCGGTCCCCGTGGGGATGGCATGTCGCTCTATCATGAGGTGAAATATACAGAGATTCACACCAAGGCTGAATTCTGCGGCTCCTGCCACATGGTTATCCATCCCGCCACTGGTGTGCACATCATTGACACCTGGGACGATTGGAAGAACAACGAATATGGCAAGCAAGGGATTCGTTGTCAGGACTGTCACATGACGCCCACCCCTGGCGTCAGTAAAATGCCTGGTCGTGCCGCATTGATGGGCAAGGAACGTGATAATCTAGCCTTTCACGGTTTTGTCGGTGGCAGCTCCTACGTTCAGGATGAGATGGGCAACGCGAAGCAGGCGGAATTGTCCCGGGAATTCCTGCGTGCAGCTGCCGAAGTTAAACTTGCAGAGAATGTCACGGATGACGGTACTCTCGAGTTGATTGTTGACGTGCACAACGTTGGTGCGGGGCACAAGATACCTACCGGCACCACATATATCCGCATAATGTGGTTGCAAGTCGAAGTGGAAGACAGCGCTGGCAAGTTGGTCTATAGCTCAGGGCATATTGATGACAAAAATCATGTAGATCCAAACGCAGTATTTTTCCGACTTTTATTTCGTGATGCCGATGGTAATCTGACGAGTAAGAGTTGGCAGGCTCACGGCATTGGTTACGATCGACGTATCCCTGCTAAGGGTATGGATAGAGAAATCTATCGTATTCCATTGCCCGTCAAAGGCGATTACCAGGTCACCTCGCGCCTTATGTACAGATCAATGACACAAAATTCTCTGGATGTGATTGCCAAGCGCACCGGAGAATTTTTACCGCCAGTTGTTAGTGTAGAAATGGCGGCGGCACAAACCAACGTCAAGTTCTAGGTGAACTTTTTCGAATAGGAATAAATGGGGGGCGGGGCTCATCGAAGAGTTCTGCCCTCTTTGTTTGTGGCAAGAGCTAAAAGAAAGAGCGACCCCGGGAAGGGCGCTCGTTGTAAATACTGGTCGGGATGACTGGATTCGAACCAGCGACCCCCTGCTCCCGAATTCAAAGCAGTTCGAAGTCGAAAGTATAGGGGCAGCTGTGGGTGATTCACTGTCCAATCAACTGGCCTGTCGTTCAATCTTGGGGACTTCTCCTCTCTGTTTAACGGATGCAATTTCAGATGCCTGACTATGGCCGTGAGCTTCAGTCTCGTTGATCTTAAAAAATTCCATAAAATCTTTCAGTTGAGCACTCTGCCTGCTTAGTTCTATGGATGCACATGCCATCTCTTCAGCTGCTGCGGCCGACTGTTGGGTCAACGATTCAAACTGTTGAATGGCATTGTTAATCTGCGCGGTGCCAACATCTTGCTCCCGACTGGCAGCTGTGATTTCCTGTACCAGATCAGCTGTTTTCTGGATTTCCGGTACGAGGTGCTGCAACAGGTTTTCGGCTTGTGCGGCAACACCTATGCTGGATGACGAGAGTTCACTGATTTCACCCGCAGCAGTCTGACTTCTTTCAGCTAGTTTACGAACCTCTGCTGCAACTACAGCAAATCCCTTGCCATGCTCACCAGCCCTAGCAGCCTCGATAGCTGCATTAAGTGCAAGCAGGTTTGTTTGCCTTGCGATCTCTTCGATAATCTGGATTCTTTCAATAATTCTCTGCATGGCAGTAATGGTTTTACTGACTGCCTTGCCACCTTCCGTCGCTTTTTGAGAAAGCCGCATCGCAATTTTTTCCGTCTGCATTGCGTTCTCTGCATTCTGTTTGATATTGGCCGACATCTCTTCGATTGATGATGCGGCCTCCTCTGCGGATGCCGCCTGCTCGATAGTCCCCTGCGAAAGCTGCTGACTCGATGCAGAAACCTGTAGGGCGCCCGAACCGACTTTTTCCGAAGCGGTTTTGACATTGCCGATGATTTGTTCAAGGGTACCGGACATGTATTGCATTGCCCGACCGAGACCATCCTTATCGGAAGCCAGTTCGATGACCTGTGTCAGGTTTCCGTGTGCAATATCATCGGCCAGTTTCTGTCGTTCGTCGATATTAATGCCGAGAGCGTTGACAATAGATCCGATCTCTTCAAATTCGTCCTTGACTGTATAAAGGTCACATTCACGGCAATCAAGACCAGAACGGGCTTTCGGACAATGCTTGATGACCGAGAAGGAGCCACTTGTGACCCAACAATGATCTACCTTGTCATAGCTTGGACAATCCTTGAGCCCACATTTCTTAAGACTAGAGCATGGGACAGGTTTCCCCATCGGTAGGCGTTCGGACGTGTTTCCTAAAGAGATTTTCTCAATAACCCGAATCGTGTCCCGCAACGGTCTGACATATTTTTTTTTCATCCAGAGAATATGAAGCATCGTCAGGAGAGCGGTTCCAAACAGAGCTGTTATCGCTGAATTCATAATGATGGATGATGTTGCCGACTGATTGGTGTTGAGTGTAATTGCCAAGAAATTGCAGACAAGGAAAATTGGCAATGTGATGATGGCCGTCGAGATTCCACTAAGCCCTGCTAAGCCGATTTTTTTCATAATATACCCCCTATACTATGATTCCCCTTCATTTGGGAACAGTGTTCTACTGCAATATTGGCACCATTAGGCAGGCCAGCTAACGAGTTGTTGACTGTTGGCGTAAAGTACTGGAAATATGATTATTTATAAGGATGATAAAGTACTAGTTTGTTTTTCTAGAGCAAATTTTGCTACGTGGAATGACAAAATGTGGCCAAATGACATTCAAAATGTCTGCAATCAATGAGCCTTACCTGATGCTTCCTTCGAGCTTACGAAACACCTAAAGTCATTATTCTGTGCCACTGTTACCTGAACTCTGCATCATGATCTGAATGGCTCTGAACAGAACTATTGCTGAAGGCTTTTTCTTGGCGGTGAAAAGAGGACTTACGATAAATCTTTAGTCACATTCAGATACGAACCAAGGGGAAGGGGACTGCGTTGCTTGAAAACGACCGGAGGACAAAAAGCAGGTGCGCTGCTAGGCTGCGCTATAGTGAATCATCAATATTGTTGGTGTGTTACGGTATTATTGGCCTGAAATATTATCTTTAATCTATGGCCATAGCGCACCGGTTCCCGAAGATACTGATATCACTGAATAATTATGCCATTTAAGCCTAGCAAGCAAACCGAGTTTCGCGATGGCAGGCCCCTAAGCTCAAGACTATAATCAAATTTCAAATTCACATCTGATACGCCCCATATCCCACAAGCCAATTCAAGATTGACTCATCGCAACCACTCCCAAGGGTGGTTGCGATTCTTTTAAGGCCGCAGCAGAAAACTATCCACCTCATAGGTTTGTGCAGGACCACCATTACGATTCACGCCTGTTTATCCGACAGCTGAGCGTAGCGACAGCAAACAAACTGGACCGGAATAGGACCGGAGAACAAAAACTAAGGGCGACCTCGGGAAGGTCGCCCTCATGTAAACACTGGTCGGGATGACAAGATTTGAACTTGCGACCCCCTGCTCCCGAAGCAGGTGCGCTACCAGGCTGCGCTACATCCCGTTTCAGTTCTTAACAAATGCAGCGGGACTTTTATCATACAAATCGGTTGATTGGCAAGGCCATTTTGGCATGCCAAAGAGAGAAGATGCAAGAATATATGCTAGGGAGTGTTGGCTGGGTTTAATGACAGACGACACCCTTACCTTGCGGCGGGAGTGTCGTCTGTTGTCCTTGGGCGGAATCACAATCCGCTTTTTTACTTTATCGAGCTTTTTGTTGATTATAGCTCGCTAGGCGCCACATAATTGAAATCAGCACCACAAGCCGGGCACTTTACCTTCGTACCACTCGCCGGGCCGGAAGTCGCACATGCCGAAAGTGAAGCGACCAAAAAAACTGCGGACAGAAGAATCAAAAGCTTTTTCATGATGCATCTCCTTTTCATTAATTGCTGCTGCTGGTGGCTGTTTTCTGCAAGTCTATAAGATGATTGGATAATAACAAGTCAATGTAGTCAAATAAGCAAGTTTCGGTAAAGGTTTTGTAAAGAATTGGCTGTCTGTTCGCATCCTTTGTTTGTCGACCCTTGTTGGTTTTACGTTTTCGATCCGGCGAGTTGGCCTCTTTTAAAAGAAAAACAGCAGGCTTGCCCTTGTGTTTTATGAGCCGTCCTGATATTAGCTGAATTATGAAATTGCTCATGCTTTACACCGATCGCTTTGCCTACAACCCTGCCAGCAAAACCCTGGACGATGAGCCGGATTGTCACGAGCCGGGCGAGATTACGGCCACGGTGGTGGGCTTGATTCACGCAGAAGCGGTTGACGAGGAAAACGCTGTGGGGGTGGAAAAGAAGCTGGTGAAGAACCTTAAGTGGGGGGCGCGCAAGAACGAAACCCAGCGCATCGTCCTGCACACTTTCTCGCACCTGGCAGAAACGAAGGCCTCGGCGGAATTCACCAAGGCCTTGCTGGCACGCACCGAAGAACGCCTGCGTGGTTCCGGTTATGAAATCTGGCAGACCCCCTTCGGTTATTTTCTTGATCTCGACCTGCAAGCACCGGGTCGATCGACGGCGCGGATTTTTACTTCTTTCTGATTGCACTCGAAAAGCTATTTAACGCGGAGGCGCTGAGGCGCGGAGAAAATCAGGACACGGTTGTTTGACGGTTTTTAAAGGTTTTAAAACCTTAAACTTATGGTTTGTTCTCCTCTGTGTTTCCGAGCCTCCGCGTTGAATGTCCTTGAGCATTTACTCCTTCAACTTAACCCGCAGTTGCCCGTCACTGATCTCCACCTCATCTATGCCATCAGCGAAGGCGCTCCAGAAGCCCCGATCGTTACCGAACTCCTGTACCAGGTCGACGTTCTTGATGTTGCCGAGCCAGGCGTTGGGGATCGGCACCCCCCACAGGCTAATGCCGCGCAGGGACACCACGGGATTCTTGTCCCGGTAAGCCAGCTCCAGCCCCGCAGTCACCTTGAGGGTTTTGCCACCGAGAACCGGGAACTCTTCGTCGAGAGGAATCAGCAGTTTGGCGCTGGCCAGATCCTGTGAAAGATCGATGGACAGCTGCGAGGCCAGGTCAGTGTTTTTCGCCAGCAGGCCGTTCAACTCCCGCTCCGTGAGGATGATCTCTCGATTGGCGTCGGTTTCCGTGTAGCGTTCCGGCTGCAGGCCGTTCTCTTTTTGGCTCTTGGTTTGGCCTTTATGCAGTGTCCGTGACCGCTGCGTTGAGTCCAGCTGTTCGAGCTTTTGCTCCAGGACCTGTTCTTCACTGGCACTTAAGGCAACCGGTTTGAAAGGGCCGGGGAAGAGATAGAAATAGACTGCACAAAGCGCCACCAGTGTTGAGACAACGCAGGCAACCACGACGATGCCAAAGATCTTCAGCCAGCTTTGCCCTGATGATTGTTGCTGTTCCGGTGGTTTTTGTGTGCCAAGCAGTTCCTGGAGTTCGTCGGCCATATTGTCGTCCTGAGTAAGAGAGATTAACCCTGATTGAAAGCTCTTAAAATCATGCTTTTTCTGTTTTTATCTGCGGCCAACTCATGTTTTTTATTATTGGTTTTTGTTCAACAATTCAAAGGGCAATGCCTATCGTCAATCAATCTTCTGAAGTGATCAGCCTGCGGTAGTTCCCATAGTCTTGAAAGCCCACCAAGGCCATATTGTTGTAAACGCCGGTCGGGATAGAGGTGACACCAAGCTCTGCTGCACGTCGCCAGTCACTATCAACATGGGTGGCGTAGCTCTGTTTGTCAATAGCAGCAAGAGCGGCATCAGGATCAAGCCCGATTGAAGAGGCAATTCCAGCCAATTTGTCAGGCAAGGCGATATTGCTCCCCTCAACGTAATAGGCGTGATAAACCGCCATGTGAAAGGCTTCGCCGCTGCCCTGTTCCTCTGCCCACTTGCCCAATTCCTGAGCGCGGCGGCTATTGTAGGTGTGGGTGCGGTTGCCAAAGGGCAGGTCCAGTTCGGACGCGACCTCGTGACAGCGTTGCATCATTGCCTCGATGTCGTAGCGTCCGGCAAAGAGCTCTGCCAGTTCTTGACCCTCTTCAGGGGTTTCAGGGTGGAGGGGAAATACGCTCCAGCGGATTTCAAGATCAAATTCTTCGCGCAACCTGTCGGTACGCACGGTACCGAAATAACACCATGGTCAGACGTAATCGAAAAAGATTTCCAGAGTTTCCATGTGATTAAGGGTAGCAGACGTCGTTGAAAGGGCAATGGTTTGTCTGTTTGTGACAGCCCCTATGGATAAAAGAACAGGCAGGCTGCCAGTCTTACTGGCAGCCTGCCTTCGTTGGCCGTCGCATTCGTTAGATTGCGGACGGTTGTCGCTAATTAGTACCAGCCCCGGCTGCGCCAAGGGGTCTGTCTATGTGACCGTCGGTCGGAATAACGGTTGTAATGGCGATAATCGCGGGCCGGGTGCCTGGCGTGTGCGTATGACCGGTAGTTGTGATTTCCGTATCCCTGTTTATAGCCATGTCGGTCGTAGCGTGACTGAATCCGGTTGCCCTTGCGGTCCATGTGCCGATTTATCTGATGGCCTTTTTTCTGGAAATGACGGGCCTGGCGATATTTGCCCTGCTCGGCAAAATGTGCCGCTCTGCGATCAAAGCGTTGTTCGATGCGATCTCCTTTGGCGTCCAGATGTCGCTCGATGCGATCTCCTCTGTCGCCCTGGTGCCGCTCAATGCGGTCCCTCTCGGAGCGGTCGCTGTTGTGGGTGCCGCGATTATTCCCCCTTTCAGCCAGAGCCGTGCCGGCAAAAAGGACCAGGAGAAGAGTCAGAGTAATAGATAGAGTTTTTTTCATGACATTATCCTTTCTTTTGTTGTGCTGTCGCAATGCTTTTGTTGGTTAAGACGAATGGCCTGTGGAATGGTTTACCTGTGGTTTTAATTTCTAAAGGTAGAGACTTGCAACAGCAGG